>CAMIVR010000104.1 GCA_946402065.1 uncultured Brevibacillus sp. | reverse complement strand
ATGAACGAAATCTGGCAGCTTGTTACCGAGTCGCCGGCCGACTTCAAGGGCGGCGGCGTTTGGCGCGTCATTACCGACATTCACGGCGCGTTGCAGGCGACGGGATTGGCGCTACTGGTCTTGTTTTTTGTGATTGGCGTGGTGAAAACGACCGGCAGTTTCGCCGAAATGAAAAAGCCGGAGATGGCCGTCAAGCTGTTTATTCGCTTTGTCCTGGCCAAAGCGGTCGTCACCTACGGGCTGGAGCTCATGATGGCGCTGTTTACCATTGTTCAGGGAATCATCTCCACGATGATGGGACGTTCCGGGTTTGGAAAGACGGAGGCCATGACCTTGCCGAACACCATTGCAAAAGCGATTGAAGACGTCGGCTTTTGGCAAAGCATTCCGCTGTGGGTCGTCTCCCTTCTGGGCAGTCTGTTCATCATGGTGTTGTCTTTTGTGATGATACTCTCGGTGTACGGACGGTTTTTTCGCATCTATTTATATACGGCCATCGCTCCCGTTCCGCTCTCCGCCTTTGCCGGGGAGCCGAGCCAAAATATCGGCAAATCGTTTCTCAAAGGGTATGCAGCCGCTTGTCTGGAGGGAGCGATTATCGTACTCGCCTGCATCATCTACTCCGCCTTTGCCTCCGCTCCCCCGGCGGTCGATGAAGGCGCAGGCGCGGTTACGATGGTGTGGACGTACATTGGCGAGTTGATTTTCAACATGCTGGTACTCGTGGGGACGGTCAAAATGGCGGACCGGGTGGTGAGGGAGATGATGGGGCTGTAGCTTCATTCCGATTCTTCGCCTAACAATTCCCGGACGGAAACATCCAGCGCTTTGGCAATCGCAACGACTTCGTAGTCTTGGACAAGCCGATACTGCCCTTCCAGACGCGAAAGACTGGTAGGACTGATGTCGAGACCAGCCGTTTGCAGTCTGGCGAGAAACTCCTTTTGTTTCATCCCCTTTGCCTTGCGGATGGCAACGACTCTCACGCCGATTATATTTTTGTCGCCTGGCGGTTCTTTTCGATGTTTCATTTGTATGCACCTCACATTACAAGCAAAATTGTACGTGAGTGCATCATTGTTTTAATGCGAATATCGCATTAAAATGAAATAAACCGATTTTCGCAATAAAATGTAGAGATACTCTATCATTTAGACAGCCAGGAACGCCGATCTAATGAAGACGCTGGGAGGCCGACCGATGACACGTTTGCTTGGTCAATTGGAGGAGGAAAGAAGGAAGTTGAACGAACTCGGGAAAAAATCTCTTGATCAGGGAATTCCTCTGTTCGAGAATGAGGCGGTTCAGGCTCAAAGCCGGAAGGTGGACGAATGGATCGTCCAGTGGCTTCAAAGGAAGTCCGGACGAGAGCATCAGCTGCGCTAGATCGCATTCGCACAAGGAGGGGGATGTCAATGGAGTTTCCGTTATGGTTTCAAAATGCGATCCAGCGGCGGCTGGACCACGTTTCAGCTCGGATCGAACGCCATCCCGAGTTGCGCAGATGTCGCGATGAAGAGGGATCGGCTTTTCAAGCGATGTTTTCCGGCGTGGAGATGACGCAGTTGCCGGCGTTTATGGAATGGGAGGACAAACAACATTTCACAAGGGCATTAGAGAATGAACGCTTGTATTTACAGGGGATGAGAGACGGCGCTCAGCTTGTATTTGCGCTTTTGGCCGATCCCCTTCCATCCGGCGATAAGTTGCTGGCAAAAAACGAAAAAGACAGAGCCAACAACGGTTAAACCGGAGGGTGGGCCGAGCTGCAGCCCGTAGCGAGAATCGTTCATGGGAGGACTTCAAATGGAAGTGAAAATCAACCGGGAAATCCGGGATTATACGGAAAGCTTTTTCTTTGGACTGTCCTTGCGGCAGTTCTTTTTTTCTGTGCTGGCTGTCGGCGCGGCGATCGGCCTTTATTTTGGACTGCGCGGCCGCTTTGGCTTGGAAACGCTCAGTTGGATGTGCATTTTGGGAGCCGCGCCCTGCGCAGCCTTGGGTTTCATCAGCTATCACGGCATGACGGCCGAGCAGCTGCTTTGGGCGTATGTAAAATCGGAATTTCTGCTGCCAAAACGCTTCGTCTTCTATTCGACTAACATCTACGTTGAAGCACTGAAAAAGAGCATGCAGCATCATGAGCAGGAAAGGATGATAAGCCGTGATTAAAACGCTCAGACGCATCATCAAGCAGGACAAGGAAATATTTGTTATCCCGAAAGGCGTTCAGCAAGTCATCCCGATTCGCGCCCTCTGGCCGGACGGGATTTTTTTTGTTGGCAACAAATTCTCCAAATCGTATCGGTTCGAGGATATCAACTACGCCGTAGCGTCCAGAGAAGACAAGGAAGCAATGTTTTTGTCTTATTCCGAGTTGCTTAATTCCTTTGACAGCGGAGCGACCACGAAAATCACGATCCATAACCGGCGTTTGAATCGGGCCGATTTTGAAAGCTCGATTCTGATTCCGCTTCGGGAGGACCATCTTGATGTGTACCGGCAAGAGTACAACGAGATGTTGCTCGCAAAGGCCATCGGCGCGAACGGCACGATTCAGGAAAAGTACGTTACCATTTCAGTCGTCAAGAAAAATGTGGAGGAAGCCCGTCAATATTTCGCGAGGGTCGGAACCGAATTGATATCGCATTTTTCCCGTCTCGGTTCCAAATGTATCGAACTGGATGCAACCGACCGTCTGCGCATTTTCCATGATTTCTTTCGTATCGGCGAGGAAGCGGATTTTCGTTTCCACTTGTCCGAAACGATGCGCAAGGGGCATGATTTCAAGGACTACATTTGCCCGGATACGTTCGAGTTTGAAAAAGATCATTTTCGGATGGGCCACTTTTTTGGCCGCGTCATCTTTCTGCGGGAATACGCCAGCTATATTAAGGACAGCATGGTGTCCGAGCTTTGCGACCTGAACCGGAATTTGTTGCTGTCGCTGGATATCATCCCGATTCCGACCGACGAGGCCGTTCGCGAAGTGGAGAGCCGTTTGCTCGGTGTAGAGACGAACATCACCAACTGGCAGCGGCGACAAAACCGGAACAACAATTTTTCCGCCGTGGTCCCTTATGATATGGAGCAGCAACGCAAAGAGAGCAAAGAATTTCTGAACGACCTGACCACCCGCGACCAGCGAATGATGTTCGGCCTGCTGACGATGGTCCATATCGCGGACAGCAAGGAGCAGCTCGACAGCGATACGGAGGCGCTGCTCACAACCGCCCGCAAGCATTTGTGCCAGTTTTCCACGCTGACCTACCAGCAAATGGACGGTCTGAATACGGCGCTGCCCTACGGCTTGCGGAAGGTTCACGCTTTGCGGACGTTAACGACGGAAAGCACGGCTGTCTTTATTCCGTTCCGGGCGCAGGAAATTGTGCATCCGGGCGGCATTTACTACGGACAAAATGTGATCAGCAAAAACATGATTATTGCTAACCGCAAGCAATTGCTGAACGGAAACAGCTTTATCCTCGGCGTATCCGGTTCCGGCAAAAGCTTTACCGCGAAACGGGAAATTGTCAACCAGATGCTGGCCAGCGACGACGATATGATTCTGATCGACCCGGAACGGGAATACTCCGCGCTGGTGAACGCATTGGGCGGCGAGACGATTCATATATCCGCCACTTCGCCCAACCATATCAATGCGATGGATATGAACCGGCAGTATGGCGACGGAGCCAATCCGATTATTCTCAAATCGGAATTCGTCCTCTCGTTATGCGAGCAGTTGATTGGCGAATATCAACTGGGAGCGAAGGAAAAGTCGCTCATTGACCGCTGCACCGCCAGCGTGTACAGGAAGTATTTGCAGAGCAACTATAAGGGGCAGCCGCCGACGCTTCAGGACTTTCGCGCGGAGCTGCTCAAGCAATCGGAGCCGGAAGCGCAGGACATCGCGCTTGCGATTGAACTTTTTACTTCTGGCAGTTTGAATACGTTCGCCAAGCCGACCAATGTCAATGTCCATAACCGGCTCATCTGCTACGACATTCTCGACTTGGGCAAACAGCTCCTCCCGATTGGCATGCTTGTTGTTTTGGACAGCATCCTGAATCGGATTACACAAAATCGGGTTAAAGGCAAAAATACGTTTATCATTATTGACGAAATCTATCTTTTGTTTCAGCATGAATACAGCGCCAACTTTCTGTTCACGCTTTGGAAGCGCGTCCGAAAGTATGGCGCTTTTTGTACGGGAATTACGCAAAACGTGGATGATTTGCTGCAAAGCCATACGGCCCGGACTATGCTGGCGAACAGCGAATTTATCGTCATGCTGAATCAGGCCAGCACCGATCGGATGGAGCTTGCCGGGCTTCTCAATATTTCGGACCTGCAACTCTCCTATATTACCAATGTTGACGCCGGGAATGGATTGATGAAGGTAGGCAGTTCCCTTGTGCCGTTTACCGACAAGTTCCCGCGGAACACGAAACTGTATCGCCTGATGACGACGAAGCCTGGGGATCATTAACAAACAACAGTAAGCGATTGGTCTTAACCGAGAACAATCGCTTACTTTTTTAAATTGTTTTTCATTTTCCGGTTTAAACACTCTTGTAAAACTCACTGCCAATGGTGCTACTCTTTCTAAGTGGTTTAGGTTTTCGAATGTACCGCTAATTTCTAGTGTTAATTGAACTAAGATACAGCGTGTTTTTCCGTTGAGTAACATTCATTCATTACTTACGTCCGTTACAAAGACATATTCGTGCTCGTCGAGTCCAAACACGGTATGCAGGGATCGAATAACTTCATGGAGCCTTCTCCCTTCGATTACGCACGAAATTTTAATTTCAGACGTGCTGACCGTGTAAATGCTAACGCCGGTTTCGGCAATGGTATGAAACATCGTCGCTGCAAGACCAGGGGAACTGACATTTCCCGCCCCGACGATAGATACTTTCACCAAATCGGAGTGGGTTTCCAAGTTTTTGAAACCAACATCTGCCTGGATGTGATAAAGCACACTTTTTGCCTTCTCCAGATCGGCGAGGCTAACGGTAAAGGACAGGTCAGCCTTGCCATTCCTTATTCCGCCTTGAACGATAAGATCGACATCAATGTCGTCATTCGCAAGCGAATTAAAAACCGCAGCGAGTCGGCTTGGGTTTGTAGGCATATCCAATAAGCTTACATGCGCAATAGGCTTGTCGAACGCGATGCCACGAACCACGATTCCTTGTTCCATATCCGTTTCCTCCTTTACTTGCGTACCTTCATGGTTCGTAAAGCTGGATCGAACGACCAACTTCACTTTATTTTGTTTGGCACATTCCACCGCACGGGGGTGAAGAACCGCCGCTCCGAGATGAGCCATTTCCAACATTTCGTCGTAAGAGATTTCCTTCAGTTTTCTGGCCTGCTTGACGATGCGCGGATCGGTTGAATAAACACCGTCCACATCCGTGTATATTTCGCACAAATCTGCCCGGATCGCTGCTGCAAGCGCGACAGCCGTCGTGTCGGAGCCCCCGCGTCCAAGCGTCGTAATCTCGCCATTCTCTGTCACTCCTTGGAAACCGGCTATAATGACAATGCGCCCCTGATTTAGCGCATTCATTATTCGATCTGCCTGAATGTCGATAATCCGTGCCTTCCCGTGGTTGGCTTCTGTACGAATGCCGGCTTGCCAGCCGGTTAAAGAGACCGCTTGTTCGCCCAGGGCGTGCAGCGCCATCGACAACAGGGCAACCGAAACTTGTTCTCCTGTACTGAGCAGCATGTCCATTTCACGCGCTGAAGGGGTTGCCTCCGCGATTTCTTTGGACAACTCGATCAAATCGTCCGTCGTATCTCCCATTGCGGAGACCACCACGACGCACTGATGGCCTTCCTGCCTTCGGTCCGCTATCCGACGCGCAACGCGCTTTATCCGTTTGGCGTCGCCTACGGAACTGCCGCCATATTTCATCACCAATAATGACAACATTATCCCTCCCGATTATGAATTCGAATACTGTTCCACTTAACTGACGGACAGGCCTTGGAATAAAACGTCTCTTCAAACCTAATCATGCATATACTTGTGCTCGATATCGCAATCCAGATGAATCAGCTCCATTTTTTCCCCGGTGCCGATGCAAATGTCGGATTGAATGGAAGTGACGCGGCAACCGACAATTGCAGCCACTTTAGGTTTCAACAGCGCTTGCAATCGGTCGCGATCCATTTCGACTATCGTCTGATGAATGCTTCTGCCGCGTATGGTATGGACAGAGATGGAATGCTCAATTGTTGGAGTTCCTTTGGCAATGATCACGATATGGTTTTTAATGACTCTTACTTCCACCTCCTGCGGATGTTCACCGATCATTGCAAGTAGGCCTCTTTCAGTTGATTTACAAGCTCCTGCACCATGCATTTCTCCTTTCCGTTACGAGATCAGAATGAGACGTAAGATTCGGCATGTTCCATGATATATTGTTGTTTTATCGGAAAATCACCGTGATGTGGCAAAAGAAAAGGGGTCTCGAGAGTGGATGACAAGTCCATCAACGCCGATTCGGCCAACTCTTTTCGAATCCTTCCCCAATTCTCTTCTTTACCCTGTAGCAATTGAAAGGCTTGGGCAATGTTAAGACCTTTCAGATTCATATATACGGATGCCCATCCGACGAGGTCGAACGGTTTTTTCGTATTAGGCAATCGGTATTCTCCCCAACCGCTAAACCCGTTGCCGGATAGTTTCAGATATCCGCACACGCTACCTTTTTCGTTTTCGAAAAATAAACGCCGGGTCAACTCTTGATCGAAGCGAAATACTTCGATGGAACGGATTCTCTCCTCATACCGAAAACCGGGCGATTCAAGACCCGGCAGTGGATCCGCTTCTTGCACGTGTAACATGCTTGCCACTCTCCCTAAATGTTTTTTTGGGTACGACAAAAAGCCCGAAGAGCAGAGAAACGAAGCTCTCGGGCAGTCTGTTGTCAGTCCATCAGACAAACGCAGCTCGGATACGGTTCTCTCTCAATGCGCTTACGAGGTTAGCTGTCGGGTTAGGGCTTGAGAGTACCCTTTCCAAGTGCCAAGCAGAAAAGGAATTCACCCCGTGAAACCATTTAATGGCTTCTGTTGGTTCCCCCGTTTCCCCTTAGGGAATTCAGCGATTCAAATGAATTTGAAGTTGTTGATAGAGATCATACGCTTTTTGCAAGACAATGTAAAAGCCGAATCCAACGCCTATTTTTGATTTTTAGCCTTTTCTCGTGCGCGAAAACGGATGCATCGGACAAAAACTTACGGAGACGGCAATATTTCTACACGAAGGTCCCGTTCTTACGTTTTTGAACGGAGGATGGACGTAGCCGAGGTAAGCGACTCTGTTACTCCCTGGACAGGAAGCGATAGCCGATCCCCGGCTCCGTCAGAATGAACTTGGGCCGAGTCGAGTCTTCCTCGAGTTTTTTGCGTAGATGTCCGATGTACACCCGCAAATAATGGCTGTCGGTCTCATTGTGGTGGCTGCCCCATACTTGTTGGAGCAGCTGACGCTGCGTGACTACTTTCCCGGCGTTGGAGGCGAGAATTTTCAACAGATCGTATTCTGTTGGGGTCAACTTGATCCGTTCTCCCTTCAACTCCACGCTTCGCTGTGCCAGGTCGATGGTCAGCTCGCCGATCTGGAGGATGGGCTCATTCGACGATTTGGCTACGTGCCGCAGCGCAACACGCATTCGAGCGACGAGCTCTCCCATCCCGAACGGCTTGGTTACATAATCATCGGCGCCGCTGTCGAGCGCGACGATTTTATCTTCCTCCCTGTCTTTTGCCGTCAGCACAATGATCGGCGAATTTGACCATTCCCGGATGCGGCCGAGCACTTCCATGCCGGATATGCCCGGCAACCCGAGATCAAGTATGATCAAGTCCGGCAACATCAAGGATGCCTGTTGGAGGCCCTCCTCTCCTGTCGAGGCTTCGTAGATGGCATATTGATGGGCTTGCAGGGTTACCTTCAGAAGCTTTCGAATTTGGGGTTCATCATCGATGATCAAAATGCGAGCCCCATGTTCATTCATGGTCATGATTCGTGGTTCCCCTTTCTTCAGCTGCTGCAAGCAAGTCGTCTTGCTTGTTTAAGGGAAGGGTTATCGTTACAATGGTCCCTCGCGGTTCCTTCGGCTGCGCCGATATCGTTCCTTCATGAAGCTCGACGATTCCTTTGCATATGGCAAGTCCCAATCCCGTACCGGTTATTTGCTTCGCAGCGGTTGAACGGTAAAACTTTTCGAATATCCGATCGTATTCGTCCTCGTTCAGTCCAATCCCCGTATCGGAGACCGAGATGACAACGCCTGCTTCCCCGGTTTTCACTGACAGGACGATTTCACTATAATCCGGACTGTATTTGATCGCATTGCTCACGACATTGACCAACATTTGCTCTAGCAATACTTCGTCACCCAGGACCATAATGGGCCCGTCATCCGGCAACTCGGTGCGCAGCTTTCGATGTTGTTGAAAGTCTTTGACCTGAGATAACGTGACGCCGATCAAGTCCTCCACATCGCACCAGTTTTTCCTGAGGCGCAGCATCCCGCTCTCCAGCTGCACCATGCTGAGCAGATTCGTCACTAGGCGATTCATACGAAGGGCGTCGTCACGAATCGTGACAAGAAGCTCCATTCGATCCTCTGCAGAGAAAATATGCCCGCCCTCGATCAGACCGGTTGCCGAGCCGATGATGGTTGCCAAAGGGGTGCGTAGTTCATGGGAGACCGAATCCAAAATTGCAGTACGAAGGCGTTCCGACTCTGCTGTTAGATGAGCAATTCGGGCTTCCTCCGCCAGCCTGAGGCGAGCGATTGCGCTGGCCGCCAAGCCTCCGAGAGCCTCGAAGAGCCGCTTTTGCTCGGTTGTGATCCCGGTTCGCGCTTCATTCGGATAGAGCGCGATGATACCATATGTGCGGTCTTCGGTCCGAAGCGGAATAAAATAACCCGGAGATTCGTTCAAACGCGAAATTTCCATTCCGGCCGTCTCGACGTGCTCAAACACTCGCTTTGCGATAGACATTTCCGTATTCTCTTGCCTGCAGTCAGGAAGATCGGCAGACTCATGGGCAAGTTTCAGGGTATTCTGGTCATCCGCCAAATAGATCGCGATTTCTGTGTCAAGGGTCTGCGAAACTTGTCGGGAAAAATTGTCCAGCATGGAATGGATGTCCGCGATCGCGCTCATCTGCTTGCTAAGCGCGTACAACGCAGCTGTGTGAGCTTCCCTTTGCTTGGAAAAGAGGACCTGCTGCTTCAGCTTGGCCGCTAGGCTGGCCGTTAATGCTGCCACCGCCAAATAGACGCCAAATGAAACCAGATAGCGCAAGTCTGATACGGTAAAGCTCAGTACAGGAGGCACGAAGAAGAAATCAAAGGCTAAGACACCCAGGATCGCCGCGTAGAAAGCAGGACGCAGTCCCCCGAAGACGGCATTGAAAAGAACCGGGAGTAAATAGATAAGAGCAATATTGACCAAGTCAAAAGCAAGACCAAACGGTTTTAATACCATGGTCATGAGAGCGATCAGCAAAGTCGTGCTTACGTACGATCGCAACGAAATCCATACCGCATTCCATTTATGCATAGCAAAACACATCCTGCTCTTTTTTGTGTCTCTCCTCTCTAGGTTACTGTAAAAAAAGAGTAAAATAAACCGGTACTGGGCGTAAAAATTTCGTAAAAATGATTGAAAAACCTCAAAATAATGAGTAAATACGAGAAAAATGAAGATCTTCTGCCAGGGTCATGAATTCCCAAACATAAAGCACTCTTTTTAAGCGGATATACAATATGCTTCACTTTACAGTTTTTTTGTCTCGGAGTAACATACGTCCATGAATTGAATTGTTTTTCATTTACAGTTGCTTAATTGTGACTCAGGAACAAGAGGGAACCAACTACGGATCAGTGCTTGTGTGAGAGCAAGTCAACCGGATCCGTAAGGGATGAATTCCCCCGCTTATACGAAGCTTAAGCAGGGGCAGGGCGACTCTCACCGCCCGAATCCATAAGCAAAACTCGTAAATGCGGAAGCAGCTCTTTTCAAAAGTGTGGCCCTTGTAGAGAGAGGATGATGAAGCTTGTGATCGTAAGTTTCGACCACAGTGCTTATGCCTCTGTGGTGTTTCGTGAACATGATAATCATCGTTTCAATCGCTGAATTCTTCAATTAACACGAAGGAGCGGGGGAACCAATCGAAGCCGGTCTTGTCGGCTTCATGGGGTGAATCGCCGGTAAATCCGGCGTAGGGCGACTCTTACGCCCGAATCCGACAGCTAACCTCGTAAGCGTCTTTAAGAGAGGCAACAATTGTCGTGATTAGACACGGTGTTTTTTCGTGCCTAAGAAGCTGACGAAGAGTTCCTCTTCCGAAAGCTTCTTTTTTGTTGCCTGTACCAGGATGGAGGAGATTGGCTATGGAAGCTCAAGATGAGTTTGTACTCGTCTCTGCGCCCAACAAAACCGGGGAGCAGTTTATTAAAGCGTTGCGAATCAAAGGAATAACTTATGCAGCGATTACCAATAATGAAACAGAGAAGTCGAGATTGACACATTTGGGCGTCAAGCACATCTTAATGGTCGATACTGTAGACCGGGAAACCTGGCTCATTCCAGAGTTACCGGTAGGGAAGGTGTACTTGTTTGAGTCAAGTTTGCCCTTGATTTGCCGATACATTCAGATCTGCCGATCCTGGACAGGCAAGCCGATCTATATCATCACCGGCAGCAACAATGCAAGACTCATCTACAAAGGACTTGGCGCTAGCTATGTCATTTACACCCGCAGCGATGATGTTTCGTTTCTGCTTGATAACGAAAGCTGAATCCATATCAGGCAAACGTACCGGGTACATGCTTGAAGGGAGGGATGATCATTCATGATGGATATCGCAATGATTTTAACACTAGGTGGCGTATATGGATTGTTTTGCTTATTTTTAGCTTGGTGCGGACGAGTTGCAGGTGAATCGGGGGGAGAACGCTCATGATAATAGTTGCTGTTTTTACGGTTTTGATTTTTTTATATCTCGTTTTTGCTTTGGTGAATCCCGAAAAATTTTAATATGATCTGTATATGTTTGAGGAGGGCATGAAATGGCCATTTTGCAACTGGTAGCGGTCATTGTGATTTTAGTTTTTTTGGTCAAACCTTTGGGGGCATACATCTTTCATGTATTTTCCAATGAACCCAACCGGACCGACAAAATATTCGGACCGATTGAAAGGTTGATCTACGGACTGACCGGTTTGAAAAACCGCGCTGAAATGAGCTGGAAACGATACACGCTCAGCTTGATATTGACCAACGTTATTTTGGTGGCGGTCAGTTATTTGATTTTACGCATCCAGAAATGGCTGCCGATCAACCCGAACGGCATCGATAACATGGAGTCAACGCTTTCTTTCAATACGGTCATCAGCTTCATGACGAATACGAACTTGCAGCACTATAGCGGCGAAACGGGTCTGTCCTATTTTTCGCAAATGGCTGTTATTATGATGATGATGTTTACATCAGCGGCATCCGGCATCGTCGTAGCGATCGCGTTCATTCGCGGTTTGACAAGCAAAGGGAAAACGCTCGGCAACTTCTTCACCGATTTTGTCAAAGCGCACACCCGTTTGCTTATCCCGATGGCGATCATCGTGACATTGGCACTAGTTGCGTTGAAAGTGCCGCAAACGCTTAGTCCGACCGTTCAAGCGACTACGCTTGAAGGCGGGACGCAGCAAATCGCGATCGGTCCGGTAGCTTCCCTCGTATCGATCAAGCACTTGGGAACGAACGGGGGGGGATTTATGGGCGTCAATTCATCGCACCCGTTTGAGAATCCGAATCCGCTAACCAATGTTATCGAGATGTTGTCCATGTGGTGCATTCCGGCCGCGCTGACGTATACGTTCGGCAGATTCGCGCGAAATCAAAAACAGGGCTGGGTGATCTTCAGCGCGATGCTCATCTTGTTTGTCTCCTTCCTGTCCATCGTTTATACATCGGAACTGCGAGGGAACCCAGCGCTGAATGCGCTCGGAATCGACGCTTCGCAAGGCAGCATGGAGGGCAAGGAAGTTCGGTTCGGTATAGCGCAGTCGGCTTTGTTTACAACGGTTACGACTGCGGCTACAACAGGTACGGTCAATAACATGCACGATACGTTGACGCCGCTGGGCGGTCTCGTCCCGCTGGCGCAAATGATGCTGAACTGTGTGTTTGGTGGCGACGGCGTCGGTTTGGTCAACATGCTTATGTACGCAATATTGGGTGTCTTCCTTTGCGGATTGATGGTCGGCCGCACGCCGGAATTTATGGGGCGCAAAATTGAAGCTCGAGAAATGAAACTGGTTGCCATCGCGATTCTCGCTCACCCGCTTATTATTCTTGCGCCTACGGCCATTGCCTTTTTGACGGACTTGGGGAAAGGGGCCATCAGCAATCCCGGCTTCCACGGCATATCGCAGGTGCTTTATGAGTATACGTCTTCCGCCGCGAACAACGGTTCCGGCTTCGAAGGTTTGGCTGACAACACAACGTTCTGGAACGTTTCTACGGGACTTGTCATGCTGTTCGGACGGTACGTTTCCATTGTGGCATTGCTCGGCGTAGCCGGTTCTCTGGCGGCGAAACAATGGGTTCCGGAAACGATCGGAACGTTCCGCACGGACACCAAATTGTTTACGGGTATTCTCGTCGGTATCGTACTGATTATCGGAGCTTTGACCTTTTTGCCCGCCCTTGTTCTCGGTCCGATCGCAGAACATTTGACGCTCCTGAAATAGAAGAGGTGAGATCATGAATACGAAACGAAGAAGCATGTTGTCCGGAGAGATTGTCAAAAAGGCGATCTTGGACAGCTTTATCAAATTAAATCCGGTTGTCATGATGAAAAATCCGGTCATGTTTGTCGTCGAAGCAGGAACGTTCGTCGTGTTGTTAATGACGTTGTTTCCGGGCTACTTCGGTACCGAAGGACGAGTTGGATTTAATCTGGCGGTTTTTCTAATTTTGCTATTTACCGTGCTGTTCGCCAACTTCGCCGAGGCATTGGCTGAGGGCAGAGGAAAAGCGCAGGCCGACACTCTCAAGAAGACGAAAAAAGAAATCATGGCCAATAAAGTGACCGGCAACAGCGTGAAGGTGGTTCCGTCCACGGAACTGCGCAAAGGCGATGTTGTAATTGTCTCGCAAGGGGAGATGATTCCGGGTGACGGGGAGGTCATTGATGGGCTCGCTTCCGTGGACGAGTCAGCCATTACCGGCGAATCCGCTCCTGTCATCAAAGAAGCAGGCGGCGATTTCAGTTCGGTAACCGGCGGCACGCGGGTCGTTAGCGACCGGATAACCGTACGGATTACAAGCGACCCTGGCGAATCGTTCATCGATCGGATGATCGCATTGGTCGAAGGCGCAAAGAGACAAAAAACGCCAAACGAAATTGCGCTGAATACCCTGCTTGTCAGCCTGACCCTGATTTTCCTGATCGTTGTGGTGACATTGGCGCCGATGGCCGATTATCTTGGAATCAAATTGGAGATTCCCGTTCTGATTTCGCTGCTGGTATGTCTCATTCCAACAACGATCGGCGGTTTATTATCCGCAATCGGTATTGCCGGGATGGACCGAGTAACCCGTTTCAATGTACTGGCCATGTCAGGGAAAGCGGTGGAAGCGGCAGGCGACATCGATACGATGATTTTGGACAAAACAGGTACAATCACGTTTGGGAACCGGATGGCCAGCGAGTTCATCGCGGTTGGGGATACGACCGTAGAGACGGTAGCCGAATGGGCAGCCGTCAGTTCAGTGAAGGATGAAACACCCGAAGGCCGATCCGTACTCGAACTCATGAAAAAAGAAGGGTATACGTATCCAACGAATGCGGCTGAAGGTGCGGAATTCATAGAATTTAAAGCGGAAACTCGCATGAGCGGTATCGATTTGCCGAATGGACGAAAAGTTCGCAAAGGCGCGGTTGACGCAGTCAAGGCTTGGGTCAGTGCACAAGGAGGGGTTATTCCCACCGATTTGGAACAAAAAGGGAACGCGATCGCATCGGAGGGCGGAACGCCGCTCGCCGTTGCCGTCGACAATCGAATTTACGGACTCATTTATTTGAAGGATACGGTGAAGCCCGGCATGCGGGAGCGTTTCGATCAGTTGCGAAAGATGGGAATCAAAACGATCATGTGTACAGGAGACAACCCGTTGACAGCAGCGACAATCGCACGAGAGGCCGGGGTGGATGACTTTATCGCCGAGAGCAAGCCGGAAGACAAAATTGCCGTGATCAAGCGGGAACAGGCGGCCGGTAAGCTGGTAGCCATGACCGGAGATGGAACGAACGATGCCCCGGCACTCGCGCAGGCGGATGTAGGACTTGCGATGAACAGCGGCACGACGGCAGCCAAGGAAGCGGCCAACATGGTCGATCTTGACTCCGATCCGTCGAAGATCATTGAAGTCGTAGCGATCGGCAAGCAACTGCTAATGACGCGCGGCGCTCTGACCACCTTCAGCGTGGCGAACGACATCGCCAAATATTTTGCCATTATCCCGGCCATGTTCATGCAGGCGATTCCGGAAATGAACGTATTGAATGTAATGGGACTCGGATCACCAATGTCGGCCATTTTGTCGGCGCTTGTGTTTAATGCGATCATTATCCCGTTGCTTATTCCGTTGGCCATGAAGGGCGTTGCCTACAAACCGATGAGTTCCGCCCAATTGCTCAGCCGGAACCTGCTTATTTATGGATTGGGCGGTGTCATCGCGCCGTTCGTCGGGATTAAATTGATCGACATGGTCGTTCACTTATGGGTGTAGTTGAAACGGAATACAGAGAGGATTGAAATGGAATGAATCATTCAGAGCAGCATGTTCAGGGACTTTCCCGCGGATCTTACTTGTTTTCCATGATTCGGCTCAGTTTGTTGTTCATATTGCTATGCGGAATTGTGTATCCGCTCGTTTGCACCGGCATCGCGCAACTTTTGATGTCAGATCAGGCTAACGGCAGTTTGATCAAAAGCAGCAGCGGAGAAATCATCGGTTCCGAATTAATCGGGCAAAACTTTACCGATCCAAAATATTTTCAAGGCCGGGTCTCCAGCATTGAATACAAAGCGGAAGCCTCCGGTTCCAACAATTACGGGCCATCGAACCCGGACTTGCTGAAAAGGACGGAAGAATCCGTTGAAGCGTGGAAGGCAAACAATCCGGACGTTCCTGTTAGCCAATTGCCGATTGCCTTAATCACGAACTCCGGTTCAGGGCTGGATCCCCATATTACGCCAGAATCCGCCAACGTGCAAATTCCGCGTATCAGCAAGTTGACCGGTTTGTCTTCGAGCGAGCTCGAGAAACTGGTACAAGAACATACCGAAGGACGGGATTTGGGGATTTTCGGGGATCCAAGAGTCAATGTGTTGAAATTGAACATCGCGCTGCGCGAACTTATGAAATAGTTAAATATCATCTGCGAGCCCTGCCTATGGCCAAATAGGCGGGGTTATCGCATTTTAGTAAAGAGCTTGCGCAAGGGGGGAACAAGAGTGGGAAGTTTTCGCAGGAAGACGCCGGAAGAAATCCTGTACTCCATTTCCAAGCTACACCGTGGTCGGCTCAAAATCTATATCGGCGCGGTCAGCGGTTCGGGTAAAACGTACCACATGCTTCAGGAAGGTCAGCATTTGAAGCAGCAGGGAATCGATGTCGTCATTTGTGCGGTTTCGACAAGACAGCGGCCGGAAACGGTGGAGCAACTCGGAGACTTGGAACGTGTACCCAGCATTCACTGGATCAAGGATGGAATGGAGCGTAAGGACTTGAACCTCGAGGCGCTGGTCAAACGCAATCCGGAAGTGGTATTAGTTGACGGGCTTGCCCATCGCAATCGGGAAGGAGCACAGTTTCCGACACGTCTGGATGACATCCAATTTTTGCTGAATCATGGCATCAGCGTAATCACAACCGTCAACGTGTACGAACTCGACGGCGCGACGGAACTGGCGAGAAAATGGACCGGTGTCGTGGTGGAGGAAACCGTCCCGGCAAACACATTGGAGATGGCGGATGAAGTCCAATTGATCGACGTATCGCCGGAAACGATACTGAAACGGCTGGAGGAGGGGCATGTCAACGGTGACTCCTCGCCCATGTTGTTTGAGCGAAGCAACATCGGAAAATTACGGGAGCTGGCTTTGCGGCTAGTGGCGGAAGATGTGAACGATTCCCTCGAAAAATACCGCATGGAGCAAGGTTTAACCGGGCCTTCCGGAGTAGCGGAACGCATTCTCGTCTCGGCGCAATACCATTGGAACGGATCCATTCATGTCCGCCGCGGCCAACAAATTGCCAAACGCTTGGGTGGAGATTTGATGATCGTCACATTTGTCCATCCGAAAAAAATGCTGTCTCGCGAAGCAACTGCATTTAAGCGTTCCCTCTTGAAATTGGCCGATAAAATAGGAGCTAAATTCGAAGAACTCACCTTGGCAAGTAGACGGAAGCTTCCCGGCATGTTGGCTCGTTACGCAACCTTGCATCAGGTAACGAGAATTGTACTCGGCCATTCCAAGCTAAATCGCTGGCAGGAGCTGTGGCGGGGATCGATTACAAACGGCATCCTTAAAAAATCGAGACATACGGATATCTACTTCGTTGCGGATCGTGCTGAAAAGGAAGGAGAGCGGATACTGCCGACCAAAATGCTGACGGAAGGTCGGTCGGATGATCGCTACCGCAGGCTAAGCGATCAGGAAGTGGAGCGAAAAATAGGGGAAATCCGGAGAGGACGATTCAAGGTGCTCATCGGCGCCGCCCCCGGGGTCGGGAAAACGTATGCGATGCTTCGCGAGGGGAACGATTTGCAGAAGAAAGGCATTGACGTCGTCATCGGACTTCTCGAAACGCATGGACGAAAAGAAACGTTAGCGCAAGTCGGTTCGCTGCAAACGATCCCGCGGGCGAAGTTGGAGTATCGTGGAGCGAATCTGGAAGAACTGGACGTCCAGTCCATCATTCGCCGCAATCCGGAAGTCGTACTCGTGGATGAACTGGCACATACGAACGTGCCCGGCAGTAAAAACAAAAAAAGATTCGAAGATATTGTAGACATTTTGAACGCAGGCATTTCCGTTATTTCGACGATGAACGTACAGCATTTGGAAAGTTTGAACGATGCGGTTGAACAGATTACCGGCGTGCGAGTTCGGGAAACCCTCCCCGACCACGTGTTGCGCATGGCCGATGAAGTCGAGCTCATTGATGTCGATCCAAAAACGCTGCAGCAACGAATGCAGGAAGGAAAAATCTATGCGCTAGATAAAGTGGATCAGGCCTTGAATCATTTCTTCCGAACGGGCAATTTGATTGCTTTGCGTGAATTGGCGCTACGGGAAATCGCTGACGATGTGGACGAACGATTGGAAGCCTGGGAAAGAAACGATTCGCTTCGCGGACCTTGGAGAAAGCAGGAGACGGTCTTCGTCGGGGTAACATTAAGCACCAATGCTGAGCGCTTAATCAGGCGGGGGTTTCGAATTGCTTATCGTTTGAAGGCTGACTGGGTTGTAACGTATGTTCACGATCATGCTGAGGTTGCTGATGAGTTGAAAAAACGCATCAAAGTGCTGGAAGACTTGACAGCGCGGTTGGGCGGTAAGTTTATGATGCTGTTTGCCCGGAGCCGAAGGCAGATTCCATACCTTTTGCTGAATAAAGCCAACGATATCCAAAGTACGCAGATGATTGTCGGGCAATCGAAGCGGACCTTGTGGGAAAAAATATGGAAACGATCCGTAATCAGGCCGATTCTGCGTTATGGACGCCATATGGATGTGTTGGTGATTGCGGATATTGAGGCTTGCTATTATCAAGATGAAGGGTAACATAGCTTATCGTCTCATGAAAAATAATTACGTTTTAGCAGATAGTTAATGGAAAAAAGTTAATAGATGTTAACGAAAAGGAGTTGGGAATGTTGCCACTTTGGAAAGTGAATGGAACTTCGCTATATTATGAAGTTTGTGGTCAAGGAACATCCCTCGTCTTTATTCATAGTCTTGGACTAACACATGAAATGTTTGAAATTCAAAAAAATTATTTTAAACAATCGTATCAAACTGTGTTCCTTGATCTGAGAGGAAACGGACAGTCTGGAAATTTGAAAGTTCCGGTTGGAAGAGTTATAGAAACCCAGTGTGAGGATCTAAGTCTCCTCCTGGGGTATTTGGGAATTAAAAAAGCTGTAATTGTTGGCGTTTCCTATGGTGGAATCATTGCTCAGAAATTCTCGAATTTGTATCCAAACCAAGTAAGCGCAATCGTGATTTCAGACTGCTTGAGTATAAATGTCAGGACAACTATGCTTGGCAAATTCGTCTCCATGATCGATCTCATCAGTTCGCTCTCGTATTATTTGCCAGGTGAATTCTTTTTACGCTCGATGAAGATCACTTATTATAAGTGGGACTTGGCTTATCGTGCAATTCGAAAAGGAATGCTGCAAAAAAGATCTGGAGAATGGTATAAACAGCGTCTGGCGGTCAGGGGGATTGATTTCACCCCGTTCTTGCCGCAAATTAAAGTGCCCGCGCTTTGTATTGCGGGGGACCATTCCTATCCAGTTATCAGGCAAATGAATGAAACTGCAGGGCTGTTGTCCAATGCTCGTTTACAAGTCATTGAGGATTCCTGTAACCCAAGCAACTTGTGCCAACCACAACGATTTAATGAGATTGTCCAATGCTTTTTAGAGGATAATCATTTGAACAAAGGTGCTAACAATTATATGCAAGGGTATTAAGTCCCCTTTTGAAAGGAGTTTATTCACGGCGCCAAAAAATGTCGTTTTGTAAGTTCAATTTCATCGAACAAATGACCTATAACCGGCTGAGTTCGAGATGAAAAGGAGCGTTTGGACAAAAAACGTATGACAGCACCAACATAAAAACAGACTATCTTTCTTCTCGCAGCGGTGTTGCCATGTGAGATGGAGCTGATATTATGTGCTCTCAGATGCCTGCAATGTCAGGCAGCGGTCTCTTTATGTGTCTGTCCTACTAGTACGGTTTCTAACACATCAACGATGGATATCATTTTCAGACTTAGTCGCAATGGAGTGTTGGAATGCTCTGCGGCAAGGTCTTTTTTGTTTTTCACGAAAAATAAACAAACGTTTGAAATGGAACGTTGGCTGTCGTTCTCCCCCCTCTGTTTTGGTTTGCCAACAAACCAAAATGGAGGGACTTGAATGAAAAAGATGAATTTGCGGAATATGTATCCTTTTTTTAAGACGGATGTATGGGTCGATGTAGATGAAGAAGTTGCCCATGAAATCCGCCGCTTCGACTTGGAAGAAAGCGCCTACAGGCTGCGAACGTATCGCCATCGGGCCTATTTTTCGCTTGATCGCAATGACGGGATTGAGCAGCATGTTTTATTTCTTTCGATTTCACCGGAGGAGTATTACGAGCGCAAACTTTCACGGCAGCAACTTTATGAAGCTTTGTGCCAATTGCCGGTGAAATCCGCCAGACGGATTTATGCCCATTATTTCTTGGGTATGAGCAAAGTCGCTATTGCCAGAGCCGAGCATGTCGATGAGCGGGCGGTTCGTAAATCGATCCAACGAGGCTTGAAACAAATGGAATACTTGCTCAAAAACATGTAATCGATTCGTCGGAGGGTCCGATTTTCCTGCCAAAATGAACGGTTATATAGAGGACCATGTTCAGACAGCGGCTGGTTGCAACCAGCCGCTGCATTCTCCATGAAAGGGGTATGTGACGATGCATCCGATTCGATTTCGAGATGAGGAACACGAGAGGTTTTACGTTCAGATGCTGGTTGAAGGGAAATGCAGCGATGGCTACCACCGGGCGCTATTCTATACATTGGGCATTTCCCGAGAAACCAGAAGTCATATCCGCGATTTGTATGATTTTTCTAATGGCGGCATTAAGCCCGAAGGTCTTTCGGCCCCTTGGCAAACCGGCAGTACCATTCGAGTGTGTCGGCTCGCCTTTAATCTGTGGAACGGCTGGACCGAAGCAGGCGGCGAACGTTACTCTACTCCCCACGAATTATTCGATTGCAGCTATGCCCCCTACTTTTTTGAAGCAATTCGTCTTCGTTATCCCGAATATTGCCGAAATCACGAGAGAACGATCAAACGGCTGACCGAACAAATTCGCTGAATGGCTGCCAGCGACGGGAGTGGAATGGGACGATGAAGGAAATTAAAACGAGGAATGTTGCGAAAGACATCAAACGGTTGGACAGATTCCAAAACATGTTGGATCGTGTAAAGCGTTCAAGCGCTCATGCCAAGCGGCAGGTGGATAATGACAAGGCGACTTCCCAGTCTCCGGTTGAATATGCGCAGCGCGAGTCCGCAGCGGCTACGATAAAAACGATACGTGCCCAAATGGGGATGAGTGTGCTTATCAACAAGAGATTGATTCGGCACATTCTAATAAGGAGGCCGTTTCCAGATGGTGATTCTGTCACAAGTCAGAGCCCAATTGATGTCAATGCGGAGTCTTCGATTACGCGTACACCGCGACTTGCCCGTAGCATACGTCTCCGTAAGCCGGTTGATGGAAAATACGTCTTGTCTTCTGGCTCGCATTCAGGAAAACAACGATTTATACGGAGCCGGGTAAATGCCCGGCTTCTGCATCGTTCTCGAACAGGCCGCTTTCCTGAGCGGATGCAGAAAAGGGATATCGGCCCTCTAAAACCGGTCGGGAAGAAGGAAACATTCTCCGCCGCGGTATCTCGTTCAGCAAATGGACGCGTGAAACCGTTAACCCGAGTCCCCTCTGCTATATCAAAACAATCAGGTTATACGATCAAACGGAAAGTACGAAATTTTAAGACATTATCGCCATTTATAAAAAATGGGCATCGGCTAGAGCACGCTAACAATCATTCGGATGCTCAAACTGAAGGGAAAATGAATGCCGTCAAGGAAGCACAGCGGGCTGCGCAGATGGCGATGTCTGCCCACCGATCCATTCAAACCGCGCGAGCCATCGCGAGATTGAATCGCCTTATCATTAAAATGGTTGTAAGAGCCACCGCCTTGCTTGTCAATGGATTGACGGCGCTTTTGGGGATCAGCGGTTCGGTAATTGTAGTTTTGTGCATTGTCATGGTGAGCGCGGCGGTTATTTCCTCTCCTTTCGGTATCTTTGTGTCAGTTGAAAATACGGATGCCGATGTAAAGCCGCTTACCCGAATCGTTCAGGAAATAGACGATGAATTTGCCGCCCGGCTGGCAGAATTACAGCGATCCGCTGGAAATGTAGACCGGGTGGAATTTCATTATCCCGGCAGCGCGGACAACACTCGAATTG
>CAMIVR010000103.1 GCA_946402065.1 uncultured Brevibacillus sp. | reverse complement strand
TGCCTTAGCTGTGACATTTCTTAAAAACGGAGGGATTCATGATGTTTAGACATATTTTAATCGCAGTCGATGGTTCAGATGCTTCGCAAAAGGCAGTTGATTGGGCAAAACGGACATACGCGGAGCTGCCCCAATCGCAGTTCACGTTTGTTCATGTGCAATTGCCCTTGACTCCATTTACTGCCGGTTATCCTGGCGTCATCGCCTATCCGCCCACCGAGCTGCCTACTCTGGAAGAAGACCCGGCATACATAGCGTGGGACGCGTTTGATGACAAAGATCGGGTCCGCTACGAACGCGTCGGCGGCAATCCAAGCGACGAAATCCTCAAAATCGCTGAAGAGCAAAATGTCGACCTGATCGTTTTGGGCAGTGAAGGACATGGACTCGTCTCCTCTGTTCTGCTCGGAAGCGTCAGCGCCAAAGTGTTGCACCATGCAAAACGCTCTGTCCTGATTGTCCGATAAGCTGTGATCCGAACAGGGCCCTGCTCCTTTGGGATATACATGGCGTGTACGGCGGCATCGTCGTTGACACGCCATTTTTTTGTTGAGAATACCGCCGCTCTTTTCTTGCCCCAAAAGTCGCTGTACACTTGGTACGTTAGCGATACGCGGTATCTTTGGCTGCAACTGTTCCCGTACGCGACGAAATCCGATTTTACCCAAGGAGGGGTTACACACGTGATCGTGCAAAATGACGGTGTTACTGTACGAAATGTAACGGAGCAGGACAAGCATTTGCTTCTCAAGTGGCTGTCAGATCCGACGATACTGGCATTCTACGAAGGAAGAGACAATCCCCATGACATGGAGAAGATCGATCAAAACTTTTACTGTCCGGATGAAGTGACGCGCTGTATCGTCGAATATGACGGGCAGGCGATCGGGTATATTCAATTCTATTTACTGGATGCCGAAACACTCGCCGCCTATGGCTACGCTGCCGATGATGTCATCTATGGGACGGATCAATTTATTGGCGAGCATGCCTATTGGAATCGCGGAATCGGGCAACTGCTCGTCCGTTCGATGGTAACGTACCTCTTCAAGGACAAAGGGGCAACGAGGGTTGTTATGGACCCGCAAACATGGAATACACGGGCAATTCGATGTTATGAGAAGTGCGGATTTCAAAAAGTAAAGCTTCTTCCGAAACACGAATGGCATGAGGGCGAAGTAAGGGATTGCTGGCTCATTGAGTGCATTCGCGAATAAACGAACATGAAAAAAGCCTGCGCTATCGCGTCCTTCACTCTTACCACGTATGCCTGGGCCACGGCATCGTGCCGGGTGATGACGTCCTCGACTTCCTTCAACGCTACGTTTTCCCCGGAAATTTTATAGACGTCCTTGCTTGATTTCGCCAGCCTTTGGCGAGGCCTTGGCTGCACGTACCAATCATGCAAAAAGGGTATCCGCGACAGGCCGATACCCTCATGCATGAATTGTCACTGCCCATGGGTCCGATTCAGCACCTGTAATGTCTCCTAACCCAGCTTGTCATGCGACAGGTGCGAGCAAAATCTGCTTGGCTTATTGTACGTACACGAGAATACTGATTTTCTTCTTTTTGGACGTTTCCGTGATCATTTGTTCAGTCCAAATCTTTGAGCTTATACCTGCATATTGTAATAATTCACAAAAGCAAGGATGGCGACAAGAAGAATCAGTCCGTAGAGAACGGTGCCGACAATCCCGCAAACCAGGCCCGCAACGGCAAGCCCCTTGCCCCCGTCATTGCGCTTCTTGAGCTCTGTAAAGGACATTTTGGCAAAAATGATCGCCAGGATACCCAAAATAAAACCGACGTAGGGAATCATTACGGATAAGATTCCCAGAACCAAGGCTGTAATGGCTTTTCCATTCGTTACTGTTTGTGACGAGGGATTTTGGTTATAGCTCCCTTGTGATTGCTGTTCCATAAAGCAATAAGTCCTCCTTCTTAGCCTATTTGAAAAGTATACCATCAAACCTGCTTACTATTCAGTAAATGTTTCCATTTCAGGTTTTATGAACGTGCGCCTCCCTGGCGTGCGCCTGCATGAAATAGGAAAAAGGTACCCGAAAGCCGATCAGGTACCTTCCCGGTGTCTTACCTCTATATTCCATCAGAAACAGAATAATAGCTAATCAGACCGATCACGGCGATGAGAATAATCAACGCATAAATCGCGGTTCCGATAATCCCGCAGACGAGTCCGGCGACAGCAAGGCCTTTGCCGCCGTCTCCCCTCCGTTTGACTTCATTTAAGGACAGCTTGCCAAAAATAATTGCCAGGATGCCCAGGATAAAACCGACATACGGTATGATGACAGAAAGGATGCCAAGTACCAGGGCAGCAATTGATTTCCCGTTTGTCTGCGGCGGTGCCGGGGGGTATTGTGGTTGTATTCCTTGCGGTTCCATGTCGATACGATCTCCTTTTCCAAATAATCTCTGAACCAGTATATCCATACGTTCCCTAAAATTCTATCCTACTTTTGGCTTTTTTGTCCAATTCATCCGCGCATAGCCATTAAGAAGACAAATGGCTACCTTTGTTGGTCCACGCAACGACCAACAAAGGTAGCCATGCTGCAATTGTCGAATAGGACCCGAACACGGCATCAGATCGTTGTTTTCGGAAGGTCTTTGCCCACCTCTTTCCGCTGCGTGAATGCCTTGGCCGTGTTCATTTTATGCTGTCTCACGAAGCTTTCAATTTCGCTGAACGGTGCCTGCTCCTCAATCAGGCGTATCGTGTGGGCATGCTCCTCAATCGATTCACGGGCCCGCTTGGGAACAAACGTCGATCCGGTGTGGCGCACCCGATCCAGGCGCTGCCATGTCTGACGGATCTGCTCCTGCAGCGACGAATTGCCGCAGTGGTTGTAAATAACTGTATGAAACATGCGGTTCAACTCGCCAAATTGCTCAAATTCAAAGTTATACAGCGCATCGTTCATCTGCTGATTGAGCGACTTTAACGATTCAATGCTCTCTTTCGGCATATGCTTCGCGCCAAGTGCCGTCGCATAGCCTTCGAGAACAGCAAGCACGGAGAGCGATTCAAGGTATTCGGTCTCATCGATGATGCTGACGACTGCGCCACTGTACGGTTTGTACTGGATTAATCCGTCCGCTTCCAACTGCCTGATCGCTTCCCGCACAGGAATGATGCTGAGCTTCAGTTCCTTGGCGATCTGGTCGATGACGATGCGATGGCCTGGACCGTACGTGCCGTCGACAATCCGCGCTCGCAGTACTTCATACGTATACTGGGTTTTGCTTTGATTTTTCTTTTGAGTATCCATAGTTAAATCATATATTAAATTGTATATGACAACAAGACTTTTATGTGCATTTTTCAACGGCTGCCCATCGTTTTACTGGGCAACGAACTCGAGAATGCCCGCTGCGTTACAAGGTTAGGTAAAAATCGTCTCCTCGGTGGTCACTTTAAAGCAGCGAATCGGGGGGTTCCGCCGGGAGGTTCGTCGGTTCTCCGGTCGTCAGTTCAAACCCTGCCGCATGACGCGGGCAAAGAATGACCGTATCTTCCAGCAAACCTTCGGAAAGCGGACAGCCTGCGTGGCAGCAGCAATCCTCCACGGCGTACAGGCGGTCGCCGATCCGCGCTACGGCAATCACCTGCCCAGCGACGGTAAACGAAGCGACCTCATCGATATAGCAGACAGGTGCAGACTGGCGCAGCCGCTTGTACACCGATATGGGTCGGTATTCAATTCTTCAATGGTAATTGCTGAGCCGATCGTCCTCATACACGTCTCTCCTCGCAAAAATCGCTTATTGATCGAGACGACCGTCCGAAGCGACGGCTTCTTTGCTTTTGCCGAGGTACGCATTGCGCACATCCGGATTCTCCATCACGTCCCTGGCTGTGCCGGAAATGACGATCTTGCCGCGCTCCAGCACGCAGGCGTAATCCGATATTTTTAGGGCAGCGTTGACATTTTGCTCGACGAGAATAATCGTTGTGCCAAACGCCTGTTTGAGCTGCACGAATACGTCCATGATGTTTTTCACAATCAGCGGAGCAAGCCCCAGCGACGGTTCATCCAGCATCATCAGCGAAGGGTTGGCCATCAATCCGCGGCCGATCGCTACCATCTGCTGTTCGCCGCCGCTCAACAGTCCCCCAGGGCGATCGAGCATCGCTTTCAATTTGGGGAAGACGTCGAGAATTTTTTCATAGTCCTGCTGCACCTGCCGCTTCTCTTTTTGAAAGCGGTGATAGGCGCCGAGCAGCAAATTGTCCTTGACCGAGAGCGAGTCGAAAATTTGCCGCCGCTCCGGAACGAGGCAGATGCCCCGCGACACGACACGCTCAACCGGCTGTCCGGCAATGTTCTCCCCCTGAAACGCAATCGTCCCTTCACGCGGAGCGTAAACACCGGCAATCGTGCCGAGCAATGTGCTTTTGCCAGCCCCGTTGGAGCCGACGATCGAGAGAATTTCACCCTGTCGCAGGCAAAACGATACCCCTTTGACCGCGTGCAGGTAGCCATGGTACGTATGCAGATTGCTCACCTCAAGCATCAGACGACGACCTCCTCATCTCCCAGATAAGCAGCAATGACACGCGGATCGTTGTAAATGTCCTTGGGCGTCCCTTCTGCGATCTTCTCGCCGAAATCGAGCACGACGATGTTGTCGGCGATCGACATGACCGTCTCCATGTCGTGCTCGACGAAGAGAAACGTCATCCCCGCCTCCCGCATCTGTAAAATGATCCTGACCAATTCCCGCGACTCCTGCGGATTGAGCCCGGCCATCGGCTCATCGAGCAGAATCAGCTTCGGGTTGGCCGCTGCCGCCCGGGCGATTTCCAAAAGCCGCTGGCTCCCGTAAGGCAGTGTGGCCGCGCTCTCGTACGCCAGGTGGGCAAGGCCGACTTGGGTCAGCAGTCGATACGCTTTTTCCAGCGTCGCAGCCTCTTCCCGCTTGACCGAAGGCAGCCGCAGGGCTGACCAGAGAAAGTTGGTGTTCATGCCGACGTGAGCGCCGGTCATGACGTTTTCGATCACCGTCATGTTTTTGAAGATTTGCAGGTTTTGAAACGTGCGGGTGATGCCCAGTGCGGCTATGTCACACGGACGTTTGCCGGTAATCTCCGTGCCCATCGCCTGTACGGTGCCGCTGGTCGCAGGCAAAACAGCGGTAATCATGTTGAACAGCGTGGTTTTGCCTGCGCCGTTCGGACCGATGACAGCGACGATTTGCCCGGGATATACGGCAAAGGAGACGTCATGCACGGCCATGACCCCGCCGAATTTCTTAGTCAGATGAGAAACAGTCAACAGCGCTTTATCGCGTGTCGCAGCCATCAGTTACCACCCTCCACCGTCTGTGTCGGCAGCTCCTTGCCGTTTGCCTGTGCCTCTGTGATCTCCGCTTTGCTGCCGGTCGCAAGCCGCTTCCACAGCCGCGCCGCTCCCGGAGCCAGCCCCTCCGGCAAATAGATCAGCAGGAAGACGAGCAGAATCCCGAAAAACACAATCTCCACCTGTGAGCTGACATCGCCGACAAACATCGGAATGATCTCTTTCAGCCCTTCGCCGAGGACGACGAAAATGCCCGCTCCGACCAAACCGCCCCAGATGCTGCCGCTGCCGCCAGCCACTGACATGATGAGGAAATTGATCGACGCCGTCGAGTCAAACACCATCGGGTTGATGAACGTCACGTAGTGGGCGTAGATGCTTCCGGCAATCGCCGCGTAGACGGCACTCATCACAAACACCTGCAGCTTGTACTTCTGAATGTCCACGCCGAGAGAATCTGCGGCGATCTCACTGCTGTGGATCGAGCGCAGCGCCCGCCCGACGCGCGAGTGGATCACGTTGCGGGCGAGCAATATGCCGAGCAGCGCAACGATCCAGACGAGGTAGTAGTAGGAAAAATCCGTTTGGAACGTAATCCCGAGCAAATGGAGCGGAGGTATGCCGAAAAAACCGTCGAGCCCCCCGGTAATGCCTTTCAGCTGTTTGAAAAAAATAAAGAAAATGACGCCGATGCCGAGCGTGGCCAAAGCGAGGTAATGCCCGGTCAATTTCAATGTCGGGATGCCGACGATGTAGGCGATCAAGGCTGCGAGCAGCGCACCTGCGAGGATGCCGAGCCAGCCGGGCAACCCCAGCGTGGCGGTAACATACGCGGACATGTAGGCGCCGATGCCGTAGAAGGCGGCATGGCCCAGCGAGATCTGCCCTGTATAGCCCATCAGCATGGTCATGCCCGTGCAAACCAGGGTAAACAGTCCGATGAGGATCAGCACGCTCAAAATATACGCCGAGGGAACGACCAGCGGGATGAGCAGCAGGATCAGGGCGAGCAGCAAAAACCCTTTGATGCTGCGATTGTAAAGGTAGCGCAATTCCGGTTTCATCGACTTCCCCCCCTAGACCCTTTTTCCGGACATCTTGGCAAAGATACCATTCGGCAGCAGGAACAGAACGAGCAGCAGCACGGCAAAGCTGACAGCATCCTTGTAGCCGCTCGTCCACAAGCCTTCGGTGAACGACTCCAGCAGACCGATAATCATCGCGCCGACGATCGCCGCCGGGGCATTCGACAAGCCGCCGATGACAGCGGCAATAAACGCCTTCATTCCCAGCATCAAGCCCATGTTGTACACAGCCCCGGTGATCGGCGCAATAATAATCCCGCCAATCGCCCCCAACGAAGCGCTGATGCAGAACGACAGCAGCGACATTTTTTCCGGTTTGATCCCCATCAATCTGGCGGCAAATTTATTCACGACACATGCCGTGACCGCTTTGCCGAGAAACGTCTTCTCAAAAAAGACGTACATCAACAGCAGACTGACCAGCGATACGCCGATCGCCCACAAGCTTTGCTGCTGGATGACCGCCCCCAGCAGCGCGATCGGCTCCCCTTCCGTAAAGGCAGGAAGCGACCGCGGATCGGTTCCCCAGATAAACAGCGCAATCCCCCGCAGCGATATGGCCGCTGCGATCGTGATAATAATCATCGTGGGCACTGACGAGTGCCGCGCCGGATAAATCGTCACGCGTTCATACAGGGCCCCGATGAGACATGACAGACCGATGGTAAGGATGATGGCTGCCGCTTTGGGCAATCCCAGAGCGACGAACGAGATACAGATAAATGCTCCCAACATAGCAAACTCACCTTGGGCGAAATTCAGCACCCCGGTGATGTTGTAGGTGATGACAAAGCCGATCGCAATCAGCGCGTAAATACTGCCAATGGTTAAGCCGGAAAAGACAAGCTGTACCACCTGACTCATAGATTCCATGTCCTCTCACGCTCCCGTCCACATCTGCTGGAAAGGAGCCCTCGTTTCAGGCAGTAACCGCGATTGAGGGCCCCTTGCACCATTACTCTTTTAACCGGTATTTGCCGTCTTTGATCTCGATCAACATGAGCGAATCCCCAGACAACCCGTTGTGATTCTCTTTGGAAATGTTGAAAACGCCGCTGATCCCGACAAAATCTTTGACATCCTCCTCCAGCGCGTCGCGAATTTTCAGCGGTTCATCACCGACCTTTTCAATCGCCTTTACCAGCATGTTGTACGCATCCCAGGCGTGACCGCCAAACGAGCTGGTGTCGTAGTTGTACTTGCTCTTGAACTCGGCGACGTAGTCCGCAATGACGTTTTTCTGCTTGTGGTCGGCCGGAAGCTGATCGGAGACGAGCAGCGGCGCCGCTGTGATCAGAACCCCCTCCGCTGCATTTCCGGACAGCTCGATATACTTCGGACTGGCCATGCCCTGCGTTCCAAAAATCGGCACGGTAATGCCCAGCTCGCGAATGTTTTTCGTAATAACCGCAGCTTCCTGGTTGGTCGCCCAGAGAATAATCGCTTGCGGGTTGGCATTTTTTACCCGTGTCAGCATCGGCTTGGCATCCGTCACCGTCGCTTCAAACACATCGGTGAGGACGAATTCCAGTCCGGCTTCCTTGGCGATCGGTTCGAACTCTGCTTTTCCACTTGAGCCGTAGGCGTTATCGACATTCAGAAAGGCAATTTTTTTCAGGTTGTTTTTGACCAGATAGTCAACCAGCCGCAAGGAGTTTACATCGTCACCTTGTGCCGTTTTAAAGACGAATGGCTTGGACGGAGAAGAAATTTTCTTGCTGGATGCGACGGAGATGAGCGGAATTTTCGCCGATTCGGCCAGTGGTATGATGGCCAGCGTATTACCTGAGGAAGAGCTTCCGATTACGGCTGATACTTTATCCTGTTCGAGCAATTTTTTCATACTGAGCACGGCTTCATTCTGGTCGGACTTGTCGTCATAGGCGATCAGCTCGACCTTGCGCCCGTTAATCCCGCCTGCCGCATTCGTCTTTTCGACCAGCATCTTGATCGTATCCATCTCCGGCTTGCCCAGCGAGGACGACACGCCGGAAGCGGACAGGACAGCGCCGATCTTTATAGGTGCACCTCCTGCTGCATTGCTGCCGGTTCCGCTCGGCTGTTGCGTCTCTTTTGCCGGCGTGTCATTTCCCGAGCTTGTCGTAGCGGTATTGTTTCCACATGCTGTTGTGAAAAAAACCATCAGTATGCCTAACAAGATGACAAATGCCTTCTTCATGATTGCCCCCCTGTTTGTTCCTTTAGCTGCCGTTTAACTATCTTACTATTTCGAAAATAACAGCGAGAAATTGAACGCTTACAACTGCCAAAGGTAACTGTTTTTTATTTCCATCATAATCATATATCTAATAATATATCATTTCAAGCGATTTCATTGTGAAAATCATATATTATTTTCAGTAAAGCTTGTCCACATATGCCTCCGCTCACCGCTCGGGGAATCACCGAAGAGGTGAGCGCAGTTTTTGACAGCGCTACAGAGACGGGGGCGGCCTTCCCCGCTTCTCCGAGCGCTGTCACCCTGCGGAGCGAGCCCTACTTTGCGATTCCCGCTCCCCTAAATAACAAACTCGGGCTTTCTCTGTTCCAGTGTCGGTTTCACCAGTTCAATCTCTTCGCCCGTTTCAATATCCAAAAACGGCGTCGCCTCTTCAAACCAGCTGTCAGGCGCTTTATGGCCCCAGAAGGTTTGCCGGCGCGGGTCGTTAATATCCCAGCGGATCGGCTTAAAGTCAGGGTCGCTGGTCAAATAGTCACCGTTGTACAGCTCGATGCGATTGCCGTCGGGATCGCGCAAATAAAGGAAAAACGCATTGGACAGACCGTGGCGGCCCGGCCCGCGCTCGATGCTGTCTCCGTAGCCAAGCGATGCCAGCACGTCGCAGGCGTGAATCAGACTGAACGGTTCGGACAGCCAATAGCCCACATGGTGCAGCCTCGGCCCCACGCCGTTCATAAATGCCTGATCGTGTACATTTGGCTTGCGGTGCAGCCAAGCCGCCCAGATTTGCTCATCCTCAAGCGCCGTGTACTCCGAGCAGAAGAAGCCTAATTCCTTGACGAAAAAGTCGTACGCCTTCTGCACGTCCGGCACGAGGCAGTTGACGTGGTCGATCCGTTGAATCCGTGCGCCGCGGTACAGATCATAGCGCTGCAGCAGCCGCTCGACCGCCTCCATTTGGCAGTAGAACTCAAGCGCCATGCCCGACTCGTCCTGTACGCGCAGCGCCCTGCCGACAGCCCGCTGCGAGCCTGCCGGCATCCATTTGACCCGCATGCCTTTTGCCAGGAACAACCGCTCCAGATTGTCCAATTGGGAATCTTCCCACACGCGGTAGCCGATGGCATGGACACCGGGCTTCTCCGCCTTTTTCAGCACCAGACTGTGGTGGGAATGCTCCTCCAAACCGCGCAGGTAGATGTGTTCGGCGTCGCTCTCTGTTTCAATAAAGCCGAGCGCATCCACGTAAAACTTCCTCGATTGCTCCAGATCCGTCACGTTCATCACAACCCGAGCTACACGAATTATCGAAAAATCCATCTGTTCCCCCTCCATATCTTTTGCTAGAAGCTGCTCCAACGCCCCCTAGCACTGTTAGAGTTGCTATTACTTGGTGACCAACGTCTCTGACCGCTCCAAAAACGCCTTGACGCGATCGACGTACTCCTGCTTGTCGTACCCCATGTACAACGCCCCTGCCATCCGCACGGGATCGCCGAAGAAGAACCGCTCGTACAGCGTCTGCCGCGAGCCAAAGGCGCTCATGCAGACATCCCAGGCCAAACGGTACAGTTTGACGCGATTGTACGCATCGCCGTTGGCCGCTTGCAAATATTTGTCCAGATCAGGCCGCAGCTCGGACTGGAAATCCGCCTCCGAGGGAATCGCCATCAGGCCGCTTGCTCCGAGGAGCTGCATGATTTCGGAAAACCGCGGGTAAATCCGCGGATAGTAATTGCGGGCGACATTCAACGGTTTGAAGTCCGGGGTCATCGTGCCCCATTTGTCCACTTTGGCATTGACTTCAGACGCGAGTAAAAGCGCTTTCATCGTTTCCAAAGTAATAATGACCTCGGACATTTTTTCCTGAACATGCTGGAATTGCCCGATGTTGATCGTCTCGACCATCAACTGCAAAATCCCCAGGATAAATTCTGTTTTGGCGACGTTTTTGGCTACGACCTGATGCGTCATATGCACCTGGGCATTGCTCTCCTGATAAGCCCGGTTGCATACCTCCACATCGCCCAGGGCGAATACGCGGTCCCACGGAACCGTCACATCGTCAAAGACGACGATCGCATCCATTTCCTCAAAGCGGGACCCGAGCGGATGATCGAATGCGGATTTGCCGTAATCGAACGTCTCGCGGCAAACGAACTTCAGGCCGGGTGTGTTGTTCGGAATGGAGAACGCATAGGCATACGGGTTTTCTTCATCGGATTGCTTCAGCAGGGTGGACGGGAACACCATGATTTCATCGGTAATCCCTCCCTGGGTGGCCAGCAGACGGGCGCCGCGAATGACGACGCCGTCATCGTTCTTGGACACGATGCGGGCGGCGATATACGGATCAGGCAATTGTGCCGAATTGACGGCCCGATTCACCTGCGGCTGGATCAGCGTATGCGTCAGCGAGAGGTCGTTCTCACGGCAGTACTCGGCGTATTTTCGCATGTTTTCCGCAAACATCGGATCCTGTCCGCCAAACATCTCGGCAGCGGCGCCGTATGCCATCATGCCTGAATTGATGTAGTCAGGAGAGCGGCCCATCATGCCGCCGTTGTACTTCGCCCACTCCTGTATCATCATACGCCGTTTTTCCAGATCTTCCTTTGTTCTCGGCTGCATAAATGACGTTCCTACCCGGTTGCCCGTGGTCGGTGATGCGTATGTCATGTAATCCTGTTTGTCGGGATGAAACTGCATATCGTAGAGAGCAGCCTGGCTTTTCATCACTCCGGAAAAGGCCGGGTGCTCCGAAATGTTCCCTTTGATTTGGTGACCGTCGATCCAGACATTGGACTGTGCTTTGTCCACGCGTTCAATATACTCTGCTCCAGTTTTTGCCGGCACTGCCGTTACCCCCTCGTAAAGAATGTTTACTTGCCGAATTTAGGAACATGCGGACTTCCGATGGCGACGTGAATGATTTGCGTTTCTGTGTAAAAATCAAAGCTGTAATGACCGCCCTCACGGCCAATCCCGCTGTATTTGGAACCGCCAAACGGCGTGCGCAGGTCTCGTACGTTTTGCGAATTGACCCAGACCATCCCGCTGTCAATGGATTGGGCCAGGCGATGACCGCGCTTCATGTCGCTGGTCCAGATGTAGGCAGCTAGGCCGTACTTCACGTCATTAGCCATCCGCAGCACTTCTTCTTCCGTCTCAAACGGGATGACGGCCAGCACCGGACCGAAAATCTCCTCCTGTGCGACGCGCATCCGGTTGTGGCAGTTCAGCAAGATCGTCGGCGCTACGTAATTGCCGCTCTTGAACTCTTCCGGAACGTGGCCGGAGATGACCTCTGCTCCTTCAGCCCGGGCGATCTCGATGTACTTGCGCACGTTCTCCCAATGGTTGCGATGGATGAGCGGCCCTACTTCGGTCGTCTCGCTCATCGGATCGCCGACGCGGATTTTGGCTACCCGCCCTCTGAGCGCCGTGACGAAATCAGCGTAAATCGACTGGTGCACGAACAACCGCGAATTGGCTGTGCAGCGCTCGCCATTGAAGGAGAAAATCCCCCAGACGATGGAATCCATCGCGCTTTCCAGATCGGCATCGGGGAAAATGATCGCCGGCGATTTGCCTCCCAGCTCCATCGAGCAACGCTTCAGTGTCGCCGCACCGTTGCGGATAATCTCCATTCCGGTCGTCGTTTCGCCAGTGAAGGAAATCAGCTTGACGTCCGGGTGAGCGACCAGCGAAGCGCCTGCGGACTCACCGAAGCCGTGCACGACGTTGAAGACGCCTTTCGGCAAACCGGCCTGATCGATGATTTGTGCCAGCTTGTTGACTGTCAAAGGCGACCACTCCGCCGGTTTCATCACGCAGGTGTTGCCAGTGGCCAGCGCAGGTGCCACTTTCCACGTCTCCAGCATAAACGGCGCGTTCCACGGCGTGATCAAACCGGCCACACCGACAGGCTTGTGAATGGTGTAATTGATGAATTCCTGATCGACCTGATACGCTTCTCCAACCATCCGGCTCTTGACCATCTCGGCGTAGAAGCGGAAGTTTTCCGCACCGCGAGCGGCCTGCTTTTTCGTCTGGCTGATCGGCATGCCCGTGTCAAGCGATTCCAGATAGGAGATTTCCTCCGCGTTAGCATCAATCAGCTCGGCGATCCTGACGATGTACTTCATCCGCTCGGCGACGCTCATCGTGCGCCACGGTCCATCCTCGAACGCCCGGCGCGCTGCCGCTACGGCCAGATCGATATCTTCTGCCAAGCCTTCTGCTACGTCGTTGAGTGGCTCGTTGGTAAACGGGCTGATATTTTGGAATACGCTGCCCGCCTTTCCTTCGACGAACGCACCGTCTATGTAGTGAAGGACTTTTTCTCCATTAAACGTGCCCATGATCCTTCCTCCCGGTTGCTCCAGTTATTTCGTATTTGTCTCTTCGCTTACACCAATCCGTAATCAGCCAGCGTCTGGCGGATTTCCCCCTGCAGCGCCTCAGATGGCGGTCCCATCGGCAACCGCAACGCCGGATTGATTTTGCCCATCATGCCCATCGCTGTCTTCAACGGGCCCGGGTTCGTATCCTTAAACAGCACATCGTTGAGCGGCATCATTTTGTAGTGCAGCTCGATCGCTTTTTCCACGTCGCCCGCCACCCAGTAGTTGTAAATATCTGCGGTTTCCTTCGGCGTGATGTTGGCTGTCGCACTGACATGGCCGGCTCCGCCAATCGCCAGCATCGGATAGCAGAGCAGCTCAATGCCGGAGTAGAGCAGGAAGTCTTTGCCACAGTTCAGCAAGACGCGGTTGACGTGCTCAAAATCCTTGTTCGACTCCTTGACGCCGATAATGTTTTTGCAATCTTCTGCCAATCTAGCCAATGTTTTTACTTCCAGATTGACCCCCGTCCGTCCCGGAATGTTGTATACAATGACCGGAATGTCGACGGAATCGGCGACGATTTTGAAATGGTTGTACAGCGCTTGCTGATTAGGCCGGTTGTAGTACGGTACGATGACGAGTGCGGCATCTGCGCCCATTTCCTGTGCCCGCTTGGTCAGGTGGAGCGTCTCGGCGTGGTTCGTCGAGCCAGTGCCCGGTACGACCGGCACCCGCCCTGCCGCTGTCTTGATCGCGGTCTCCATCACCAGCTCGCGCTCATGGATTGTCAGTGAGCTTGGCTCACCAGTCGTTCCGGTGACAGATATGCCGTGGCTTCCGCTTTCGATATGCCACTCGATCAGGCCCTTCAATGCATTCGTATCGACGTTGAGCGCTTCATCAAACGGCGTGACGATTGGAGCAATCGAGCCCCGCAAACGTTGTTTCGCTTCCTGGTACATCATGAACTCTCCCCTCATGGTAAAATCTAGGATCATCCTTTAGATAAATCATATATTACATCATATATTATTTCAAGATGATTTTTCCCTTCATCATATATTTTTTTAAAATTCAGCCAAGCGACAACACATTTGTCTATCCCTGCCGCCGCCGTTTCAGCACTTGCCTCCATTACTGATTCATACCGTGCCCCGCTTCAAAGCATGCGCAAAACCCGGCAGCAGCCATTCTTTTCTCCCTTCCATGAGACAAGAAAAAATGCCGATTTCCTTGAAAGTCTTGGGAAATCGGCATTTCCGTCATATTTGTTGAATAATCACGATGCGGGATGTCTTCCCCTGCACCGCCCGCCGACAGTTGCGGAAAGCATTGCGTTTGACGGAAGACTGTTGCGAAATTCTTGTAGCACTCAGACTAAAGGAAAACGAGCCTCTGCGAGAAAATCGCTCCAAGGCTCGTTCCGTGTTCAAACGTCATTCCACTTCGTTTTCGCTGGTCGGCAAGTCTCCCGCCGGTGTTTCCACATACACAAGCATGCTGACTTTCTTGTTCAGATAATAGGCAGTGACCGTCGTTTTGCCCGCTTTCACGCCTGTAATCTTGCCGCTTTCCACGCGCGCGATATCGTCAGATCGGGATGTCCACTCAGCCAATTGCGTAATGTCCTTTGTCGAGCCGTCGTCATAGATGGCCGTCAGGGTTACTTGTTGGCTGATGTTCTCGTCGAGGTGCAGAATCTGACTGTTCACTTTCAGCTTATCCGGTTCGCGTGCCTCGCTCACAATCACGCGCACGGAGAGCTTTTTCCCGCCAAAGCTCGCTCTGATCGAAGCAGAGCCGACACCCACTGCCGTCACTTCGCCCGTGTCGCTGACCACGGCGACTTTTTTGTTGCTCGTCGACCACTCGGCCTGCTCGCCGATATGTTCAATCATTTCGCCATCGGCCAGTTTGGCGCTCAACTCAAGCTGCCTTCGATCGCCGACCTCTTGCCGGAGCGTTTTCGGGGTCGCAAGCAATTTGCTCACATCGGCGTCCACCACGTATACGTGGAGCTTCAACTCTTTGTCCTGATAGCGAATGGTGACGATCGCTTCGCCTGGATCATCGCCCGCCTCCACTCGGCCTTGGTCAACCGTGATGACATCCGAGCTGCTTGTATATTCGGTCTCTTCAACAGACGTAATTTCTTCCCGCTCACCATTGGCGTAGGTGGCGAATACGCGGAAGGCAGCAGATTCACCCGGCTTCAACAGGATGCTTTTCGCTGTGCTCTCCAGTTCGAACGTATTGGCTTCGACGGTTACCGTGCACGAGTCTGTCTTTTCGCCATCGAGCGTCGTGACTGTGATCACCGCTGTTCCGGATTTGTGCGCGGTGACCGCCCCGTCCTGATCGATCGAGGCAATCGCCGGGTCACTCGAGCTCCAGTACACGAGTTGGTTCGTGGCGTAGGCTGGCGTCACACTCGCTTTCAGCGTGTACGGCTCCTCTCCTTCGACCATGGTCAGCTCGGTCTGGTCCAAACTGACGCCTGTCACCGGATAATACGGTGGCGGAATAGAGGGGCGGGTAATCGTGATGCGTACTGTGGCCGGAGCGGATTCGAGTTGGCCGTTGGAGGCTTTGTACGTAAAGCTGTCGACTCCCGACGCTCCTTGATTGGGTGTATAGTCGAAGGAGCCATCCATATGCCACCTAATCGTTCCTTTTGTTGGTATTCTCTCAAGAATTGCTGTAAGCGGGGTGCTGTCAGGGGCCGTGTCATTGGCCAAGACACCAGGAGCTGGTACATGTAGTGTTTCCCCCACCTTTACACTGTAGGCGTCGTCGTGAGCGACCGGCGGATCACTTGGCAGCCGTGTTGCTTTTATCCGGTAGGTTTTTGTAGAACCATTCTCGGCAGTGACCATGATGGAGAATTCGGTTTCTCCCACATTCAGGTGGATGGTAGCAGGATTTGTCGGACCACCATTGATCGTTATCGTGGCACTCGTATCTTCCGGATGGGCAGTGACTTTTAGTTGATCCACCTGATTGCCGACGGTCACTTCGTACTCATCTACATCTTCCGAAAAAGTCGGGCTCAGCGTGCCAGGCTCCACGGTTAACGTATCCAGCTTGGCGTTATCGCTTGTCGCTCTCGTCACTGTCACGGTGTACGTCTTCGGCGTGCCGTCCTGCGCCGTCACCAGCACCGTAATCGTGTTGCTATTCACGTTCAGGGAAATCGCTCCAGAAGCCGTTCCGCTCGCTACCGTTGTGCCGTTCACCTTCACAGTCGCGCTGCTGTCTGACACCGTTGGCGTTACCGTCACCGACGATACGCTGTTGCCTACGCTTGCCGTATAAGCAGTCGTGCCTGCTGAAAACACCGGACTCAGCGTTCCGTCCGACAGTGTCAACCCACTCAAATCCGCGTTGCTGGATAGCGGTTCTACCTTCCGAATCCGGTTGTTCCTAGAATCCCCGATATATACATTCCCGCTGCTGTCTACCGCCACCCCGAATGGGGAGCTTAATTTCGCCGATGTCGCTGGTCCTCCGTCTCCGGAACCCGAAGTACCGCCTCCAGCCACGGTACTGATCATCCCGCCTGTATCTACTTTGCGTATGCGATTGTTACCGTAATCTGCGAAATAGAGATTCCCGCTGGCGTCTACTGCTATTTCAAACGGGATTGTCAATTGCGCCGATGTCGCTGGTCCCCCATCTCCGGAATAGCCTTGCCTGCCAGTTCCGGCCACGGTGCTAATCTTACCCGTTATTTGGTCTACTTTACGTATCCGGCTGTTACCGGTATCCGCGATATATACATCTCCGCTGCTGTCTACCGCTACTCCAATCGGATTATTCAAACTGGTCTCGTTCGCTAATCCCCCGTCTCCCGAATAGCCACGCCCGCCGTTTCCGGCCACGGTGCTGATGGTCCCGGTTGCTTTATCCACTTTACGTATCCGGTTATTGTCTTGATCCGCAATGTATAGATTCCCGCTGCTGTCTACCGCCACTCCAGTTGGGAGAGCCAAATGAGCCGATGTCGCTGCTCCTCCATCTCCGGAAAAACCCCGCACGCCGTTTCCGGCCACGGTGCTGATTTCCCCAGTTGTTTTATCTACTTTGCGTATCCGGTTGTTCCCATTATCCGCGATGTATAGATTCCCATCGCTGTCTACTGCAACTGCATGCGGATAAGTCAAGCCGTTACCGGCTACGGTGCTGATTTCCCCGGTTGCTTGATCTATTTTGCGTATCCGGTTGTTGCCGCGATCCGCAAAATATACGTTGCCGCTGCTGTCTACCGCTACTCCTGATGGGTTGTTCAATTGGGCCGATACTGCTGGTCCCCCGTCTCCGGAAAAGCCAGGAGTACCGTCTCCAGCCACGGTGCTGATGTCGCCGCTCGCGGCATAGGCCACCTCTCCGACGCCCGGCAGCATTACCGCTGCCAGAATAACCATTAGGCAGATGACGACTTGTTTTATCTTATTGCACATTCTCCGTTCCTCCTCGATTTCTACACTTCTATAGGTCTGTTTTTTTCCACAACCACAAGCACGCTGATTTATTCGATACATTTAGTCAGCATGTCCGTTTTCGTTTCATCCCTCCATACGGTATCCCCGTCTTCCTGACTTTTCCCACCATATATTGTACACGTTCCCTTCATGTAAAAAATCAACCGTTCGGTAGAGAAAAGCGAGAAAAATGTACGCTGTTTGCACTTTCAAATGAAGCCTTGGACTGATTTTTGCTATAATACAAGATACAAGGTGTGGAAATAAACTTGAGTGAAAAGGATTGCGGGTGCGCTATGACAAGAGACAACCATGTTTATAAACTGGAGCCGATTCTAGCAACCAAGCTGCATATTCCGCGCAGTCTGTCTGATATCGTTCACCGACCGCGGTTAATCCAGCGTCTCCAGCTTGGCTTGCAGGCCAAACTGACATATATCATCGCCCCTGCCGGATGTGGAAAATCCACCTTGCTCGCAACGTGGGCGGAAGCGCTTGACATTCCTGCTGCGTGGATTTCCCTCGATGCGTCGGATAACGACCTGGTCCGTTTCTGGCGTTACCTCATTTCCGGAATCAATACGATCTCCCCGGCATCACACAATCAGCTCCCAACACACAGCCAGCATGCTCGCCCCAGACCTTTTTGAACCGGGAATCGCCTATCTGCTGAATGCGTTGCAGCAGCTCGATCAGCCCCTCGCCCTGGTTGTCGACGACTTTCATTTCATCACAGAGCCTTCAGTAGTTTCTGCATTTTCTTACTTCATCGAATATTTGCCCGCTCATGTCCATGTATTTGTCGCCAGCAGGACGGAGCCACCCTTCCCCACTGCCAGATTGCTTAGCCGTCAGCTTATGCTGCGGCTGGATGCACAGGATCTGCGGTTTGATGCCGAGGAAGCGGGACAATTTTACACGCAATGCATGGGCTTGGACGTTCGGCCGGAAGTGACGGACGAGCTGGTCCGGCGGTCGGAGGGCTGGATAACGGCGTTGAAGCTGGCGGCTTTATCCCTCCGCAGCGGGGACGATCCGGAAGCTTTTTTGCGCCGCTTCTCCGGGAATTTCCAGTTAATGGATCAGTATTTGCTGGAGGAAGTGCTCATGCTTCAACCGCCTTCCGTACAGCAGTTTTTGTTAATGTGCTCGATCCTGAAACGCATGAACGCTTCACTGTGTGAGGCCGTGACGGGCAATACCGACAGCCAGCGCATATTGGAAACGCTTGAACATTCGCAATTGTTCATGATCCCCCTGGACGAGCAACGGGGCTGGTACCGGTTCCATCATCTGTTTGCCGAATTTTTGCAGACGCGCCTGAAAAGGACGAATCCGCAGAGTATCCTGTCTCTGCATCTGTCGGCAGGCATGTGGTGCCAGGAGCAGGGCTTTCATACAGAAGCGCTTGATTATTTTCTCGCAGAAAAACAATACAAGCAGGCGGTATCGCTGCTCAAGGACATGACCACGCGGATGTTCCAACTCGATTGGCCGTCTTTGCGCTCGCGGCTTGCCGATATCCCGACTCCCTATCTGATGGAACATCCCCCGGTGTACTTTTCCTACATGCTTTCGCTCTTGTTCAGCAGCAAGCAGTACGCTTTTGTCGGCAAAATGCTGCAGGAAGCAGAGGCGGAAATGGCCGAACTTTTCAAGGGATGGACGGAAGCGGACCAGCACGATTTTCTCGGCAGCCTGTACTTTGTCAAAGCGTTTTACGCAACAGAGGCACTGCAGGACATTCAGCTTACCGTCACCTACATGAAGCAGTCCAGGCAATACAAGCCAACGGGGACAAAGCTGGTCTTTGCCCAGCAAAACAGTCTCGTCGTTCCTTCGCTTGCACGCGATCACGAAGCGCCGCCGTCCGGACAGCTGAGCAGAGACCACCTCTTCCCATTTCTCAAAAACCTCACGGAAATGGTCGAGGATCTCGGGCTCGCCGGATCTGCCCGGACGTCGCTCGCCGAATGGCTGTATGAGTGGAACGATTTGGATGATGCCTGGACCTATGCAAAAAAGACAATCGATACGATCGATCCGTCCAACCCGCAGGTTTCGGAGCATTTCGTTCCCTCCTGGCTGACCCTCTATCGAGTGCGCAAGGCCCAGGGCAAGCGGCAGGAAGCGGAATCGCTGCTGCACAAGGCGCGAGCAAGCGCAATCGAGCTGGGGATTTCTGCTGCGCTCGTCTATTTCGACGCCGAGCTGGCTTGTCTGGCGCTCGCAGACGATCGGACGAAGCCGGCAGAGAATTGGCTGCACACCTATCGGCTCGCTGCCGAAGACGAGCTCTCTGTCCAGCAGCTGTACAAGGGGCAGGTCACCGTGCGCATGCTGACTGCACTGCAGCAGTACGCGGGTGCATGGGCGCTGGCGGAAAAGCTGCTCGCCGTCGCCCGGATGAGCATCCATACCTATTACGCAGTCGGCATTGAAGTGCTCCAGGTGCTGCTGCTGCACAAGACTGGGGAGACGGCGGCAGCACTGAAAAAACTGAACCAAATCCTGCTCATTTCCGAGCCGGAGCAATTCGTCCGCACGTATGTGGACGAGGGCAAACCGATGGTCGAGCTGCTCAGCCTGCTCGCCCAGTCGTTAGAACGGCAGTCTGTGAAGGATGCGCCGTCTCTGGCATATGTTCAACAGCTGCTGGACAGCTTCGCGGAGGGTGAGCGCCAAGAAGGCTTTCCCTCCCTGAGTGCACCTGCCAATACCGACTTGACCAAGCGCGAGCTGACCGTGCTGCGGCTGCTGGTGAAAGGCATGACAAACAAGGAGATCGCCGAACATTTGGACATCTCCTACGGTACGGTCAAGACGCATATACTCAACATTTACGGCAAGCTTCAGATCAACAGCCGGGCAATGGCTGTGCGCAAAGGCATCGAGATGGGATTGCAGTGAAGCGGGGCAAAACCGGACAGGAAAGCCAACCGTCGACGATGATTGCATCAAGGCTGTTTATCAGGGGATTCGATCAGGTAGTCTCCGCTCCACAGAAAGCAAACGGGCTGCTCCACCGTCATGCACATGACCGTGAAACAGCCCTCTGCTCATTTCCCTTGCTTCGCTCGTACCGGCAAGCGAAGAATCGCATGGTAGTAGCTTTTATCGGCTTTTGCGAGATCAAGCTTGCTCATTTCTTCCTCACCTCTTGTCCCAATCTGACAATAGTATAGCGTGAGGAACCTGACAGCATTGTGTCGTATTTGCCAAAAACACTACGCCAGCTGCCCCGCTTCACCATCTGCCTGCTCCTCGAGCTTCAGCGACTGCTTTTGCGGCGTCCAGTTCACCAGGAAAATCCCTGCAAAAATGAGCACACCGCCTGCATAAACGTACCAGTTGACGATCTCATCCAGCAGCAGCCAGCCTGACAGCACGCCGAAGAACGGCGCCAGAAACAGAAACGCGCTCGTCTTTCCCGGATCGCCCTGGTTCAACAAGAAAAACCAGGTAGCGAACTGAACGATGGAAGCCATGATGGCCAGCCACAAAATAATGGCGATTGAGGCAGGAGTAATAATCAACCGCGGCGCCTCGATGGTCACGCCCAAAACAAGCAGGATCACCCCGCCGACCAGCATTTGATAAGCTGTCAGCACCCAGACGTTAAACTGCCCGCCCCAACGTTTGACCAGGAGCGTCGCGATTGACCAGGAAATCGCCGATCCGAGTCCGAACAAAATGCCCGTCTTCAACTGCAAATGGAACCCCAGCGTCAGCACCACTCCGGCAAACCCGATGATCACGCCAAGCCATTGGGCGATACGGTATTTCACCTGGAGAAACAGGGTCCCCCAAATGACGACGAGCAGCGGATTGACGAACGTCAGGATGGACGACTCCCCTGCCGTAATCGTCCGCAGGCTTAAGAAAATACAGCCCATCACCCCCGCCGTCTGAAAAAAGCCGACGAGACACATTTTCCTCCAGGCGGCAGCCGTCTTCGGCAGCGGTTTTTTCATCA
>CAMIVR010000102.1 GCA_946402065.1 uncultured Brevibacillus sp. | reverse complement strand
CAGCTTAACAAGATAAGGGGTGATAACTCAAATTCAATTTCGGGGCTTAAAAGTTAGCACCCCCTACAGGGGATGCAGAGCAAAGTGCCTTATATCCCCATAGCTAAAGCAAGGGGTTTTACGGCACGAATGATAATTTTTATTACACATCACAAGGAATACGTCTTTCAGGTGTTTGATGTGCTGCCCTTCCGTTTTTTAATCAAGCCGTTAACACAGTGCAGCTTGCACAAGGTTCTTCAGGAAGCTATCCAGCACATCCGAACGGTCAAACAAATTTTTTTCTTTCACATTGGCAAAAGTCAGTATCAGGTGCCCTTTGACGAAATTTTATACTTTGAAAGTAAACTAAGAAAAGTTCGATTGGTCACGTCGCAAGGCGAGTATGAGTTTTATGATAAAATTTCTTCGATTCGAAAAAAACTGGACCCGACGCTTTTTATGCAAATCCATGTCTCCTATCTCATTAACAGTAAAATTTATTCCGTGGTACAGCACAAAGCAACGCTTGAAGATATCTTCTTGAGCTAATCAATTGCTTGGTGCGAGGAGCTTCTTGGAACGCTGCGTAAACTTCGAGCATGCGATCCACTTCGGCTTGCCCGTACGTCCGAGTGGTGGCTTCTGTATAACACCATCCCACTCTATTCGCCAAACCGATAGGCGAATTGGTATCTTACGAATGAAGCGATTCCTCCGCAAAAACGCATGCAGGAGAAAAACAGGTAAAAAGGAGCTTCCACAATGAGCGAGCTGTTTGCAGTCTTGGTGTTTGCCGGCGCTTTGGTTGCTTTCCTCTTGGAGCATCGAAAGGCGATAAGCGAATTGACCGCTTTTCAACTGGCAGGGTGTGTCTTTTTCTATGCGATCACCATTTTGCTGGCGTTTGTCATCCTTTATTTTGGCGGGCGCATGATCGCCCCTTTCTTTTCTAGCAACCTTGTCCTCATGATTGTGCGTATTCTGCTGGTGATCATCACGCTGTGGGGATGCCGCATGTTATTGGGGAGCATTGTGCAGCGGATAACCGGCGGGCAAAAGTAAACCAATCCGGCAGTTGCCCGGCTCTGTTCGTGAACGATGCCCCCAAAAAGTCACTTTTTCAAAGTGTCCATCTTACGAGCCACAGTTCCATCGATCAGAGACGGGCGCATTGTAGTGCACGTGTACTAGTAGACACGCCGGCCAGGATAGGGGCCGCTGTCCGGATATGGCATGCTGCACAGATCACCTGAAGCTCCCTGGCCGTTTCGCAGTGATACACCGACAGGCTGGCCGATTAAACCGTACGCTACTCTTTCGTTTTCTTGCAGCAACAATTCTGCCAGCTCAGACACCGGTACCCGCCGGTAAGATCTTCATCATCGTCTCATCCATTTTGTTCACCAGGTGGAAACCGCCGTCGACGATGAAGGAACAGCCTGTGACGAAGCCACACGCCGGGCTGACGAGCGCGGCAACCATCTGAGCCACATCGGCTGGCTCGCCGATCTGTCGGATGGGAGTGGCTTCTGTCAGCGGCCCTTCCGCCAGATCGAGGAAGCCCTCTGTCAGTGCAGAGCGAATTACCCCTGGTTTTAAGGCGTTTACGGTAATATTGTACGCACCCAAATCTTTGGCGGCCGTCTCAGTCAAGCCGACGATGGCGTATTTAGCGGCAGCGTAGTGAGCCATGCCGGCCAGTCCCGTGACGGCTGCACAGGATGAGAAATTGATGATTCGGCCATAACGGTGTTTCTTCATGATTTTCGCCGCTTCACGCAAGCAGTAAAACGAGCCGTTGACATGGATGTTGAGCATGTTGGTCCAGTCTTCGTCGCTGATTTGGTCGACCCATACTGGCGTTCCGGCAATCCCGGCGTTGTTCACCAAAATATCGAGCCTGCCGAACGTTTCCTCCACGTGCGACATCAGGGCAGTAACTGCACTCGATTGGCTTACATCCAATCGCAGCGGTGTGGCCGCTCCCCCGCTCGCTTCAATCGTGGACGCAACACTTCGGGCGTTTGCCTCGTCGATGTCCGTCACAACGACGCGGGCTCCCTGCGCGGCAAGCTTTTCGGCGACGCTGCGCCCGATTCCTCTGCCCCCACCAGTTATAACTGCTACCTGATTCGTCAAATCGTTCATTCCAGATCCCTCCTTCGTCTTTCACTGTAGTGTAACGCGGAGATTTGACAGGCATCTTACAAAACAACTACCCGAATCTAACAAAAACCGATCATGCCCGGCTCAGACAGAAAACCGGGTGAAGACCCCCGCGATTTTCTCCTGAATGGGAATGCCCAGCTCCTGCTCGATGTATTTTTTGCTCCGTTTCGAAACTTTTTTGGCCGTCGAGATCAGCTTGGCCTGCAGCAGCCGCTCGATGTATTCGATATACATGTACTCCTGATAAGGATCGACTTCGAGAATTTTTTCATAGTAATGCATGCCGTCCGTGTAGTTGGACTCAGTCCAGAAGTAACGGGCCAGCTCGCGCAGCAGTTGCAGGTAGAACTGGCGCAGCTTTTCCCGTTCCGCTTCCAGAAAGCTCTCGTACGGATACTCCTCAAAAAAATCGCCGCGGTATAGCTGTTCCGCTTGCAGCAGCCGCTTGATCCGCTCCGACTGCAGGCAGTCTGACCTGTCGGCGAGTGTCTGCAAAAAGCAATCGACATCGAGCTGCATCCCTTCCGGGCAAAACGTGTAATGCTCACCGGATTGCACGAAAAAGCGCGAATGCCTGCCTGACTCCAGCGCAGGCTCCAATGCTTTTCTCAAGGCGGACAGCGCGACGTAAAACTGATTGGTGACGGATTGAAAGGAGCCTGCTGGGAAAACCTGGTCGAGAATCGCGTCCTTCACCAGCTTCTTCCCGCGATTCACGATAAAAAATTGCAGCAGGCGCAGGCTTGTCTTGCGATTCAGGGTGATCGGCTGATTTCCGCTTCGCAGTTCAAAAGCGCCAAGCGTCCGAATTGTCAACTGCTGCTCAAGCGTTTGCCTGACCGCGATCGCCTGCTGCTTTTCCACCGCCTCGTCTTGTTTGGCAATTTCGTCGTGAAGATAGTACCGCAGCTGTCTGGCGAGCTTTTCATTGGACTTGTTCAGCGAGGCTTTCGCTTTTTCCCGCTGTCCGCTGGCCATGAAGGTCAACCCCAGCTCCATGTACACCCAGCCGAGGTCCGGCTCAATGTGAAACTTGCTCGCATGCTCCACAGCCTTGTCCGCCCAGGCAAACGCAGCTTCGTACTCCCCGCGCAGCCGATGCAGCTTGACCAATGAGGAATAAGGAAATACTTTGGCTGCGGCGTCGCATTGTTCGGAGAGTTCAATCGTCTGGTAGATCAGCGGCTCTGCTTTGGCCAGCTCGTTCTGCTCCAGGTACACCTCAGCCAGCACCCACAGCGAATGCATTTGCGCATGGACGATGCCGTGTGTCTCCGAGTACGACAGAGAGCGTTTGAGCGTGTGGATGGCTTCGTCGTACTTTTGCTGAAAGCGATAGACCTGTGCCAGCATACTCAGGTTAAGCGCGATCATCGCGTAGTCGTTTGAAGCCATACAGCCTTCCAGGGAGTCGAGGTAGTGGGCTTTCGACTGGGCCAATTCGCCGCGGTAAAACTGAATCGTCGCCAGGCGATGCTGAAAATGGGCGATCGTCAACGGGTTCTTCTGCTGCTTCATGGCTTCTATCGTCGCTTCCAGTGGCCCCGTCAATGTGTCCATCACGGATAGCGGGATGCAGCGGAACAAAAAAAGACTCGTACTCGCCAGTGAAAGCTCGGGAGAGATGGTTTCCAGCCAGCCGTCAATCAGCACCAAATATCTGTCAGCATGATACCGGTCCGCCATGCGTCGCATCACGTCGGCTCCGCTCATGTAGTCCTTGCCGGCCACATAATGGGCAAATGCGTTGAAAAATTGGTAGCGCGCTTCATAGATACGGGCAATCTCCCGGTGAAAAGTGAACAGCTCATGCACGTCATACTGCTTGTTCAGATTTTCCAGCAAAAACATCCGAAAGAGCTGGTGGTATTTGAAAACGCCTTCATTTGTACGAAAAATAAACAGATGGTGTGCCTGCAAATGATCGAGTACGCTTTTGGCGTGATCAATGCCGAGATACTGATTGATCACCTCGGGATGCAGATCGGCAAGCACGCTGGTTTTTCGCAAAAATTCCTGGATCTCCTCGGACTGCGACGCGAGAACTTCGCTCCCCAGATACTCATACACATCGGGAATCCCGGTAAAATTGGCCCAAAAGCAGCGTCGCTCGGATTCGTTCATCTGACTGATCAGATCGCAGATGAGCTGCAGGCTGGCAATCCATCCCTCGGTCCGTTTGACGACGTAGTCGATCTCATGCCGATAGAGTGTAAGGTGGTGCAATGTATTGAAAAACGCTGTGGTTTCCTCTGTGGTAAACGCCAAATCGCCTGTGCGCAGCTCAGCCAGATTTTGCTGAAGCTTCAGCTTGACGAGTGGCAAATTCGGGCGAATGCGACTGTTGATGACGTATGTGACCGATTTGGATGATTGATTGAGCAGCTTGGTGACGATCTCGCGAATCTCCTGACTCTGATTCACCCACTGATAATCATCGAAGACGATGACCAGGCGCGTCGGCCATGTCGACAGGATCGCCAGCAACTGCTCCAGCTCCTCCTCCAGACACTCAGGCCGCACCAAACTGGCTCCGCACATTTTATTCATGACCCGATGCAGCCCTGTTTTCAGGTACGTGAGAAAGACGTGCGGGTGGCGATCAGCATGCCCCATCTGATACCAGACGGTTGGTATCTCGTTCATTGTTACAAAACTGGACAAAAGCGTCGTCTTGCCGTACCCTCCATCGGCAGAAACCACTAGTAGAGTTCGTTCTAAATTTTTTTCAAGAAAGGAGAACAACCTGGTTCTCACCAGGTACGGCGTGAAGTCGGGAATGGTCAGTTTGGATTCAATGATGTTCACCTTCATCTCCTCCTGCCGGAAAATATCTGAATATTACCATACTTTTTATTATTATAGTGCACAATTCGCTCTAACAACATATCGATCCTGTTTGCGTGTTAAAAAAAAGCGTGGCGGTGTAAGATTTCCGTTAACCGACATTGGTAATCTTCAGCTAGCTGCAGCAATGCTCAGCCCTCTATTTTACAAAGAAAGCAGGGATCTGGATGAGTACAGGTCAAGATGTACTGGATGCCAATCACGTCGATACGAGAAGCTTGCCGTGGTTTCCGTATGCGGACGGGGTTCAGATGCAGATGGTCAAAGCAAACCCGGTGACGGGAGAGTTCATTGTCATGCTGAAAGCAAGGCCGCAGTCGTCGCTTGGTATCCACTGTCATCACGGTACAGTAATCGCGTACAATCTGCAGGGATACTGGCGATACCTCGAACACGACTGGGTTGCCGGACCGGGCTCAGTCATCTACGAACCGGCCGGTTCCGTTCACACATTCGTGGCCGAACCTGGGGACGAGGACGTCGTCATTTTTATCATCGTCAACGGTGTGCTCGAATTCCGCGATGAGCATGGGGAAATTATTTTTATTGAAACCTGGCAAACGATGCGACAAAAGTACCTCGCTTACTGTCATGAGCAGGGGATTGAGCCGGTTGATGTGACACAATTCAATTAGGTGGGAAAAGGGGCCAATCCAACACCTTTCATTGGATTGACCCCTCTGCCATTTTGGCATTATTGCCGTCGAAAGCCTTCCTCCAGCAAATAACGCTCCGCCTCTTTATACGATTCAAAAGCCTCTTCCAAATTCACCCCGGCGTATACATTCCACAGCTCGTCCTCATTGACGAGCAAGAGCGTTTGATCGTTTGGACCTGTCCAGACTTCTTCTGTCAGTTCGGTTTCGCCCGCCGTATCCGGCTTCGCTTCCGGCAGCCGCGACAAGTGGTCAATTGATGCGGCAATCAGGGAACGAAGCGCATCCGCCGTGTACTCGCGAATATTCACCATGCCTTTGGCATCCGTCGCTTTTTTCGGCAGATGACCGGCGTATACAAAGCCGTTGCCGTTTGGATGCAGGTGCCAAACGACAATTTTTTTGTCATAGACACTCTCGTCAAAGTGGAAGTTCAATCGGCCAAGCGAAACTTCTTTCTTATGTAATTGAGGGAACGATTCGATAATCGCCAGTTTTTCTGCAAACGTCAACATAAGTTCCTCCGTGCGCTTTCTTTTCATGCTTGCCTTGTCGCTTGTTGATTATACCATATGCGGCCGCTGACAGCATGCCGGATAGCGGAAAAGTTCGAGTCATCCAGCTAACATTAGCGATTGCGCATATAATCGAAAGAAAAAACGCTCCAGCGCTGCTCCCGCTCCCTGACGGTACGAGTACGGAGCACAACTTCTTCATTTGCACCAAAATGCGTCTGTTTTGACCAAAATCGTCTTTTTCACCCTTTGTCGCATTTTTACGCTGTTGCTATACTAAGTAGAAGACATAACAAACGTTTTGGTATAGAAAGGAAAGATTGTTTCTTTGGACAGTATTCCGATAGCACTTAACCTTTTGCTTGTAGCAGTTCTCGTTTTTTTCAACGGTTTGTTCGTAGCTGCCGAATTTGCTTTGGTCAAAGTGAGACAAACGCGTCTGGCCCAGCTCGTCAACGAAGGGAATTCGCGTGCGGTACACGCACAAAACGTGACTCATAATCTGGATGCCTACCTGTCTGCTTGTCAGGTCGGGATCACACTTGCTTCCCTTGGCTTGGGGTGGGTCGGTGAACCGTCCATCTCGCATATGATTATCGAACCGCTTTTACGCAACTTTGCCTTACCGGATTACCTCATTTCGACCATCTCATTTGCAGTCGCATTTGCGTTCATCACCTTTTTACACATCGTGTTCGGTGAGCTTGCACCGAAGTCATTGGCGATTCAAAAAGCAGAAGCCACTTCACTCTGGTTGGCCTTGCCGCTGATGATGTTCTACAAGGTGATGTATCCGGCCATCTGGGTGTTGAATGGCGCTGCCAATAAACTGCTGCGCATGATCGGTCTGGAACCGGTATCTGAGCACGAAGCGGCCCATACGGAAGAAGAAATTCGCCTCTTGGTCAACGAAAGCCATAAGAGCGGTCACATCGACCAGACGGAATTGGCCCTCGTCGATAACGTGTTTGACTTCTCGGAAACCGTCGTGCGAGAGATTATGATTCCACGTACCGATATCATATGCCTGTACTTGAACGACAGCTTTTTGGAAAATCTGGACACGATCCGTTCGTGCCGCCATTCCCGCTTCCCTGTCGCCCGTGAAGACAAAGACGACATCGCCGGTTTTGTTCACGCATCCGACTTCTATCTGGCCGCTTTGTCTGACGAAGAACCGTCGATTGAACAGCTGCTGCGCCCTGTCTTGGCCGTACCTGAATCGATGGAGATCAGCCAGGTGATGCGAATGATGCAAAAACGCCGCTCGCAAATGGCGATCGTCCTGGATGAATACGGCGGAACGGCTGGTCTGGTCACGATGGAAGATATATTGGAAGAAATCGTCGGCGACATCAAGGACGAATTCGACAAGAATGAACGGCCCGATATTGAAAAAACGGAAAAAGGGCTGTCCGTCGCCGGAAAGGTGCTGCTCTCAGACCTGAATGAACAATTGCCGTTTGCGCTTGAGTCCGAAGACGTCGATACCGTTGGCGGCTGGATCTACAGCCAGGAAAACGAAGGCGTCGCCGTCGGACACGTAGTCGAGTACGAAAACTATTCCTTTACCGTCACCGCCATGGAACCGAACCGGATTACGCGGATTTTGATCGCGCCGCTCGTTAAGCCGGAAGCACCACAAGAAAGCTTAGGAGCGGTACGTGTTTAATAGGACTTTGGCCGGGCGGTAACAGCGACCGCCCACCAGCTGAAAAGCTGTTGCAGAAAATGGAAAAAGTGTCCGGGAGAAATTTCTCGGGACACTTTTTTGGGTTTACATGTGTACGTTCACGCCGTTCCATAATCTAAATATTTTGACATTTGTTTGTCTAATGTTTTTATTTTATGTAAAATCTTTTATACATATAGCAGTTGGAAAAACGCGGATAAGAAAGCGGCGAGCATTTGCCCGCCACCATCGTCTCAACAGTTTCATTTCATTTTACAGCACCAGCATTTCCTTTGTCGACGGCGTAAACACTTCGCGGCCGTTGTCCGTTATCAGGATGACGTCCTCCACTCGGGCGCCACCGATTCCGGGAAGGTAAATCCCCGGCTCTACGGTAATCACCATCCCGGGCTCAAGCTTCATGACCTGACGGACAGAAAAGAACGGATCTTCATGCACTTCCAACCCGATTCCATGCCCCGTTCCCGTACCGGACATCTCGTTGTACCCGTGTTCTTTGATCACATCGCGCATCAGCGCGTCGACTTCCTGGTCGGTCAAGCCTGGACGCAATCCGTCTACACAGCGCCGGAACGATTCCAGCACGATCGCGTGAATCTCGCGAAGCTGCTGACCCGGCTCGCCTACTGCAATCGTCCGCGAAATATCCGACCAGTACCCTTTGTAATTGGCGCCGAAATCAATCGTGACCAGGTCGCCCTGCTCGATGATCTTTTCACTCGCCCGGCCATGCGGCAGAGCAGAGCGGTAGCCCGAGGCGACGATCGGGGAAAACGTCGACGTGACCGCGCCCTGCTGGCGGATAAACTGCTCCAGCTCATCAGCGACGTCCAATTCGGAGCGCCCGGCGCGAACAAAGTCAAGCACGTGCAGGAATGCAGCGTCGGCAATCTCCGCCGCTGTTTTCAAATAGCTGATCTCTTCGCTGCTCTTGATCGCGCGCAGTTCCTCTACCAAGCCGGAAACCGGGATGAGTTCAGCCGAAAACAACTGCTGGCATTTTCTGTAGAAAGCTACGCTCATGTGCTCCTGTTCAAAGCCGAGCGTGCCGAGCTTCATGGCCGCAGCCTGGTTGGCGACTTCGTCAAAGATAATCCCCTTGTGCCCCGTATGGCCCGCATGTAAAACCAGCTCGAAGCCCTCTGTCTGCTGTTTCGCCTGGTTGATATAGCGGTAGTCCGTTATCAGCTTGGCCTCACTTGCCGTTATGAGCAGTACCCCGTTGCTTCCCGTAAAGCCGGACAAGTAACGGCGGCTGTTCGGGTTGACGATCATCATCCCGTCTATGCCAAGCTGTCCCAGCCTGTTTCTGATTTTCTCCAACCTCATCATGTGAGCTTCCTCCTTTTTCATCTGGATGCCATGTACAGGATGCAATTCCAATGCCGCCTGTTTTTATCCATTGGCACAGTTCATGCTTCGTTTATAGGCCAAACCAGGTGTTACTGGAAAGGAGCGTAGCCATGATGAGAAGAAGAGGACGCATGTTCCTGTCGTTCATGCTGATTTTCAGCATCGCACTGGGAGGATGCTACGGACAAAAAAGCAATAGCACATCCGCAACGCCGCCCCCTTCGACCAAACAGCCATCTGCTGAAGGGGATACGGACACAAATGCACAGCCTGACCGGCAGGTTCTGCATCTGGTCGCAACGAATGAAATTCCGACGTTAAAAACAAACGGCATTATGGATGGCCTGTCCAGCACGATTATCGCCAATCTGTATGAAGGGCTGTATCGCGTTGGCCCGGACAACAAGCCGATACCCGGTATTGCCGAGCGCTACGATGTGAGCGACGATCACAAAACGTATACATTCCATCTGCGCAGCGCCAATTGGAGCAACGGCAAACCTGTCACGGCCGACGATTTCGTCTTTGCCTGGAGACGGGCGATTCATCCGGACACCATCTCCCCTCACGCCTATCTCATGGATGACATCAAAAATTCCAAAGCCATTCAAGACAAAAACGACCCGTTGTACGGCAAGGTAGACGAACTCGGTGTCAAAGCGCTTGACCCGAGCACATTGCAGGTCACGCTGCAAAACGGCGTTCCCTATTTTCTCAACCTGTTGACCAATGTCGTCTACTTCCCGCAAAATCAGGAGTATTTGCAGTCCCAAGGCGACAGGTACGCTTTGGAAGCGGGCAGTCTGATCTTCAACGGCCCGTTTATCATGGAATCGTGGCAGCACGATAAAAGCTGGGTGCTGAAGAAAAATCCGGCTTACTGGGATGCGGCCAACGTCAAGCTCGACAGCATCGTCTTCAACGTCGTCAAGGATGTGTCCACAGCCGTCAATCTTTACGATACCGGTACGCTGGATGTCGCCGACCTGTCGTCCGAGCTGATCGATATGTACAGCGGCAATCCGGATTTCAGCACGTCGCTTCGGACCGAAGTCTACTTTATCCGCATGAACCTGAAAAACAAAATCCTGCAAAATGCCAACATCCGTAAAGCCATCGACTCCGCCTGGAACAAACAGCAGGCCGCCGAATTGCTGCTGAAAAACGGCTCCATCCCGGCCTACTTCCTCGTGCCGAAAAATTTCGTGTTCAGCCCTGACGACGGGAAAGACTTCCGTGACAAGTACGGCGATTTGAACGCCGGCGGGAAGGAAGCGGCACTGGCGTTTTGGCGCAAAGGCTTGCAGGAATTGGGGACAGACAAGCTGGAGCTGGAATTTTTGAGCTATGATGACGAAGCGCGCAAGAAAGTCTCCGAATTTATCAAGAGCGACCTGGAAAAGGCCTTGCCCGGCTTGACGATCACCATCAACATGCAGCCGAACAAGCAAAAGCTCGCGCTGGAAAGCAAGCAGGAATACGCCCTGTCCTACTCCGGCTGGCGTGCCTCGCTCGAGGACCCCGTCGACTTCCTGAGTGTCTTCCTGTCCGACGGCCCTTATAATTGGCAAGATTTCAACAATGCCGAGTACGATCGGCTGATCCGCAAAGCAATGACCGACTTCTCTGATCCCGCAGCACGGTTTCACGAGCTGCAGGACGCCGAAAACATTCTCGTCGGCAAAGAGACGGTCATTTCCCCGATGTACCAGTCGGCTGGAGCACGGCTGATCAAGCCGTATGTCAAGGGATTTGTCGCCTATCCAAATGCGACTTACTGCTACAAGTGGACGTATCTCGAAGGGAAGCCGGCAAAGTAGAGCAGCCCAACAGCCCAGCCGACTTTTTCAGCTTTGAACTGCCAGGGACGTGCAAGAGGAGGGCATTTCGGATCACATCCGAAAACGCCCTCTGCTCGTTCTTCCCGTCTGCTGGAATCGGGCGTCGGCTATCGATTTATGTCCCGGCTTTCACCACGCATTGCCTATGTACACTACTTGCCTGTCAGTTTCCCGATATCGCCTAAATAATGGTCGAGCTGCCTGGTTGTCTGATCGGAGAAATGTTTATCGACGGCAAAATAGAATCTGACATAATGGGTGTCGATGACCATCTGTAAATCCAGCTGCGTTTCTCTTTCTAAAGTAACGATTTCGACCTGGGCCGAATCAATCCCCTTTTCTTTTAAAAAGCCAATAATGGCTGCTTGCAGGTCTTTATTCTGCTCCTGCGTTTCACGGTCGTAATCCTGATACACCCTCAGGTCGCCTTCGCGATATTCCACGATTCTGTCATGTAATATCGACGTATGGGCATCGACTTGTTTTCGCTCCGGCTTTGTTATGGCACCCAACCCGGTTCGCGCCAAAATCCTGGAATCGTCCCATTCTTTCCCCGCTTGATTCCAGGAGTAGGAATAAAATAAGGAGTGAACGGTGTAAACACCAGAGGATTCACTATGAACTTTATACGTATCCGAGTGAAGCAACTCAAACGATACGCTTGCGGGCGAGACGTCCGTGTACACCATTTCAATCGGCCCGCGATCGGGATCGTATCCCGGAAGGATATACGGCGTATCCTTCAATACGGCCTCGACCTGTTGTCTCCACTCCAGGTATTCCTTTGGCGGCGCTAGCGATTGTTCGCTTGTCATCGCGGGTTCATTTGCACTGCACGACGTCAGAACGATAATGAACAGTCCGGCGATTACCGCCCTCCACATAGACTGCATGTCACTCACCTCCGTTTTCTTTCGTTTTTGTGCTCTACGGGTCATGTCGGCAAATACAGACTGCGTATCAACTGATGATTGGCCGTTTATGTAAAGTGCTGTCCGGCAAAATGGACCGGTCCATATATAGACGGCTCTTCGTTAACGAATGCTTCATGTTTTCTCCAAAAACGGCTTCCAGCCCCCCTCGTCCCCTGTTTATGAACAGGCTCATTGCCAACTCGACCCTTTTCCCCGGTACAGGCACACATGGGCTACCGCCCACATATACTTGAAAAAGGCAGCAAGAGTATTGGGAGGTGGCAGCTGTGTCCAGCATCTTAATGGCGCTTTCGTTAATGTTCAAAGAACTTGTCATGTTCGTGGCGTATGTGAAAAACAATGCCTTTCCGCAACCGCTCCATGAGGTGGAGGAAGAAAAATTTCTGCGCCTCATGGCTACCGGTGATCCTTATGCACGCAACAAGCTGATCGAGCACAACCTGCGGCTCGTCGCACATATTGTAAAAAAATTCGAAAACACCGGGGAAGACAGTGAAGATTTGATTTCCATCGGCACCATCGGACTCATTAAAGCGATTGAAAGCTATCAGGTTGACAAGGGGACAAAACTGGCTACATACGCCGCTCGCTGCATTGAAAATGAAATACTCATGCATTTGCGCAGCTTGAAAAAAACGAAAAAAGACGTTTCTCTGCACGATCCGATCGGGACGGACAAAGAGGGAAACGAAATTACATTGATCGATGTGCTCGGTACAGAAACGGACGAAGTGGTCGATGCCGTACAATTAAAGCTGGAGTCCAATAAAATTTACCAGCACATTCATATCCTCGATGATCGGGAGAAGGAAGTCATCATCGGCCGCTTTGGGCTGGATCAAGACAAGGAAAAGACGCAGCGGGAGATTGCCCGGGAGCTCGGCATATCGCGGTCGTATGTATCAAGGATCGAAAAGCGCGCATTGATGAAGCTGTTCAACGAGTTTTACCGGACAAAGCAGGCGCAGGGAAGATAGAGAAAGAAACTGGGGATAACAAAACAAGCCATCTGCTCCGCCAGAACGGTACAGATGGCTTGTTTTGTGAGCCGAAACATGGCGTTGCTCCAACTAGATGACCCGCGTATGCAGCTTTTAGAGTGAGTGGTCGCTAGTTCTGAACCCCCCCTCCAAAACATTCGCATAGTCCTTGAATGTCCACCCGGATTCTACCATAACTGTTCATTCGCCTGGCGAAGCCACGATAAGATGGACGGTATTCAACCAATAACTCTCGACGCTGGCGATTCGGATAGGTGACTGCCTGATCAAGCCGAGAATGTCCCTGGTATGATGACAGCCATAGGCACGATAGAGCAGCGGATCGAGCATCTTCAGCATTGCGGAAACAGCGACATTGGAGCTGATTCCATGTTCAATCAGCAAGATGCGTCCGTCGGGCCTGCCCCATCGGTTCATCTTATGCAGCATCAACGACGGATTCTCGTAACAGCAGAGCGATAACGTCGAAACGATCGTATCAAACGACTGGTCCGGAAAGTTCAAATCCTCCAGATCGGCGCATTTCCATTCGAAGTCGATCCCATGCCGAGCGGCTCCCTGTCTGGCGGCATCAAGCATTGATTTGCTGATATCAACCCCGGTAACCTTGACCCCCCGCGGATAATAGGGGAAGTTCGCACCAGCTCCTACGGCCAGCTCCAGCACTTCTCCACTGGCAAGCTCCAATATGGAGCGACGCCAGTGCTGTTGCCTTGGACCGTGTATTCTGCGGGCATAATACGACGCCTGCCTGTCGAACAACGACCTGATCTGACGTTTATCCAAACATACCGCCCTCCGCTCATCGGTTACAGCAGAACAAGCATCATTTCCGTTACCAGTGAGAATGAATACTGAAGATTCCGTTCAAGGATGCCGACTTTAAGTTGAATTACGTATTCTGCAAACCAATGTGATTTCCTTCTGTGTCAATTAGTAATTGTAATCAAGTTACGAAAGGATCCTACCAAAAACACTATCGACGTCTCAAAAAATATGGGATGATAGATGCAGATATCAAATTAAATCAATCTAGTAAAGGAGTTGCACAAATGAAAGAAGCGCTTCATTACTTTCTAAATGAAGAACAAGTCTGCAACGGAACTGAAGATCCTGATGAGGGTATTGATTATATTTTTATGTTAGACTTGGAAGAATGGGAAGAAACGGGAAGTACATCGATTGCACTCTCTGAACAAGAAAAGAAGACAATTTTGGAAAAGTTAGAAAAGACAAGCGATCACTTCAGAGAGTTTCCCGAATATAACGAATTAGCAACTTTATTGACTGACGGATAATGCTCGCCCTTGACAAATCGCTTCCAAAAGCAAGATTCCATTTGAACCCCCAGTCGAACCGGGGGGTTCCCATACATTATAACCCCGTCTCTACGTATAGAGACGAGGTTGAACCCGCGGTACCACTCTAACTCATTTCAAGTGAAATGATCTCTTTCGATGGCCATCACGATCTATCCTTGAAACGGTTGAATCCCAGCTAACCATACATTGTCAGACCACAGCAGAAAGCTGGCTGCTTATCTAGGATTACTGCTTCACCCAGGCATCCTGGAAATTGTAACCTGCCAATGGTTGAAGCTTCACCCCCTGAACGCGTTTATTTACAAGTGTAAACTCTTTAACTGTATACAGCGGGACCCAGTACGCTTGATCAACCACGATTTTTTGAATTTCCTCGTAAACCTTCTGTCTTTCGCTCTGGTCGATTGTAGTTATGCCTTTTTCCAAGAGGGAATCGAGCTGCTTGTTATTGATCCGAGAATGATTGAGACCGCCGATCTGACTGGAATGCATGAGCGAATTCAGGATACTGGGGTCGCTGTCTACATAATACAGCAGCGCCATGTCATACTCGCCTTTGGATGCCATTTGCAGCAAAGTCCCAATATCCACAACGTCAATCTTGACATCTACCCCAATCTCCTTGAGCATGCTCTGAATCAGCTGATTTTCTTGCGCCGTTTTCGTCACACTAAGCAATTTCAGAGATAATGTCTGACCACCTTTCGCTCTGATCCCTTGCGCATTTTGCTTCCACCCTGCAGCATCGAGTTGTTTCGCCGCTTCCTCGGCATTGTATTTGTAGGCGTACTGTTCGACCGCTGGATCGTACCCAGGCACACTTTGGGGCAGCGGACTATGGGCTATGAGAGCTTCTCCTTGCAGAGCAGATTTGATAATGGCTTCCTTGTTGATCGCCATATTTAATGCCTTGCGAACATTGAGATCTTTGAGAATCTCGCTAGCGGTATTCATTTCGATAAAAGTAATTCCTGGAGACATTTTTTCCAAAATGGTAAATTTCTCACTGTTTTTGAATTTTTGAATATCTTTTGGCAAAACATTTGTCGCCATGTCGATAGAACCACTTTCCAATGCCGCTAACCTCGTATTGTTATCTGTAATGTACTTGATGACAATCTTGTCAATTCTCGCTGCCCCTCTATTTTTCGCATCGGGATCGGGCCACTGGTAGGCCTCGTTCCGCACCAGGGTAATCGACTCGCCCGTTTTCCAACTTTCAAACTTCCAGGCTCCGACTCCGACAGGGTTTCGCGCGTACTCTTTGCCGAATTTCTCGACTGCAGCCATCGATAGCGGCTGCATGATCGATGCATCCGACAATCGTGTCAGAAGCGGCGCTGATGGTTCTTTTAATTCCAAAAGCAGCGTGCGCTCATCCGGAGCAGAGACGGACTTGACTGAGCTAAGGTATGGTCCTGCCAGCGGTGAAGCTGTTTGCGGGTCCATCGCTCGTTCAAGAGTTTGCTTGAAAGACATCGCAGTCAACGGTGTGCCATCGTGAAAGGTCACTCCGGAGCGAAGTGTAAACGTCCACGTTTTCCCATCTTCTGAGATCGAATACGACTCGGCAAGATGCGGCTTCATTTCCTTCGTTTTCTGATCAAAATAGAGCAGTGGTTCCCCCAGGAGGGTCGTCACCGTAGCAGATGCGATTAAAGCGACTTTGCTGACATCCAAAGTGTCAGGTTCATCGGCGACGGCCAGTGTAACGGTCCCGCCTGTTTTTGGCTCCGATTCCGCTTCACTGGTACTGCCTGGCGGTGTTGTGCCGGAGCTGCAACCGCTCACGGAGAGAATCAGACAACAAACAAGCAGGAAACATGTCAAACGCATGCATTTGCGGCTACTGGTCAACACATCATCCCCCCTTTTTTCTCTCTAAACCTTTTTTTGCTTCTTTCTCTTTTCCGTTCCTGTTTGCCAAACCAGGTCGTCAGCCATCGGCTCCTCATGTCAATTTTGCTTGCACAAATCCGGTTACGGTAGAAATAAACAGATCGTATTCATCATCCATCACCATATGGCTGCTCTTCTCAAAAATGACGAGCTGATTGTCCGGAATCTTTTCAGCGATTTCCTGTGAATCTTCTACAGGTGTTATCCAGTCATGGCGTCCCGCGATAATGAGCGTAGGAGCCGTTATTTTGTGCAGTTCATCAATTATATCGTAACCGCGCAAAAATCCTTGGAACCCTTCGTTAGCCGCTTGATAGCAAAACTTGCTTCTCGCTACAGCATCTTTCCCCTTCTGAATCTCTTCTTCCGTTGGTTGGGAGTTATGGGCATACGAGTACAGTGGCGCCGTCATTTCCAGGTACTGATAAAATTCCTCATTAGACGCAAAGGAGCCGTCCCACAGCTTCTGTGCCATGCTCTTCTGCTCATCCGTTCCCTTTTCCGCCAAATTTTGTTTGGCTCGCTCAAGGAACCGGAAACTGGGCGACGTGGTGATGACAATCAAACCGTCTAGCTTCTCGGGGTATTTTACGGCATAGCTTAGCGCAGTAATTCCACCGTAAGATTGCCCTAAAATGACGATTTTCTCCAACCCGAGATATTGCCGGAGCGCTTCTACATCTTCCACGTTGTTTTCCAGCGTGTACGTCGATTGCGGTCCTTCGTCTGAAGAGCCGCTTCCGCGATTGTCGATATAGACGAGTTGCATGAAAGCGGAAAGCGGTGTTAAATAGGGCTTGTACAGTGTATGATCGCCGCCCGGACCACCGTGAAGCACAAAACAAACCGGCTTTTGTCTCATCACGGGTCCATCCGGTACACTGCCCATCCCTTCAACATCAAAATAAATTCTTGTGCCGTTAATTTTTGCGTACATCGTGTCTGCTCCCCTCTTTCTATATCGTTCTAAAGCTCACTGAAACCGCTTCCAATATTGTTTGCAGAAAGAAATGGCCTTTCCTCATTTCCCAGGTTATTTTTCGTTCTTTGTTACCGCAGCATTGATAAATTCGACCATCTTTGTCAATCGGGCCATGCGCAGAGAAGGCTTTCCGTTTTGCAGCAAAACATGGCTGGAATGCGGGATACGGAAAAATTCTACCGCTCCGCCATGCCGCTTGATGTACGAGTAGAACTGTTCGGACTGCTCGATTGGACAGCGGAGATCGTTTTCTGCGTGGATCAGCAAGAGCGGAGTCTTGACATTTTCTGCATAGGCAAGCGGAGAATGCTTCCACAGCGTCTCTCCATCGGTCTTGCCGACAAACTGAATATCCATAAAAGCAGGACAAATATCGCTCGTACCGTACATGGATATCCAGTTGGAAACTGACCCTTCGGAAATCGCAGCAATAAAACGATCCGTATGAGCGACCAGCCAGTTTACCATAAACCCTCCGTAGCTAAGCCCGGTAACGATGACTCGGTTGGGATCGAGAAAATCATACCTGCACAATGCTTCATCCAATCCATGTAAAATGTCGGCCATATCCTTGTCTCCGTAATGGCCATGCACAGCATGGGTAAACTCCATGCCGAATCCCAAGCTTCCTCGCGGATTGGTATAAACGACGGCATACCCCAAAGCCGCGAGCAATTGAAACTGGTGAAAATAAGCAAATCCGTAAAAGGCTTGCGGTCCACCGTGAATGTCCAGGACGACGGGGTACTTCTGTCCCGGAACAACATGAGCCGGCTTCAAAACAAATCCCTGTATCTGCCAGCCATCTTCAGAACGGTAAGAGAACATTTCCGGTTGACTTACGGCCAGTTCCGACATCAGTTCATCATTACAGTCGTCAAGACGGGTCTCAGTGTCAGGAAACAGTAGATGTTCCTCTGGAGCTAGCGGGTCTGTCAGCTTACGGCGTTTACGCTCCCGGGGATTGCCGCAAGACATCTTTGTGACCGCGATCTTTTCGGGATGCAACGGCGTCAGATAAGAAATGGCAAATGTATCGTCCCCGTCAAAGGAAAACGTAGAGATTACCCGCTCGCCGCCAACAACTGCCATCGCCTGAGAACCGGTCCCATCCTGCGGAAACCGGACAATCTCCGTGCAGCCTTGCCACGAGCTTAACACATACACAAACCGGCTATCCTTTGACCACTGCGGAAGCTGCGGATATTGCTTGAAGAGTATATCGGTATAGCAGTTGTCATTGATCGAATCAGCAAAATCTGCGCTGATACAGCTCGCTTCTCCGCCATTCGCGGGGATGACATACAATTGCCGATACCTTGAATGATCGCTGATGAACGCGAGAACGTTTCCATCCGGAGAATACGCTGGATGCATGACCGGCAGATCACCGACCAGCAATTCCACGTCACCACCGGCAGCGGGAACCCGATACAGTTGTCCTCCGAATAGAGGGTGCTCCCTTTCACTTTGATAGGATACAAAGCAAATGTACCGTCCATCGGGAGAAACAGCAGGCTCCGCAACATCATAATCGCCGTTTGTTATTTGTCTGCATTCTCCTGTGTCTGTGTCAAATGCCACGAGTTGCTGTTTTCGTTCCTGCTGAAAACCAACGCCGTCATCTTTGTAATACTGCCAGTGATAATGCTTTGGGCCATCCTGCCATGCCCGGTGTTCCCGGCTTATCTCCTCATCTGCCTCTTGAGCCGTCAGATTTGCCGAAAATACTTGCACTCCTTCATTTTTGGCAACGGGGACAAGGCCGTAGATGGTTTGTCCATCTGGTGACCAAACAATCGAGCTGACCCCATAACGGACGCAAGACAGGCGTCGCAGCTCCCCAGTATCCGGCGAGAGCAGCCAAATCTGCAGGCCAAACGCCTGGTTGGAAAGAAAAGCGATGGTCTTTCCATCCGGCGACCAGACCGGACACATGTTGCGTGTTGCTGAGTTCGTCAGCACCCGTCGGAATGACCCATGAACCTCTGCCAGCATCAATTGTGTTACATAGTCATCTCTCTGTCTGTGGACAACCGTTTGCTCGTACACGACATGGCGACCATCTGGTGACAGCTTCGGATTGGCAGGCCACTGAAGCGTGAACAAATCTTCTGCGGAAACCGGTCTTTGAGTCATCTTTCCCCCTCCCATTCATTTTTGCTGTTGATCTTGCGCGGATTCGTTTGGCTGCTTGTTCCAGCTACTCCTGCAAGTCAGATCTTGATCCAATCCTATCACGCTCTTGCATGTGAAAATGAACAAAAATATTTCTCGAATCTTATGCCATTACACAAAAAATGATTTGGAAATGATCACAACCACGAAATAAACAGGAGAAATATAATGATAGCTATCGATTTTTGTTATAATTTATTAAAATAGAAATAATTTTTTGTTAATTCCTACAAAAAGGTGATTGACTATGAGAGACACATTGACGCATCGCCAACTGCAGTCTTTAATCCAAGTCTCCAATGTATTGAATACCTCATTGCAAATCGAGACGATTATCGATGCGATTATGATGCAAACCATCTCCGTCATTGAAGCTGCTGACGGTGGGGTTTTATTTTTGTACGACCCTAAAGAAATCTGTCTGATCGCCAAATCCGTTCATGGATTTAACCCGCAATCCATGAATCAAGTTCGGCTGAAACCAGGTGAGTCCATGACCGGATTGGCTTTCTCCACTAAACAATGCCAACTTTTCTCTAATCAGAAAGACATCAGAAAAGCCATGAAAACCTTAGCCACAGATACTTACCGGAAAGTAGAGCAGTCGATCCCGAATTTTCCCTATGCAGCTGTCTGTACTCCCATTCTGCTAAAAGGGGAATGCATTGGCGTAATCACTTTAGACGCATTTCAACCTTCGGCAAGCTTTACGCTTGAAGACCTTAACTTGCTCAAGGCGATTTCCCATCAGGCGGCTGTGGCTTTGGAGAAGGCCAGTCTTTATCAGGAAAAAGCGAATACGGTGCAGGAGCTTGAGAAATTAAATCATATGATTATCCAGCAGAACAAACTGCTCTCCCGTTCTGTCGAGATTCACAACTCTCTGGCCAAGCTTGTTTTGGACGGCGAAGGATCTCATTCGATCGTCAGCTACATCCAGCAAACGATCGGGCATCATACCCTCCTGTTTGATGATTTGGGAGAACTTGTCGTTTCCGCAGGCGATTCCTTTCTGTCTGATGAGAATCTCCACCTTTTAAAACAGACAGCGGTGCATATCATCGAATTGCCGCAAATGGTTCATTCCACAGATGAGATCAATCGCAGTGGAATCGCCTGTCAATTGGTTGCCCTACCGATCGGCTCCAAACCAAGACTGTTAGGAGTGTTAATGGTCCTCGCTTCCAAACAGCTCGGCGAAGTGGATATGGCCGCTCTGGAACATGCATGTACCGTTATTTCGCTGGAATTAGTCAAGGAGCAGGCCGTGTTTGATACCGAACAAAGACTTAAAGGCGAGCTGATTAGCGGGCTTTTTTCGGAAAAACTGAATGAACCTTTGTTGAAAAAGTTGAAGCATCTGAATTTTGATCCGACCCGAAACTATATCGCGATCATTATCAATCTCGACGATATCATGTACAAGCAAAAACATCAGAGTGACAGCATTATCAGGCATCTTATTCACATTGTGAACCGGGTATTCCTCAAAGACCATCCACAAGGGATGGCAGTACGAAACCACGATCAGATCGTGGTTCTGCTCTCCTTTCAGCAAAAAGTAAACATCTCATTTGCCGCCTATCAAATAAAGGAGCTGTCCAAGCTTTTCTGGCAAGAGATTCACAACAAAAACTGGGGGGCCGACGTTTCCATCGGCATTGGGCGGAGTAAAGCAGGCTTGGCTTACGTTCATAAATCCTTGCACGAAGCGACGAAATGCTTGCAATTTATCCGCAGCTACAACCTGGAAAATAAAGTGCTCGATTATGCCGATCTTGGTGCGCAAAGATTTATGCTGCAAAATTCCGAGGAAGAACTCGTCGAATTTATCTATGAGGTATTGGGCCCTTTGATCGAACATGATTACTATCGTAAAGGTGAGCTGCTAACAACCCTGTTCGCCTATGTTGAAAACAATCTGAATGCTCGGGAAGCAGCGGAAGCCATGCACGTTCATACGAATACCCTGACGTACCGCTTGAAGCGTATCGAAGAAATCCTCTCGATAAACCTTGCAGACAGCAACCAATTCCTCCACATTCATTTGGCTGTCAAGTTGTACCCGTATGTGAAAGAGAAAATAAGTGTGCAAACGAATTGAACTCTCCCCCACCTACCGCTCCAAAGCGGTTGAGGTGGGGGATTCTTCT
>CAMIVR010000101.1 GCA_946402065.1 uncultured Brevibacillus sp. | reverse complement strand
ACCCCACCTGCGAAACACACGACGAGGAACAGGAAAATGCCGGTGATCCATTTGGTTGACTTTTTCCACTGCGTGAATGGCTTCATTGTGCAAACCTCTCCCTCTTTGCCAAAGCATGTAAGCCAGCCTACAGAAGTACAGGATCTTTTTGCAGATGATGCTCGTACGCCATTTGATCCTGATGCCTGGACAGGAGTTGAATCAGGGACTCCTTCACATTTTCTGAGCTTGCAATCGGGTCAACCTGCTGCAGCTGTCGTTCGAGCATCGCGATATGGAACAGAAGCTCATCCCATTCAACGTGAATCGGCTTGCTGATAAAAATGCGATCGTGCTTGGTCGCCGTTATTCCTTCCTGGGCTGTCAGCAACTCCTCAAACAGTTTTTCCCCCGGACGAATTCCCGTATACTCGATCTGAATGTCGAGATCCGGCTTCAGCCCGGACAAGGAGATCAAGTCCCGCGCCAGGTTGACAATCTTAATCGGCTTGCCCATGTCGAGAATGAAAATCTCCCCTCCATTAGCCAGCGCGCCTGCCTGAATCACCAACTGAACGGCCTCCGGGATGGTCATAAAATAGCGAATCATGTCGGGATGGGTAACGGTGACCGGGCCGCCTTGCTGAATTTGCTTCTTAAACATGGGAATGACACTGCCCCTGCTCCCCAGGACATTGCCGAAGCGAACGGCCACGTACTTGGTACAGCTTGTATGGTTCATACCTTGTATAAGCAACTCAGCCACCCGCTTCGTTAAGCCCATAATGCTCGTCGGATTCACGGCCTTGTCGGTGGAAACCATGACAAAGTGCGAAGCGCCGTAAGCATCCGCACATTCTGCGACATGTTTCGTCCCCAGTATGTTATTTTTCACTGCTTCTGATGGATTGGCTTCCATCATGGGGACGTGTTTATGAGCAGCCGCGTGAAAAATCACCGTCGGCCGATGACATTCAAACACTTCTTGCAGCCGTCGCAGATCCTGAATATCGGCAATCACCGGCACCACTGTTGTTTGCGAAGGATTTTTTCTCAGCTCCATGTCGATTTCATAGATACTGTTTTCCCCATGTCCAAGCAGCAGCAGTTTTTGCGGTTTGAACGGGAGAATCTGCCGGCACAATTCCGAACCGATGGAGCCTCCTGCACCCGTGACCAAAACCACCTCGCCAGAAACATAACCGGCAATCCCGCCAAGATCAAGCGTGACGGGATCTCTCCCGAGCAGGTCTTCCACCTGGACATCGCGTATCATCTCAACGGATACATTCCCGCTGATCACGTCGGCGATGCTCGGCAATATTTTCACCATTGCTTTGGTTGATTTACAGATATCGATGATTTTCGCGATTTCAGCCCTCGGGACGGAAGGAAGGGCAATGACGATATCCTGAATGTCATAGCGGTTGACCACATCGGCTATAACCTCTCTTCCGCCCAAAACAGGCAAGCCCATCAGCTCCATTCGATGGCGCTTGCGATCGTCATCAATAAAAGCGACCGGCTGCATATTCGACGTGTTTGCATTGCGCAATTCTTTTGTCACCAGTACACCTGCTTGCCCTGCACCGATGATCAACGTATTTCGCGGTGCCGGGCCTGCCGGACGGACCAGGTAGCTGTCGCGAAACATCCGCCAAACAAGTCGCGAACCGCCAATCCCCAGAGTGGTCAGCGCCCACGAAATGTATATCGAGCGCGGAATCCCTAACCAGGGAAAGCTGTGCGAGACTGCCGTATTCAGCACAAAATAGCTCGCTTCCGCACTCATCGTCGCCTTTACAATCGCAACCACTTCCCCGACACTGGCATACTGCAGCAAACGATGGTAGAGCTTCATCCGATATAAGAAAAACAAGTTAAGGACGACATGCGTTGCGATCACGTAGGGGAGCAGCTGCTGTTGTTGCAGCGGGATGTCATTATCGAATCGCAAACAGTAGACAATCAGCACGGATAGCGAAACAACACAGGCATCCAACGTACCCAGATAAAGCAGTCTTTGCCGAAAAGTCATCCCCCATCCTCACCTTTCACTTTTACCACTGCCAACAGCGTTTTCATGATGATCTCAAGATCCTTTCCCATCGATGCCGATTCAATATACTGAAGATTGATGCGCAGCTTGTCGGGCATAATCTGTTCCACATAGATACGTTCCGAGTCCTCTGTACTGTGCAACAGCTCGTTCTCGTTTCGGTATTTGATCGATGCTTCATCCGTCAAACCCGGTTGAACGGAATAGACTTTTTTCTGCTCCTCATTGTAAAGCCTGACGTAAGCAGGAACCTCCGGACGCGGGCCGACCAGACTCATCTCCCCCTTGATGATGTTGACTAATTGCGGGAGCTCATCCAGCTTGTATTTGCGCAAAGCTGCGCCACACGTTGTAATCCGGCTGTCGTTTGCCAGCGTTATCTGCTTGCCGCAACGCTCGGCATCGACTCGCATGGTGCGGAACTTATAAATGGAAAATACTTCGCCGCCTTTGCCGACGCGCTGTTGCCGAAAAAAAACAGGTCCCTTGGAATCCAGCTTTATCCAAATCGCGATAAATAAAAAGGCCGGGCTTAGTAAAATCAGGCCCAGCACAGAACAGATGAGATCAAACAATCGCTTCATCAGCAGATAGCGCCGGCTCATCCGTTCACCTTCTATTGGCGGAAAGGATGGACAGCACCCGGTCGGCAACATACTGCACCTGTTCAGCGGTCATTCCCGGGTACAACGGCAGCGACAGCGTGGCTTCGTATACCTTTGCGGTCTCCGGATATGCCGCCAACCGGTAACCTCGCCTGCGGTAAAACGGATGATGCGGAACAGGGATAAAATGAACAGATGTTCCGATGCCAGCTTCTGCGAGTAGCTGAATCATTTCATCTCGGGTTATTTTCAACCGGGACGCTTGCAACCGAATGGCATAGAGATGCCATGCATGGCGATGCTCGGGTGAATCATGCGGGAGAGTGAGCTCCTCACAAGCTGAAAACGCTGCCGTATAGCTAGCGGCATGTTGTGCACGCAGCTGTTGCATCTGCTCCAATTTCTTTACTTGAATCAATCCGATGGCAGCCTGCAGATCGGTCATATTGTATTTAAAACCGGCGTGCTCCACTTCGTAATACCATGACCCTTGCTGCGAATAACGGCTCCAGGCATTTTTGCTCATGCCATGCAAGCTCATCATGCGAATGCGATTCGCCCACTCCTCATTGGCGGTTGTCACCATGCCACCTTCACCGGTGGTCAGATTTTTCGTCGCGTAAAAGCTGAAGCAGGTCAGGTCACCGATGCTGCCGACTGGCCGATCCTTGTACCTGGTAAACAAAGCGTGAGCGGCATCCTCAATGACCGCCAGTCCATAACGGTCGGCAATGTCCATGATCGGATCCATATCGCACGGATATCCGGCGAAGTGAACGGGGATAATCGCCCTGGTACGAGCAGTGATCGCCTGCTCAATCAGCGCCGGATTCAAATTAAGGGTTTTCGGATCGATGTCGACAAATACGGGTGTTGCCCCACAGTGGACGATCGTGTTTGCTGTAGCAACAAAGGTATAGGGACTTGTGATAACCTCATCTCCCGGGCCAACGCCTGCGGCTAATTGAGCGAGATGCAGCCCGGCCGTACATGAATTCAGGCCGATGGCAAACGGGCTGCCAACACTACCTGCTATCTCGGACTCGAATTCGACCGTTTTCGGACCCTTGCTCAACCAGCCCGACCGGATCGCTGCGGCTACTTCATTGATTTCCTGATCACCGACAAACGGCACATAAAAAGGAACGTTCAAGAAAATCAAACCCTCTCGTCCATAATGGTTAACGAAACGCACCCATTCTCAGCCGGACAGCTTTTCCGGGCGGCGTAAAACGGTTTCTTCCCGATTTAAAACGACGTCTGTCAGAAACCGTTCGGCAAGATCCTGCAAATTATGCTCGGCCAACACGTACGCTTTGCCTCTTTTCCCCATTTCAATGCGTTCTTCCTCGCTCATTTGTTGAAGCGTGCTGATCGCCTCCGCAATAGCCGCTGGCCGCTCTGACGGGATGGATACGCCACACTGGCACAGCGTAACCAGATCATCTCCTGTCTCGATCGAATGGATCACCGGTTTGGCTGCCATCATATAATCGAACAGCTTGTTGGGAGAGACGCCGAAGCGAAACAGCGGCTCTTTTTTAAAACCAATAAACAAGGCGTCCATTTGAGCCAACAGGTGGGGAATAGAGGATTTGGCGATCGATGGCAAAAAGGCAATGTTGGTAAGCTCAAGCTCCTTTGCCTGCTGTTGCAACGCAGCCTTTTCGGGACCATGTCCGACAAGGATAACGGCCACGCGTTGGTCACGCAGCAGATTTGCCGCCTCCACCAAGTCTTTCAGTGAATTTGCCAACCCATGCGCCCCTGAATAACAGACGAGAAACCGTCCTTCCGCCTTAAACCGATCGATCGTTTCCTGATGCTCTGCCGGCAGCATCTGTCCCCCGTCCTGCCACTCTGCCACTACGATCCCGTTAGGCAGATGATAAAATTTTTCCGGGGTCATCCCGTGTTCGATCATGTGTTCATCCAGCTTGCGCAATAGCGAAACGACCCGGTCTGATACGCGGTAGGCATAATTTTCAGCGTACTGCATCAGCATGATAAACGGATGCCGCGGCGATTTGTTGCCTAGCTCAATCACTGCCAGCGGCCACGCGTCACGTACCTCGAAGACGAGCTTGGCCTGTGACTCACGCGCTATTCCATGACCGCCAAAAATGCTGAACGGATGCGGCGAGGAAACAACGACAACATCCGGCTGTACGATGCTGGCCAGCTTCTTCTTGCAGCGCTTCAGCACCCAGGCAAACTTCAGCATATTGTACACACGCTTGAATCCATTGCCCTCATACCTCGGGGTTTTGAGCCAGATGTAGCGAATGCCCTCTATCTCCTCTTCCGTGATGCTTCCGCTAATCACCGGCTGTTGTCTGCGCACATGAGAAAACGAAGCGGCCACGATCGTCACCCGGTGTCCCAGCTTGACCCACTCTCTTGCCAAATAATACGGACGGTGCTGCATGCCGTGTTGGCTTGATCCTGCATAAGGATTGATCAACATGATGTTCAATCAAACCCACCTCCTGCTTCGAAAGCTCGCTCCACTGCATCTGCAATTCGTCGTGCAGCCTCACCGTCTCCATATGGCTTGCCCGCTTTTCCGGAATGGTCTAAGACAGCTAGGATGTCGAGGCATACCGTTTGCCGATCATCCATGCGGACCAAATGATTCCACCCCAGCTCCACCAGCTCAACCCACTCTGTCTCTGACCGCAGGGTGGCGCAGGGAACCTCGTAGAAAAAGGCCTCCTTTTGCACACCGCCTGAATCGGTAGCAATCAGGGAAGCCCATTTCTCCAGCATGACCATGTCGAGATAGCCTACAGGTTCGACGATCTTGATCTGATCTCTAACTTTTTCAAGCAAGTTCATCCGCTGCAGCGCTCCGTATGTACGGGGGTGAAGCGGCAGCACAACGGGCAGCTCCTGCCCGACCTGACACAACCCCTCAAAGATCGTCTGCAATCGCGCCGGATCATCTGTGTTCCCCGGTCGATGGATGGTTGCCAACACATACTTTTTCGGGTCAACCCTGATCATTTCGAGAATCCGGCTGGAGTTATCCGCTTTTTGCCCATAATAGAGGGCTGCATCGTACATGACATCGCCTACGTGATAAATTTTATGTTCAGCAATGCCTTCTTTTCGCAAGTTGATTACAGCTGCTTCGGTCGGGGCAAAGAGGAATTCCGTAATGTGATCGGTCATAACCCGATTGATCTCTTCCGGCATCAGACGGTTGAAGGAGCGCAGGCCCGCTTCGACATGGATAACCGGTATGTGCAGCTTCACAGCAGCCAGGGCGCCCGCCAATGTAGAATTCGTATCCCCGTAAACGAGCACAGCATCAGGCTGTTCCTTGTACAAAACACGTTCAATCGCCTCCAGCATACGCCCGGTCTGCATTCCATGCGAACCAGAGTGGATCCCGAGGGAATAGTCTGGCTGAGGGATTTCCAGCTCTGTAAAAAAGACATCCGACATGTTTTCATCAAAATGCTGACCAGTATGAATCATGATTTCCTGTATGCAGTCCGTCGAGCGAAAAGCGCGGGAAACCGGCGCTGCTTTAATGAATTGGGGACGGGCACCAACAATTGTGGCAATTTTTACCATAGACCGAAATCTCCTCCTAAAAATGAATGGCGGGAACTACTCTCTCGGGTAATTTCCAAATGGAGTGTCCGGATTGTTAAACAGGTAATCCAGGGCACTCATCCCCCTTGTGAACCCTCCGAACTGTTGTCGGTATTCCTTTTCTTCAAACAGATGGTACTCCACACTGACGCCTTTTTCCGCAAACACGCTTTCATCCAGATACTTCTTGCCGCTTGGACCTGACAAATACGTCGTGCCCCCTATCGCGAGGACCATATCGCACAACAACTGCGAACGACTCCCGGACACCGGCAAATCCGATGCCAGCACCAGCTCCGTACGGATTCCCAACTCCTTTTTCATGAGCTTGATGCCGGGAATGGTCAGATCCACCAGCTTATGAAAAGACTGTTGGTATAGCTGTTCGAGCTGGGGCATGATTTTGGGAAATCCAGGCGATCGTTTATAGATGGTTGCGAACGTCTTCAGATGCTCTTTCTTCCAGGAAAACTCATCATTGATTTCCACGTCGCGCGTCAGCTGATCGTAGCGTCCCTTTGTTTTCACCGGAACGGTTAGCCACTGTGCGCCATTGGGACCATTCACCTGCACTCTGTTCTGGAACCATCGCTTGGTAAACTGTACATTGTCCATCAGGATGAACACGTCTGCATGGGCCAACTTATCAAAGAAACCGAGCCACGGGAACAAATTCGGCTGATGGATGGCTACGATCATAAAATCACCCTGAGAACTTCAAATGCCTCAGCCCATTCCGCTTTGATCTGTGTGCCCCGCAGCTTGGCCAATCCGTTGATAAACCCTTGGGTGAAGTAAGGACGCTGCAGTTCTATTTGGGAGCGGTACGCCTGCAGAGCGTCCCATTTTCTTTGCATATGGCGATCTTGCAAATCAAAGAAGGCTTGGGTAGAGAATGCGACATTATTCCAGGGAAGTTCATACCCCAGGACAGAGTAATCTTTAAATGCGCGCAATCCTTCTTGATGAATAACCTTATGGTCTTGGTGTATGTCGTAACTGGAGGGAAGAAGAATGAGGTCCGGTCTGATTCGTTGTCGCAACTTTACCAGGTCTTCAAGCACTTCCTGGCGATAATAGGAAAATCTGCGAACAGGGTAGTTGTAGACAAACAAATGCTTTTGCGGTACGTCTATGATCGACATAGCACGATAAAACTCATTCTTCAGGCTATCGTTTGGCACACCTTCCGGCAGTGACTCTTCTGCTGTGGAAAAAGCAGCAACGTACACCTCGGCTCCCTCTTCAATCATACGGGCCATCAAACCGCCGCACCCCAGTTCAGCATCATCCGTGTGCGGGGCCAAAACCAATACGGTCCGGTATCTCACATAAACACCCCTTATCATCATTCTGTATTACTCGTATTTAACTGTCGTTTTCTGCAAGCGGCTGCTGGATTTCTGTCTTCTTCTCGCTTTTTGCAAGCAACGCTTCATAGAGTGCCAACAGTTTTTTCGCCTCAACATCCCAGTTGTATTTGGCTTGTACCGCTTTCAGTCCTCGCTTGCCCATTTCCTCCGCCTCGTCGGGATGCTCAATCAACTCCCGAATGGCATTTGCTATATCGGCAGGATCAAGCGGATTCACCAAGAGGCCGTGTTCTCTGTCTCCCACAAACTCATGCCACAAGGGAAAATTGGAAGCAATTACAGGAAGGCCGGCAGACATGTATTCAAACATCTTGTTTGGCTGCGAGTTGATCGAGTTCGGAACAGAGTAGAACGTCACCACACCCGCGCGGACGTTTTTCAACAGATCCCTGACCCCTTCACGCGACACCCAGCCGACATACTCTACCCGATTCCATCCAGGCAGCTTGCGGAACTCTGTCTCCAGTTCTGCCGGGCTAAAGCTGCCTGCCAGCACCAACCGGACATCCAGCGATTCGGGAATCAATGTCAGCGCTTCGATAACCTCCTTAACACCCCGAATCACGCTAATCCCGCCTACGAACGCGACGGCATTCCGCCGTTCTTGAAAGGCCACTGCCTCGCTGGGGGCAAGCTCGTTTAGCAGGGGAAAGTTTTGTACAATGGCCGTTTTCTTTTTGGGAAATCGGCTCGCTATCGCCGGGGTTACCGCTACAATCCCGTCAAAGAATAAAGAGCCGATCGTCTCTACGACTTCAGCTCCTTTGGCGACGATCCCGCGAACCCAACGCGGAATCCAGTATTTGCTTAAAATTTGCCCCGGCAAATCTTCGTGGGCATCGTAAATGACTCGCTTTTTACGCAATGTGAGCAGCATCCCGATGGGAATTAATTCGGGGTCATGGAAGTGATAAATATCTGCATCTTCCCGTACCGCAGCCCTGTACACATTCCAGACAGTACGTGTCATTCGTTTCAGACGCCCGGTCTGCTTGGGGACGGCGATGATTCTTACGCCGTCAACGCGCTCATCCTGATGATGCGGAACGACGAATCCCACGTCGTAGCCTGCCCGCTGCAACGTGATGCATTCTTTCCGGAAGATTCGCGTATCAAAAGGCGTATGCACGGAACTCAGATGAACAACTTTCGGTACCTTCACGAGATTCGCCTCCGTTTGCAAGTGCTAGTGCAAGTAAAGCAAATAGGACTTTATTGTCGTTGATATCTCCGCTGACCATCGCATTGATGAGCGTAAAGAAAAAAAGCGCAAACAGCGCTCGCGCCTCCAGAGACGTACCACGAAGAGTAATCCGAACCATCGCCAGCAAGAACAAAAAAGACATGTACACGCCCTGCAGCCAGCCGCCCTCCAGCAATACTTCCAAACAAATATTATGAGGATACTGGCGGGCTGTGCCAAACCACAAGTTGATCTCGGAAGTAAACCCGCCCCAGCCGATACCTAACGGACAGTCTTTGATCTTATGCCAGGATAGATCGTATGCCCTCAGTCGCATTAATTCCGAATTGTCGACTTTCCCTTTCAGCGAATCCTGGATTTTTTCTACGGTTTGCACCGGGGCAACTGTAAAGCTGTACAGACACACCGCCCCTACGATCAGCACCACGCCGGCGAAGCGCACAATAAAGCGGCCTTTGTTCCAATAAAACAGCAGACTGAGCAAGCCAATTCCGGCAATTACCGAGAGAAGCGGTCCACGAGAGCCTGAAGCTAACATGACGACCACAAGAACGCTTGACATGATGAACGTTTTTAACAGTCCAAGCTTCTCCTCTAATGCCAGTATGAGAATCCAGATCAATGCCATTCCGGCCGAACGTCCCAATGCGATCGTATTCGATCCGAATGCGGTAATCCCGCTCGAATGGTCGTTCGTAATGTGCAGACCCCCGCCAGATAGTAACGGTGTTACAGCATCAATAGCCATAATCATTCCTAAAACCGTTAACGCATGGAAGAGCCGCCTGACCTCTTCGCCTTTCTTGAATAAAAAAAAGGGAGCGATCGCTGCCAACAGCGTTAGCGTGAATAGCTTTGTTACCTTTTCTGAGGCATCAGCCGTCCAATCCGTCCAGAAAAGCGGAATCGCGAGCAAGAAGAACAACGCCATAACCCACATCATCTGCTTCGGTATGCGACTGTCGTTTTTCAGAAAGCTCCAGAAGACGTAAAGCGCAGTGAGCAGGGCAAACAGCAGCGTCAGATCGATCGGTATCCAGGATAATCTCGGGTCGGCCTTGAAATTCCCGGCAACCAAAAATATCGCAAAGACAATCGCTTTTCCATCAATCCATTTTGCCAGCTTCTTCATCGTCGATTCAAGACAGGCATTGCCGTAGCGAATGGATAACCCGGTCTTGCACTGCATGTGTCATCTGCGGCCAGATCGGCAGTGACAGCACTTCGCATGCTGCCATTTCCGCTTGCGGAAAGGAGTATCCCAATTCCCGATAGACCGGGAGCTTATGCACCGGAAGCGGATAATACACCATGGAATCGATCCCCTCGCGGGCGAGCAGCTGCTGCACCAGGCTACGCTTGCCGTTTCGAATGCGTACCGTGTACTGATGATAGACATGCTTGGTATCCGACAGTTCTACCGGCACCACGACATCGCTGATCTCTTGCAACAGCGTGTTGTATCGGCTCGCTACCCGTCGCCGTCCCTCGTTCCATTCCTCGATATAGGGCAATTTCACCCGCAAAATCGCCGCCTGAAGCTCATCGAGACGGGAATTGTAACCGACTTGCTCGTTATGGTATTTTTTCCTGGCTCCGTGTACGCGCAGCATCGATGCACACAGAGCGACGTCATCGTCGTTGGTGACAAGCAGCCCTCCGTCACCGTATGCCCCCAAATTTTTTGAGGGAAAGAAGGAATAGCAGCCGACGTCGCCAATCGTCCCGAGCTTGATTCCCTTGTACTCGCCGCCGAACGCCTGTGCCACATCCTCGACAACCTTTAAACCGTATCGCCTCGCCAGTGCCCTGATTGGATCCATCTCTACCGCCTGCCCGTACAAGTGGACAGGAAGAATTGCCTTGGTTCGCTCTGTCATCACAGACTCAATCAAATGTGGGTCGAGGTTCAAACTGTGCCGATCAATGTCGACAAAAACCGGAACCGCACCGACCTGTTCGATTGCCTCGGCAGTGGCAAAGAACGTAAAGGGTGTCGTGATAACTTCGTCCCCAGCTTCAATTCCCAGAGCGCGGAGTCCGATCACAAGCGCATCGGTCCCCGAGTTTACAGCGATTGCATGTTTGACGCCCAAATAATTGGCGACCTCCTCTTCAAACGCGTTCACATTCGGCCCCATAATGAAGTGCCCCGAGCGAAGCACACCTTGGATCGAAGTCATCAATTCCTGCCACAGCCCATCAATCTCAGCTTTGAGCTCTATCATTGGAATGGTTTGCATGTCGAGTCCTCCTATATTCAATCGTCCCTATGCGCAGCGATTTGCTTACCTTCTTGAGAACTCCTGTGACTAGACTCAGACTGTCGAACAAATACGGCTTTATATCTTTCCAATCAAAGACGGCAAAATAGGTTTGATCTGAGCAAAAAAGATTCTTCCAAAATGTCGTCAGAGGAATCGTTCCTTTCAACAAGCCTAAACATTCATATTTAAAATAAACGAAGTGTATCTCTCTTGTTTGCTCTTGCTGCTGCCGCACGCTCTGTTCCCCGATTGCATCCAGATACTGCGTGTACATGATGTCGACTCCCGAAAGGTGTCCGACGCGATTCCACATCGTCGCTCGCAGATTGGTTTCGATTGCCTTGTATGTCCCTTCGCGTGGGTCGTACTTGAATTCGGCCTCATAAATTCCGAACAGATTCATCGTTTCCACCAATTTTCTTCCCTGCTCCAGAACCACCTGCGGCGCCTGATTGGCAGCACTGGAAAAAACCCCGAACTGATTCGGATACTGAGACAGTTTTTTGCCTGTCCATTCATTTAGAATGCTTCCCTGCTTGTCCCGATAGCCAACATAGACATAGATGTTCGATGAATCACCCGGGATAATCTCGGAGGCAATGAACGTGACCCCTCTTGCCAGATAAGCGCGAAGCTTATGTTCCTGACGCTCATAATCAGCGCTTGAATGGAGGACGAGATTTCGGAATACACCGGGCTGCAGAGGATCCTCTTTGGTCGGTTTAACGATCATCGGATAGGGCAATTGCCGGAGCTGCTCCAGATGCTGTGCCTCCTGAATGTAGACCGATTTCGGATAGGGAATGCCGCATTGTTCACAGTGCAGGTATTGGTTCTTTTTGTCGATATAATGCAGCAGATTGTGATTGTTGAAAGGGAGAAAACAATAGGGTTGTATTTTGTCGTACAACACATTGAGCTGCTCCAGATGTTTTTCACTCGTCGGATAAACCACGATTCGCTCATACTCTCGCTGAAGAGCTTCAAGTGCCTGATACAAGGAATCGACCGAGGGTTCAATGCGAACAAACTTGACAAGCTTATTGCTATACGCAGCCAAATTTTTTTCTGTATCGAACAGCACGATGTCCCTCAGTCCCTTTGCATACAGCTCCCGAATGATAGAGTAACCGTTGATATATCCACTCAAGACCAATGAACAGCAGTTACCCTTCATAACGCTCCTCCTTTGTATTGCCTTGGCTTATTTTGAAGACGACTGCCAGCAGAATCAGATAGTGAACCAAGAGGGTCCAATTCAACAGGGCCAGAAAGGATTCCATGCTCAACGCCAATATTTTCGAAACGATGAAGACGGCAGCAACCAGCGTCAGGAAACCTGCCTGCCACATCAGGGAAATTCTTTGTTTATCGAACAAATTCAGGACTGCCATGACAGGCACAGTGATGAAACGGATAAAGAACATCGGGATCAAAATTTTCGCATAGGTTCCTGTCACGCGCCAGCCTTCCCCAAACACAAACGCGACCAGATCTTCGACGAAAAAGTAGAGGATGGAAAAAAACGGTAGCGAGATTGCTACTAATCGGATCTCTGTCGTTTTCAGGATTTTTGTAGCCTTGCCGGTTCGGTTTTTTTCGTCGCACGCCTCTCTCATAAAAATCTGGCCGATAGAATCCCCAACGATTGCGGTCGGGAATCCCAAGATGCGATTGACAAGGGAATAGAAACCCAATATGGATGCGGAATACAAAGTAGAAATGATCACGTTGATGAGATTTTGGGCAAGTGTATTCGCAAGTCTTGCCCACAGCGAGAATTTGGGGAAATTCGCGTACTTCTTGCCCAAATCAATCATTGCGGAGCCTTTTACGGAAGAAAACAACTCCTTTTGGAAAAGTACCTGTTTGGCGAGTGTGCGATTCCCCATAACATAGGACAAAAATTGTCCGCCTACCAGGCCAAACTCCCCTGGCTTGAGGAAGCCAATTCCCAGCTGAGCGGCTGCTTGTGTCAACGAACGGATTACATTCGAAGACGAAATGCTCTTGTAGTTTTTAAAGCGCAAATTATAATGATTGAGCAAATCATTCAAACCGATGAGCACAATACTCAGCGGAAACAGATAGAGCCAATAGGTCATGTGGTCATTTTGCAAGAGAGATACGATCCGATCATGGAACAAAAAGATGAAGAGATAAAGCAACGCACTCAGACAAATGGAAAAAACGAACCCGACTGCTGCGATATTGAGTGCTTCTTCGTCTTTTTCGGGCAAGATGATGGCTGCTTCATAACGTCCATTGGCAATTGCCCCAAAGGTATTCGTCAACGCCATAAACATCGCTAATACGCCAAAGTCCTGAGGTGAATAGATTCTTGTCAGGATGGGAGAGATCAGGACTGGAATCATTTGTGCAATGGATGTCCCTGACACGAGGATGAAAAGACTGCGGAAGAAATGATTTTTCGGTACGACCTTGCTCAAAAGTAGTCTGAATATCGCCATTACACATTCCCCTGCGCAACAACAGATTGATACAGCGCTGCATCCCGGGAATGAATCAGCATGCTGTTGTGCCACAACAGGGTAAAATCTCCCTGAAATTGTCTGCAGCGCTCTTTTAGCTTGCCGATCTCCTGTCTTGCTTGCTCCCTGGGAAGGTTCATATATTGTTCAGCGAGGAGCGAGCCCTCCATCACAATGAGTGGCCGTTCACGCAAGCGCAAATCTCGCCGGGTCCTGAGATTGAATACACTGTACTCATAACAGGTGCCACAGCGAAACCCGGCATGATCGGCAAAGCTCAAGGTGCTATCGTAAGCAAGACCGGCATCGTCCCAGATTTGCCATGTAGTCGGACCTTCCCAGCGCAAATAATGTTGTCTGCCGCCAATTTCCTGCTGGATAATGCCCTCCTCGGCCAAGGCCTTGCGCAACTGTAGAGATTCCCGATGCAGCTGGCTCGCGTCACGGAATGTATTGTAGCTTGGGTGCAAGCCGATTTCATGCCCACGTTCATGAATGCGCCGAAGCAATTTTCTCATCCAAGGATCATCTAGCGAATATACCCCGTCGATCTCGCCAGCAGGATGATCGGTAATGAAGTAGAACGAACTGCGCAAGCCGTGTCTCTCGCTCAGTGTCATAATCAAGTCAAACGTGTTGTTGAGATCTGCATCGGCGTTCCCCTGTCTCACTTGCACGAGCGATTGTACCCGGCGCATGGCAAGCTCAAAGCTGCGCCGCTTGATCACATCGCCCGCCAATGCTCGGCCCACCTGGCGCAAATTCCTCGGCGCTACCCCTAGGGGCCAGTCGACATCATGGCTAAGCACAAGTTGAAATGCCCTAGCTTTTCTCTGCAGCTCGGGCCATAGTCGGGCAAGACCCCACCAGAGGATTTCCAGATACTCATTGACAATCGGCCGGTCGAGAAACCCTTCCTGATAAGCTAGCGATGCCGTGGCCGGAAACCGCTCGTGACTGTCCCGCTCTGTCCTGACAACTTCTTCGTACCGCGTAAGCATAAAAAACGCACTGGCAAAAATATCAATACCCAGTACGATGAACGAATCGCCAAGCTCGATAAAGCTGCCGTTCGACAGCCGCTCTCCATAAATGATCGGCAGATGATCCCTCACAAGTAATGAATGGATCGGACTGTGTGTCGCATCCCAGCGTTCCAGCGGCTGTTCAGGCAAGGAAGCAGCCTGCAGCCAGCTCGCTTCCGGCTGTTGAAACCATACATCCTTGACGAGCAGCACTTTGTCAGGTGGCGCATTCTCACAGCTGATTTTGACATCACTGCGCAATTCCACCTCTGTCACATACTCAAGTCCGAGAAACTGGCGGAACAACACGTCAAATATGTAGATGCGCTCTGGCAAATAGGTAGGTGGATGGGTAATGCGCAACAACGGTATTCCCCCCGTTTCACCAGTGTTTTCCTATCGGCGGCACACTGTTTTCTCGTCTATTTGCAGATAGTGATTGTTACAGGCCAAACAGTGGGAATGACCGTTAGCGAACGTCAACGCTTCTCCGCATGCACAAGCCCAGCCAATGAATCGCGCTGGCACACCTGCAACTTTTGCATATGCAGGCACATCCCTGGTCACGACCGCACCGGCAGCGACAAACGCCCACTCCGCAATTGTCACTCCACATATTATCGTGGCATTCGCACCGATGGTCGCCCCCCGCCTTACCCGCGTTTCTGCATAATCGGCACTTGTATTGCGAGGAAAGGAAGACCTTGGCGTCGATACATTCGTGAAGACCATGCTCGGCCCGCAAAACACGTCATCCTCCAGGATAACTCCCTCGTAAACCGACACATTATTCTGTATTTTCACGTTATTGCCGATGATCACGTTATTCGCTACAAAGACATTTTGGCCAAGAGAACAGTTTTCTCCAATCTTCGCTCCACCCATCACATGACAAAAATGCCAGATCTTCGTACCCGCTCCAATCATCGCCCCTTCATCAATATAGGCCGAATCATGGACAAAATAGCCATTTTCGTTCATCAATCGTACCTTCTTTCAGCAATTGCATGCACTCCTCGATGACGCGTACAACTGCGATGCCATTTTCTCCACCCGCTAACGGAGGTTGACGGCTCGATATGCACGCAAGAAAGTGTTCGCATTCTTCCTGCAGCGGTTGGGCAGTTCCGTGAAACAGAACCTCACTGCCGTCATTGTAGCTAGACAAGTCATCATGGATTCCTTTGCGATGGAGGGTAACCGTCTGCCCCAGTTCTTCATAAACGAGCATGCCTCTGGAGCCGACAAGGATCAGTCTTCGTTCCTGTTCCGGCCAGAGCCACGAAGTGTGCAGATGTGCCTGCACACCACTCGCAAACGACATGTGCAGATAAATGTCGTCCTCGATGTGCTGCTGCAGCGCACGCTGTCCATTCACCTGAATCTGCCCGATCGGTTCTCCAACCAGATACAGGAGAACGGCAATATCATGAACGCCCAGACTCCACAGGACATTTTCTACGGACCGGACTCGCCCCAGTTTGGCGCGTTGTTGATGGAGGCTGTACAGTTTCCCCAACGCTTTGGAATCGATATAGCTCTTGATCCATTGGACAGCAGGCTGGTATAGCAAAAGGTGTCCTACCATCAGAATCCTTTCCTGCTCCACAGCCAGACGGTGCAATTCGTTGGCCTCTGCCGATGACAGGGCGATCGGCTTCTCCACGAACACATCTTTTCCCGCCAATAGGGCATCGCGCGCGATCGGAAAATGTGTTGCAGCCGGTGTTGCAATGACCACTGCAGGAATTTCACTTGCTAAAACGGACTGGTACGATTCATAGAGCGGGACATCCGGATAGGCGGCCCTCACGCTGCTGCGAATGAGCGGATGCACTTCGACGATCGCCGCCAACGCCTTGAGATCGGAAAACGTCCGGACCAAGTTCGCCCCCCACTGCCCCGCCCCGATTACCGCAACCCTGCTCATAGCAATGTGATCCTTTCCCTGTGGTTGACCAGATGACGCGTGGCATTGCGGGTATCGAGGACATGCTGGGCATACTGTGCCACATGCTCATAGTCAATCGTGCTGTGATCAGTCGCAATCAGCACCATATCGCACGACATCAGCAGTTCCTCTGTCAGCGGACGAGACGCCATCTCAAGCCCGAGTTCTGCAAATTCCGGTACATGCGGGTCATGGTAGACAACCTCTGCTCCATCTGCCTGGAGCAGGCGGATAATCTCGATTGCCGGGGACTCACGGTAATCTTCCATATCTTTTTTATAAGCTACACCCAGAACCAAAATCGTCGTTTGGGAAACGGCCTTGCCCATGTCGTTGAGCAGCCGGGCCGTTTTTTCTCGTACAAACAGGGGCATTCGCCGATTAATTTCTCCGGCCAAAGAGATAAAGTGTGTGTTGAAGTTCAGTTCTTTCGCTTTCCACTCTAAATAGTGCGGGTCGATCGGGATGCAATGTCCGCCTACGCCGGGTCCGGGATAAAACGGCATAATCCCAAACGGCTTGGTAAAAGCAGCATCCAAAACCTCCCAAACATTGAGCTGCATTCGGTCGCATAGCAGCATCAATTCGTTAACCAGCGCGATGTTAACGGCACGAAATGTGTTTTCAAACACCTTTACCAATTCTGCTGACTTGGCATTCGACGTGGTGATCACCTTGTCAACTACTTGCTGATATAGCGTTTCGGCCACCTGCGTGGATTCCGGACCGATGCCGCCGACGACTTTGTTTGTATTTTTCGTTGAATAACGGATATTGCCCGGATCCACTCGTTCAGGCGAGTGGGCAAGGAAAAACTCCTCTTCCACACGCAGCCCTGACGTCTCGAGGATCGGCAGAATAACCTCCTCCGTCGTTCCGGGATATGTCGTCGATTCCAGGCAAATCAATTGTCCCGGACGCATTCCTTTCGCGATTTCCTGTGTAACACTGATCACATACTGGAGATCAGGAGTCAAATTTTTTGTTAGCGGCGTAGGGACGCAAATGATAATGGCATCAAGCAGCGACACGTACCGAAAATCGGTAACGGCCTGTATCAGTCCCTGTTCGACCAGCTCGCTGACGATCTCCGTTTTGACATCCAGGATATAGCTCTTCCCGCGATTGATTTGCTCGGCGCGTATCGGGTTTTGCTCGATCCCGAACACGTGAAAACCCAGCTTTGCTTTTTCTACTGCAAAAGGCAGACCTACATAGCCTAAACCAACAACGCCGATAACCGCCGTTCGATTAAGGATTTTGGAAATCAGCGTATTTTTATGGACGGAACCCGCAACCAATGTGTTCATCGAGTCAGCCCTCTCCCCCAGTGAATATTTCTGTAATGAGTTTATTTTCTGAGCCACTCAAATGCATGCCGTCGCTTTCCGGTGAACGGCTTCATGGCTTGACATGTTTCTCCATTGAGTATAGATCGGGCATTCGCTACCAACAGCGGGACCGCATCGCCGCCAGCGATCTTTTCTGCCATGCGATACGCTTCCGCCAGAACAGGCAGTCTTGTCGTTGCGTTATGCCCATCACTCGCCAACACATGAACCAAACCGGCTTGCAGCAAGGACATCGAAAACGCTTGTGTTCGCTTTCCCATATGGCCAAGCAAGCTGGCAGCGGTAAGCTGGGCAACCACTCCCCGTTCAACCCATCCGGCCAAGCGATGCGGGTGCTTACGCAGCACTTCATTGCGCTCGGGATGAGCGATAAGTGGAGTAATGCCTGACGAGAGCAAGTCTTTTATCAATTGATCGGTAAAAGCAGGAAGATAAAGGGAAGGCAGTTCAAGAAGGATGTATTTGTCATGTCCATTGATCGATAACACATGCCGCTTCGCCAGATTTTTGTGTAATTCCAGGTGTATGTGCGCTTCGCAACCGGCATGAACGGTCAACGGTATCTGCTCTTGATCCAGGGAAGATTGCAAGGATTGTACGGCTGCCAAAATATCTCTCCCGCTATTATGGAACAGCCCGTTTTCCACATGGGGTGTCGCGACGATGTCAGTAATGCCGTCAGCGCTGGCGATTTTGGCCATCCTCAGGGATTCGGAGAGGCTATCCGGTCCGTCATCCATGCTGGGCAGGATATGACAATGCAGATCGATCATCGCTGCTCCCCCTTCCCCCCCTAGTAATAGCTGCTTACGGTTGCTTTTTTTTTGTTCAAAATCGTACCGATAATGACTCCGCCTACATGCTCCAGCAGATTTTTTGCCTTTTTTACGTGATCACCCAAAGACTTCCCACTGCTGATGACAAGCAGCACACCGTCAACTTGCCGCGATAGCACTTGGGCGTCAGTCACCGGGAGCAGCGGTGGAGTGTCGATGAGAATGATGTCGTATCGTTCTTTAACCTGTTCAAGAAACTCAGCCATTTTCTTGGAATTAAGCAGTTCTACGGGGTTCGGAGGTTGTTGCCCGGATGTGATTACATGAAGTCCGAGGTCATCAATGGTTTGAATAACTTCATCCAGTTCCACCTGATTGATCAGAAAGTTGGACAGTCCTGCATGGTTGGAGAGTGAAATGTTTTGATGAATGGTCGGCTTGCGCAGATCGGCATCGATGAGCAGCACCCTTTGCTCCGACTGTGCCATAACGATCGCCAAGTTAATGATGGTAGTCGTTTTTCCTTCCCCCGCATTTGCACTGGTAACCAATATGGACTTCAATTCCTTGTCAAACGATGTGAATTTGATGTTTGTCCGCAGTGTCCGATACGCCTCGGCAGCAGGGGATTGTGGTTGTTTCAAACAAACCAGATGGTTTGCGCTCCTGGAAATCATTAAGGACTCCTCCTGGGTATTCTGCACAAGTTTCTTCCCTCCTTAGTCTTTCATAACAGGTATGACACCAAGTACCGGAAGCCCGAACAATTCCTCGATTTCTTCTTCGGTTTTCAAGCTCTTATCCATGAAGTCACGTAAAAAGGCAATCCCGATCCCCGCCATCAATGACAGAATGAAAGCTAATGCGATATTCAAGAACGGCCTTGGAAAAACCGGCTCAGGGTTCTCGCCCTGTTTGGCCCGATCGATAATCGTGACGCTGCTCATTTGCATGATCGAATTCCATTTTTGCATAGAGATGTCTGCAAACTCATTGGCAATCCTGACTGCTTGTTCAAAATTTTCATCCCTAACCGTAATCGATGTCAGCAATGATTCGTTGTCAGACCTCACACTGATTTTCTTGCTTAGCTGTTCGCTGGTAGTCGTGAGTTTCAGGTTTGCGATAACGTCCTCCATCACCAAGCGACTTTTCATGATTTCACTGTATGTTTTTACCATCTTTTCGCTTGTTATGAAATCGTCATAAACCATTTGATTTTCCGAACCCGGTTTTTTCACAAGCAATGTGGCCGTCGCTTCATATTGAGGCTTTAGCGCGTAATAACTTACCAGCCATGCTGCCAATACAGACAGTACTACTAGCACCAGGATCATTTTCAGGTTATGCCGGATGATCCGGCGTACATCAACGATGTGGATCTCCATTCGTCCGCCATCCCTCCAGCTATTAGAGATTCTTGATTGAAAAAACGATTCGGCGCATCTTATCCGTCTGGCTTCCATCCAGCTCCCCTGTAGCCATATAGCCTCCACCGAGTTTGTGCTGTTCAAGCTGGTGAGCATTAACGTTGCTCCGCCTTCACACGTCTATCGGGCGAAAACACCGATAGATGGTCGCTATTCAACTGGACGAATCTTACTCCCATCCTATGTCCGCTTTTGAAAAACTTGACCTATTTTTTTATGAAATATAAATCTTAAACAGTAATTGTTCCGATCGTTTTAAACACTGCCAATGCGTCAACGTATGCCCATTTCACTGTTCCGTCTGTAATGGAGCTGCCTGTGCCTGATGGGGCCTTGTTCCCCGATTTCCCGGCAACCGTACACACGTATACGCTGCCGTTAGCATTCACTTGCGTGCCAACCGTGTAGTTGCGCCCTGACCCCCATGGATTGTTATTGGCCACGCCGCTCGTCGTACAAACCCAACCAACAGCACTGCCCGAGCTGGGCAACGCGTTGTAGAGGAGCTTCCCTTGCATGTATTTCCCTTTGGTTGGCGCTTGTTCTGCCATGCTTGCACCCGGCATGACACTTTCTTCATATCCGGTCGTAACGGTCGCATAAACATTCGGATCGATCTGATAAAGGGAGAAGCTGCGGATCTGCAGATTGTTTGTCCCGTCGCTTAACAGCACTCTTATTTTTTTGACTTCTGGCCGTAACGAGAAGTAATAATCCGTCTCTCTATCGGACCCGTCCTTGTAGCATCCCCCGTACTGCGAATTGTCCCAGTATGGAGGCTGGTTGCCCATTCCTTTTACATAAGGGTTTTTGCCATCATCGATCAGGATGTTTCCGTTGCCATCGTAGCAGACAATACTCACTCTTCCGCCGTATCCGGCCTGACAGTCCTTACGAATGACAAACCGTTTGGCGATTTGATTACTGCTATTTGACGTGTCGACGAATACCCCGATACTCGTCCCATTTCGCAGCTCTACATAGTTCGGATTAATCTCTGCATACGTACCGGAGACGTACTTGTATACATTGGCGCTATCATAGCGAGCAATATGGACGGTTGGAATGAATGGCGCATTGTCCCCTTTGGCATACACCGCCAATTTGTGCAGAGCGCCGGATTGAAAGATGGGAATATTCGCTTCATCCTTCAAATAGCTTCTCGGCTGGATCAGCTTGGTTACAGGATATTGACTTCTGTCGTCAATTGAAAAAGGCTTTGCTTCTCCTCCGCCATATCCAAGTTGAAAGAGGTTTTCGGTAGACTGGTTCAATATTTTTGCGACGACACCGTCCCAGCTATCTGAGCTAGAGGAGTTTTCCGCACGCAAAGAAAGAAAGCGGTTATTGCATCCATATTCGATCAGCACGCACAAGCATTCGGTTTGTCCGGCTTTGTAAGTAAGCTCAAAGGCTGGTTTTATAAACACGTTGTTGTTGTTTTCGGTGTAAGAGGCATCGATGGAGGAGATTCGTACGCCGTAGCGGGAAAGCGAGGCATTTACGT
>CAMIVR010000100.1 GCA_946402065.1 uncultured Brevibacillus sp. | reverse complement strand
TTCGAGCATCCGTATCTGGATGAATGGTGGCAAAAAATCTGCTACCAGCAAAAGTTCCATTTGATCGATTTGCCGGTGATGCACATCTCTGGCTGGTACGATGACGAGCAGATCGGGACGCCGCTGAATTTCATCGGCATGACGCAAAATGGTGCCAGCGAGCATGCCCGCCGCAACCAGAAATTGTTGATGGGACCTTGGCCGCACAGCATCAACAGCTCGACGAAGCTGGGCGAGATCGACTTTGGTCCCGATTCGCTGATCGATCTGAAGGGCTATCAATTGCGCTGGTTTGATCACTGGCTGAAAGGCAAAACGACGGGCATCATGGATGAGCCGGCTGTCCGCATGTTCGTGATGGGGGAGAACAAGTGGCGAGATGAAGCGCAATGGCCGCTGGAACGGACCGTATGGACGAAGTATTACTTGCGCAGCTACGGAACGGCGAACAGCATCTTCGGCGATGGCTGGCTGTCTACAGAGATGCCGCCTTCGCTCGATGCCGGCACCAAAGAGTCGAAGCCGAATCAGTTCAAGTACGATCCGAGCAATCCGGTGCCGTTTATCACCGAGCCGACTTCCGCGCAGATCGGAGGACCGGATAACTACGCTGCGATCGAGCGGCGGGATGATGTTCTCGTGTTCTGCACGGAGCCGCTCGACCGGGATGTGGAAGTGTCGGGACCGATCAAAATGGAGCTGTTCGCTGCCTCCAGCGCAGTCGATACCGATTTTACGGTCAAACTGCTCGATGCCTGGCCGAATGGCTTTGCCCAGCGGTTGACCGACGGACTGGTCCGGGCGCGGTTCCGGAACGGGATGGATCAGCCGTCGCTGATCGAGCCGGAGAAAATTTACCAGTATGAAGTGGACTGCTGGAATACGTCGCATGTCTTTAAGAAAGGACATCGCATCCGCATCGAAGTCTCCTCCAGCGCGTTTCCCAAATACGACCGGAATCTCAATACGGGGGCGCCGCTCGGGATGACGGAAGAGATGATCGTAGCCAAACAGACGATTTACCATGACGCGGAACATCCGTCTGCAGTCATTTTGCCGATCATCCCGAGGTGAAAATATTTTTCATGCAAGATAAGGAGAGTTTTCTACACATGATTGGATGGTTCGGAACAAGCAAATGGGCAGGAAAATGCCCTGTTGGCAGCGACATGCGGCCATGTGGCGGGGCAATGACATGGCAGGGGGTGGGGAAATGATTGAACTGCTGAACGTGAGTGATGCCGCTGTCGCCCGGCGGCTGCTCGCCGTTCAAATCCCGGCCTACCGTATTGAGGCTGAGCTGATCGGTTTTTATGACATTCCACCGCTGCGCGATACCGTCGCTACACTGCAAGCAAGCGGTGAGACGTTCTTTGGCTACTACCTTGCCGATGAATTGGTCGGCGCGATCTCGTACAAACGGGAAGGGGAAACCGTAGATATTCACCGCTTGATCGTCTCTCCGGCACATTTTCGCAAAGGCATCGCCAGTGCCCTGCTGCGGTATTTGCTCGAGGCTGAGGCAGAAGCAGGGGCAACGCGCTTTGTCGTCTCGACCGGAGATAAAAATACTCCGGCCAAAGAGCTGTACATTCGACACGGCTTTACGGAGGTGGGGCGAGTGGAAGTAGCGCCCGGGGTCAATCTCGCCTCATTTGTGAAGGAAAAGGAGCGCGAATGACGGCGATGCAACCGGCTGCGGGGAAACAATAATCCAAGCAGCAGGAAACTGGAAACCCACCGATGGCAGTGGACCAAGCCCTGGCATCAGTGGGTTTTCTCGCGCTTTTTTTGGGGCCGGGCAATCAGATCGTGATGACGTAATAATCATTTGCGGACGCCTCTTCAAATCCGCAGGAGTGATACAAGCCGAGCGCGTGTGCGTTCTCGCAGGCGACTTCCAGGCTGATTTGCCCGCACTGGTCATCCAGCAGGAGGCGGATAGTCTCTGTGAGAATTTGTCTGCCGTACCCGCGTTTCTGATGGTCGGGATGGACGACAAACCCGTAAATAAAGGCGGACCCTCGATGCAGCAGGACGGTGATTTTTCCGATGGGCCGATCAGGCTGCTGTTGCAAAACGGCAAGGTAAGAGCGTTTGCCCGGCTGCAGCAGCGTATTTCGTGTATAGCTCTCGGCATCTTCCCAAGACATGTGGAACCCTAGCGCATCCAATTGAGCAAGATGCGCGATGTCATCCACAGTCGCTTGACGCAACTGTATGGCAGAGGCGTCGAGCCGCTGCGGAGGTCGCTGCAGGTGCATGGTGTACTCGGAAAAGGAATAGCTTGCCTGCAAGGCAGTCATGCACGCTTTGCCCGAAGGTGAGCCCGCCGGGGTAATCACAATCTGTTTGGGAATGGCTCTGGCTTTGCACTCCGCCTGAGCAGCTCGCAAAAGTGTACGAAAAATTCCTCTCCGGCGGTGGTCGGGGTGGACCATCCCGCTCAGCTCGACTTCACTTGAGTGAAAACCGTACATACCGAGAAATCCGACGAGCTCGCCCTCTGCGTAATAGAGAAAATCCTCGACGAACTCACCTGCGCGCTGTTCCAGCATATCCATGTTCAGCTTCAGCTCAATGCGCTCATAGGCATTGCAGGTGTTTGCCAGCGCTGTATTGTCGGCCAGTTCGGCAGATGTCAGGCGCATCCGCTGATGCAATCCGTTTGCCGGCGGCAGTAGCATTGTGTCTCGCTCCTTTACTTGGGAATATCACTCGATTTTTGCCAAAAGCGTTGAATGAACCAAAACTGCAAGCTGCCCGAAATGAACAGCAGCGCTGAAAACAGCGCGAACATAAGGCTGCCGCCCCATTCGCGCAGCAGCAAGCCGCCAAGGAGCGGCCCGAATGCCCGCGATATGTCCCAGTGCATGCCAAATAAGGCAAAGTACCGTGCGCGCATGTGGCCTGGAGCGATGATCGAAACCAGCTTCAGCAAATGGGCAAAGCCAATCATTTCCGCCACGCTAAGCAAAACTTCAAACACGATCAGGCCGAACAGGGTGGTCGAAAAGGCGAAGCCGATGCCGACGCACCCCAGCATGAGCGAGAAGAGCGGCAAAATAATGCGTGGTGAGACATGTTCTGTACGTCTAGCGAACCATAATTGCAAGAGCGTGACAAGCACCGAATGAAGTGTCATCAACACGCCGAGTACGGACAGGTGGTCGCTGAACAGCGTTGGCAAATACAGCGGAAGCGTGGATTCCATTTGGACAAACAGCAGTGAGACGGGAACGGTCAGCAGCATAAAGGCAAACAACGCTTTATGTTCTCCAGGCCGGAAGCGCTCCTGCGGTGCCGTGATCGGTACAGCGTGGGTTTCCGGAACGTTTCGGTAGACGAGCAGCGCATAGATGATGAAGGTAGACGCAGCCAGCCCGAAGACAAGTGCCGGATTCTGCTTGTACATGACGATGCCCAGCAGGGGACCGATTGCCCCGCCGATGCTGGCTGCGGTGTTCACCAGTCCATACACTTCAGCCCGCCGTCCTTCGGGAACCAAATCGGACAATTGGGCGTGGGCGGCGGGGAAAAACAGAAATCGCCCCAGCCCGTTAAGCATGCTGCACAGGGCGATCTGCCACGCTTCACCGGCAAAGGCGAAACCGAGCATGGCCAGGGCTTGCAGCAGCAAGGCAAGCATCATGATGCGCTTGCGGCCATACCGGTCGGCTACACCTCCAAACAGAATGCTCAGCAGCATATCGGTAAACGGCTGGATGCCAACCATCACAAGCGGTAGCAGAATGGCACCATCCCACTCTGCATGCAGCTTCATGACCAAAAACGGGGTGAGCATCAGCCCTGTAATCGATGTCAGTGCCGTCCCCACAACCCGAACCCAGATCGCGGTGTCAAATCCAAGGTACCTGTTCATGTGAAACCATCCTTCTTTTCTTGCTTAGAAGACATTGTAAGCGGGAATACACGGCTGGGCACCGCATCGATTGGGAAAATGGCAGGCCAATATTTGCAGCCTATGAGGGTGGAGGAAACCCAAGTATACTTGTTCAACAAGCGGGGTGAAGAGAGATGGATGTAAAAGTCGAGCTGGAGCATACCGGATTGCGCATATTCGAGCTTGCGGCCAATACGTCCGACGAGCTGCACGGTCATGGCTGCTATTATCAGATAAGCGTGCCGCTATCAGGAGCGGTTTCGTTTCAGTTCAACCAGCGTGTGCGCAGCATGGACATAAATCAGCGCTTAATCGTCTCTCCAAGCGATCGGCATTGCCATATTGCCCATGATCAGCCTGTACGAATTATGCTCATCAGCGCTCACGAAGATTTTTTGCGCAAGGAGCTGGAGGAGCGGGTGGACAACGCACCTGACGAACTGGCGTTTATCCCTTGGGTGGAGGGAGCGACGGAACAGTTTCGCAAGCTGGCAGAGACGCTGTTTGCACTCGCGGTCAATTCTTCGAGCGACCTGTTGGCGATGCAAGAGTTTGAACGGAAGCTGGCAGAAGTGTTTCTGTCGCTGCATGCGGGTACGCACAGTGCCGTGTGGAGCAAACAGCGGGAGAATTTGCCCCATCCTGCGCTCTGCCGCGTCGTGGAGTACATCCGGGACGCGTATGGCGACGATCTGTCATTGGACCGCTTGGCGCAGTGTGCGGGAGTGAACAAATTTCACCTGATCGCCTTGTTTCAGCGGCATCTGGGACAGACGCCGAGTCTGTATGTGAACGAAGTCCGGCTTGAGCAGGCCAGACAATTGCTGCAGCGAACTTCTCAGGATATTACGGCGATCGCCTATGAGGTCGGTTTTGGCAGTCTAAGCACATTCCAACGCGCTTTCAAAAAGAAATTCGGGGTAAGCGCCCGGGAGTACCGCCGTATGCTCTGAGGGAAGGAATGCCCTTGCCCCCTACGCAAAGCGTTCAGCATGCTACGCATCCCTGGCGGCGTGTTTCGTTTCTCCTTTTGCGGTCCGTGCGACGGGTTCGAGCAAAAATCATACGGTGACCGAAACATATAGGCTGTCGCCTCGTCTTAGAGAATGGAGCCGATCTTTTGGTACCGAGTAGATGGATTCGGTACTAGGAAAAGAATCCGTAGGTGATCAGGGGGAGGCATGAGCGGATTGGCATACGGAAAGGGAGCTTTTTACAATGGTTGGCAAACTGGTAGCCATTCTGGTAAGTCTGGTGGCAGCAGGATTCATGTATGCTGCAAATGTTTCGGGAGATGACGCGGAGGCAAAAAGCCGCTACCGCATGGAGTTGCACGATCAGGAGGGAAGCGCCTATGTCGGCTTTCTCTACGCTGCTGATGAAACGCAGGTACGGGAGACAGATTCGTGGGCGGGTGCCATGGAGGGTGATGTGCTATATCGCGGACACTACCGGCTCAGTGTACGAAAAGCGGGGGAGCGCAATGATTCGGCCGTGCAGTCGATAGCCTTTGCAGGTGACGGGATCAGCGAGTTTAATGCTTCGCGGGAGATGGTGTATGCCGTCAAAGCGTCAGGCAAGCCCGATATTCTCGTCGTTACGCAGTACGGCAGTTCCAATGGCGTGTTGGCCAAGTTGTACTATATCCAGGATGGGAAAGTGGAGCCGATTCAGTTTACCTATTCGGAGCGTGAACAGTCAGAAGAAAAGTTCCTCAGCAATCACCTGATCGCTTTGCCGGACTCAACGTATCAGACGGTCGCTTACCGCAACGATTTGGGGCGTTGGGTCAATGAAACCTGGCTTTTTGATCAGAAAGCGGCCGCGTTTGTATTGCAGAAGCGTTCTGAGGACGAAGTGCCGCCGACGGAAGCCGCTGGCGAGCAGAGCGTTGTTCCGATTCCCGTCAATTTAAAGTAAATATGTAAATAGAGCCGAACGGGGCGGCCGAAACAAAGGTTGCCCTGTTTTTGCCAATCGATACGGGAACGTGATACGTTGGGTAAACAGATGCGACGGACATCATGTGAACACAGACGGAAAAGGAGGGATGGACGATATGAGTTTTGTTACGCCTGATGGCGGTCCAGGCTTTGGAACAAGCTTTATGATGCTTTTGCCGATGATCATTATGCTGCTCTTTTACGCCTTTATCATTTATAGCATCGTGTACGCCATGCTATTCATGAAAAAGAAAATAAAATTGGACGCCGAGCGCAATCAAAAACTGGACGTACTGATTGAAATCACGGCAAAAAGAGAGGAAAAACAGCCACCCGGCAGGCAAGACTAACCGGCACGATAGACGTGCTGGTTTTTTTCAGCCCTGGTTTATTTCTCCTTTGGCAAGGGTATGAATTTCTCACAGGGACATGGACCTACATGTTGCATTTCTGTTGACATTCTTGCCACATCGCTACACATCATTTGGGTTCGACATGAGGAGGAGAAAGTTATGGCATCAGTGAAGAAGAAGTTTCGCTGGAAAAGCTCGTTAAAGGTGAAGATTACGCTATTATTACTCGCTCTTTCCGTCATTCCGTTGTTTGCTCTATCCTTTATCCTGGTATCCGGTTTTACTAAGACTTTGACCACGAACACAGACGACGAATTGCTGCGAATGGCGAAGCTCAATGCCGATTTCATGAATACCTGGATTTCCGGAAAGATTGGCTCGGCTGAAACAATGATCAAAGCGCACCCGGAATTCGCCAAAGGTGACGTAAATGAAATCATGCCGCTGCTAAAGCTGATGATCGATTCGGATCCGGATGTTAACGTGAGCTCCTACGTCGACAGAAACGGCCATATAACCAGTACAACGGGTGAGCAGCTGGACGGGACGGGGTTCCCCAACATCATCGAGGTCATGAAGAGCAAGAAGGCAGTCTTGAGTGACATCGTTGCGAACCCGGCAACCGGAGGATATACCTTTTATTTGGATGTGCCCATTCTCGATGACAAGGGGGAGTTCGCCGGCGCGATTCAACCAGAAATCAATGCTGACAAATTTGTCACGCTGGTAACAAACATGAAAATGGGGGATGCCGGTTACGGCTACCTAATCTCACCACAAGGCGTGTATTTGGCCCATCATGCGAAAGAAAAGCTGGGAAAAGATTTCAAACAGTTTTCCACCCCAGCCAAGATTGAAGCGTTTGAGCAGGCTGTTTTCGCCAAGTCGGACGGGGTTTTCGCGTACCCTGAAGCAGGCGAGAAGCGGGTGGCAGGCTATGCGACGATCAACACGACCGGGTGGAAGCTGGTCATGACGGCTCCGGAAACACAAATCTACGAGATGGTCAATCAAACCGAAACCAAAGCATTCATCGCTATTCTTATATCGATCGGAGCAATTGTCGTCCTCTCGTTTGTTCTTTCCAGGGGCATGCTGCGGCCGGTGCTGGCTATCTCGTCGATGATGCAGAGCGTGTCTACAGGCGATTTGACCGGGAGATTGCGGGTGAAAGGCACAGATGAGCTGGAATCGTTAAAAGAGAATATCAATCTGATGCTTGACTCATTTGCAGGCATGATCGTTACAGTAAAAGAAACGATTGAACAGGTGGCCGCGTCGGCAGAACAATTGACGGCTAGCGCCGAGCAGACAGGCAAGGCGACGGAACAGATCGCAACGACGATTCAGGAGGTGGCGGCCGGTACGGATCGGCAGGTCAACAGCGTGGAAGAAAGCTCCACGACCGTTCGCCAAATGGCCCAAGGCGCCCGGCAGATCGCTGCCTTTGCCCAGATTGCGACAAGAGAAGCAGACCAATCGAGAGCCATTTCCGTCGCAGAAAACGAGGCGATTCAAACGACGATCAGACAAATCGGCGAGGTCAACCAGACGATGATCGGCCTTGCTCATACCGTGGAGGGATTGGGCAGCCGCTCACAGGAAATCGGCTCGATCGTCGAAGTCATCTCCGGAATTGCCGCCCAGACCAATTTGCTCGCACTCAATGCGGCTATTGAGGCAGCACGTGCAGGCGAGCACGGGCGAGGATTCGCCGTCGTCGCCGATGAAGTGCGCAAGCTGGCTGAGCAGTCGGCCCAATCGGCACAGCAAATCGCCGAGTTGATTGCGATTATCCAGACGGAGACGAACCAGGCGGTCAGAGCGGCGGAGGCCGGGACGAAAGAAGTGACATCCGGCATGCAGATGGTTCAGACGGCCGGGGCTGCATTTGCGCAAATTCAGCAATCGATCCAGACTGTTGCCCAGCATATTCAAGAGGTGTCGGCTGCGGCAGAGCAGATGAATGCCGGCACAGATCATGTCGTGGAAGAGGTTGCACAAATTTCTCGGATCGCTGAAAATATCGCTTTCGGTACACAAAATGTGTCAGCTTCTACGGAAGAGCAGCTCGCTTCCATGGAGGAAGTTGCAGCGTCTGCCGGAGCTTTGGCCAGGATGACGGAAGAGCTCCAGGAACAGATCAGCCGGTTTCGCGTCTAGCAGTCGGCTGAAGAACTGCATACCCTGTACATTCCGGCTAGGAATTTCCCATATGGCATAGTAAGATATAAGCTAATCAGGATTTTGCAACATCCTCAGGTAATATACAAGATGCTGTCAGCGAGTAGCTAGCAAGGAGGGATCTCACATGGACTTTGAAAAAGGGGAAACCATTTTTTGTACCGGTTATGCGCGCTTGCCGGACGGCATGGCCGCGAAAAACCTATACGGCGTGATGGGCGTCGGACTTGAGATCGATCCCCACACAGACAGAGTAATCAACGCTTCCAGCACGTTTATTACCAACATGTGTACAGGCTTCATTCAAGACATCCTGGTAAATCACGACTTGAAGCAAGGAATCGAAAGCCCGATTCAAAGGTTTGAGAAGCGGTATTACGGCCTGGGCAAGAAAGCGATCATCTCCGCCATCCGTGACGCCTATAACCAGTTTGAAATTTACAAGTCGATGAAGTACGACGTATCAGAAGAATAAAAGTAAAAAAATATAAAGTGAAGTTCTTGAAATTTTCAATAAGGCTGATTATAATGTAAAAAAGTTCACACTTTTACAACAGAATGAAGCAGCGAGCCTAAGTTTCAGTGGATAGGCAGCCCCTGTTCATACCCCCGGAACTTACGTACCAAGCTGACTACTCTATCTCTTTATGCGAGGGATAGATAGTTTTTGCTTGGTTTTTTATTTTCCTGAAAGGAGGTTGTGATGGTGAACGTATACTCCAAGCGCATGCAAAAAAGCGTGCAAACGATGACAGCCGCACAGATGAACCACATGATCGTCGCTTCACGGCCGAACCTCGTCTATTTGACCGGGCAGGAGCTGGATACCGGCGAGCGGTTGAGCTGTCTGTTGCTTGACGGGGAAGCGAATCCGAAGTTTTTTGTGCATCAGATGTTCGCTGGACAGCTTCGCCTTCCGGATGAAGTCGAGGTGATTCTCTGGCGCGACGAAGACCATCCGGTTGAATTGCTTAGCACGTACATCGGGCAGCAGCATCAGGTGGGTGTTGATCAGAACTGGCCCAGTGCTTTTTTGATTGATCTGATGAAAGCGCATCCATCTCTGAAAATTGCCAAAAGTGGGATTGTGGAAAAACAGCGCGAGTGTAAAGACGAAGCGGAGATCAATACGCTCAGACAGTCCTCGCGGATCGCTGACGCGGTCATGCACCAGGTGCTGGAGCTGCAGTATTTACCGACGACAGAGCGGCAGATGGGCGAGACGATTCGCAGCTTTTTTGCGGAGCATCAGGCCCATGAGCTGTCGTTCAAACCGATCATCGGCTTCGGTCCTAACACGGCGAATCCGCATCACGAGCTGAGTGACGCCGGACTTTTGCCTGAGCAGGCGATTGTTTTGGACATTGGCGGGATTTTCCAGCACTACTGTTCCGATATAACGAGAACCGTATTTTACGGCAAGCCGAATGAACGCTTTGCGGAGATTTATCAGATTGTTCGCGAAGCTCAGGAAAAGGCGATTGCGATGGTGAAGCCGGGTGTTCGGTTCGCCGACATCGACTTGATGATCAGGCGGGAATTTGCCAAGTGGAATTACGCCGAATACTTTACCCATCGGACTGGTCACGGCTTGGGACTGGAACTGCATGAAGGGCCGTTCCTCCACGCCAAAAACACGGATCAGATGCAGGCTGGCATGGTGTTCAGCATTGAGCCGGGTATCTATCTTCCGGGCGAGTTTGGGGTCCGGATTGAAGATATTGTAGTAGTGACCGAGACGGGCTGCGAGGTCTTGACGTTAAGCCCGAAGGAGGTGCAATATCTCGACGTTAAGGTGGAATAGCAGTGTGAATGAATCGATTAGGGGGAAGTAAGATGAAAAAGAAAGTGGCATCATCTCTGTTTTCACTGTTGTTTGTCGTCGGGACTGCGCTTGCCGGCTGCAGCTACGACGCGCCAAAAAATACCGGCTCGAACAATTCCGCTGCTTCAGGTGAGACGACTGATCAGGGCGTCGCAGACGAAATCAAAATCGGCCTCGATCTCGATGCCGGAACGATGGACCCTCGCCTGTCGAAAGATACGAGCGCAGCACGCGTCATAGACCTCGTCTACAACGGACTTGTCAGATTATCAGATAAGCTGGAAGCGAAGCCTGACCTGGCGGAAAAATGGGAAAATCCCGATCCGAAGACGTGGATCTTTACTCTGCGCAAAGGGATAACGTTCCACGATGGAACGCCGCTTACTGCGGAAGACGTCAAATACACGTACGAGTCACTGCTCGACCCGAACTTCAAAGCGCCGTACGCAAAGCTGTATCAACCGATCGAAAAAGTGGAAGCAGTAGACGAGTCAACAGTCAAGTTCACGCTGAAACAGCCGTACGCACCATTGCTCAGCTACCTAGACTTGGGTATCGTGCCCAAGCACATCGGCGAAAAGAACGACAATTCGCTGGCGAGCAATCCTGTAGGGACAGGCCCGTACAAAATGGTCAAGTGGGACAAAAACAGCAAAATCTCCTTTGAAGCATTTGACAAGTACTGGGAAGGCGAAGCGAAAACCAAGAAGGTTACCTATTTCATCATCCCAGACAATACGACCAGGGTATCCGCACTGCAAGCAGGAGACGTCGATCTCGTGCATTCGCCGCTCTCGCCGCAAGACATCAAATCGGTTAAAGACAACTCGAACTTCACGGTCACACAGACAGAGGGACTCGGCTTCACGTATTTGAACTTCAACACGACCAATCCGATCCTGTCTGACGTCAAGGTTCGCCAGGCCATCGCCCATCTCGTCAACAAGGAAGAGATCTCCAACGAGATTTATCAAGGCATGGACAAGCCGGGCAACTCCCCGTTGATTCCACCGTCTTGGGCGTATACTGACAGCATCAAAGGCCCGGATTACGATCCGGAAAAAGCAAAGCAGCTGTTCGCGGAAGCTGGCTGGAAGGACAGCGACGGCGACGGCATTTTGGACAAAGACGGCAAGAAGCTGACGCTGACTCTGTCTACACACACAGAAGATCCAAACCGGATACAAACGGTTGAGTACTTGCAGCACGAATTTGCCAAGGCTGGCATCGACACCAAAGTATCCACGACAGAGTTCGCTACCTTCAGTGACAACCTGATGGCGCAAAAATTCGACATCGCCCTGCTCGGCTGGTTAAGCCTGGTGGATCCTGACCGTGCGATGTACAGCCAATTCAACTCCACGAGCGGCAACAACTACGGCAAATACAACAATCCAAAAGTAGATGAGCTGCTGGAAAAAGGCCGTGCAACGCTGGATCAGTCGGAACGGGCGAAAATCTACCAGGAAGCCGCACAAATCGTTACCGACGAGGTAGCGTACGACGTCGTTCTGTACCAAGGCTATATCGCGATGTACGCGAATAAAGTGAGCGGTTTCCATGAGCACCCGAAAGGCAGTCTGTTTGGTCTGAAAGATGTCGAAGTGAAAAAATAAGCAGGAGGGGGGAGGAATCCTCCCCTTGCTTTTAAAGTAAGGAGCGGTTCTTTTTGGCGACTTATCTAGTAAAACGATTGTTGCAATTTATTCCCGTGCTGCTTGGGATCTCCATTTTGGTTTTCTTGCTGCTGCATATGATTCCGGGCGATCCGGCGATGGTGCTGCTGGGCCAGGATGCTACCCCTGATGAAGTGGAACGCTTGCGCACGATTCTGGGACTGAATGAACCGCTGTATGTCCAATTATTTGTCTTTTTGAAACATTTGCTGCAAGGCGATCTGGGCACCTCCATTTTTCAGGATCAGCCTGTCTTCACACTCGTGATGAAACAGCTTCCGGCCACGATCGAGCTGGCTGTTGTCGCGATGATCATCGCGCTGATCGTCGCCATTCCGCTCGGGATTCTTTCGGCAGTGAAGCAATTTTCCTGGCTTGATTACGTCAGCATGTTCTTTGCCCAATTAGGCGTGTCCATGCCCGTGTTTTGGATGGGGATGCTGTTGATTATCGGCTTTTCGGTCAACATGAACTGGTTTCCTTCGTTTGGCCGGGGTGAACCGCTCACCGAATCGCTGCTGACGGCGATCACGACCGGCAATGTATACAACCTCGTGAATAGTCTGAAAAGCCTGATCCTGCCCGCTCTGACCCTGGGGGTAATGAGTGCCGCACTGATTACACGCATGGTCAGATCGACGATGCTCGAGGTTCTGAAAGAAGATTACGTCCGGACGGCAGAAGCAAAAGGTGTACACGGCTTTATGGTCATTTTCAAACATGCGTTTCGCAATGCGCTGATTCCGGTCATCACCATCGTCGGACTGCAATTCGGCAGCTTGCTCGGCGGAGCGATCGTAACGGAGAGTGTCTTTGCCTGGCCGGGAATCGGACGGCTCGTCATCACCGCCATCAGTCAACGCGATTTCCCTGTTGTGCAGGGCTGTGTGCTGATCATTGCGTTCCTGTTCGCTGTGACGAATCTGATCGTTGACGTCTTGTATGCCGTGGTAAATCCGAAGATTCAGCAGAAATAAAGGAGGGGGACGAGTGAGTTTTTCCCAGAATCTAAAAAGTTCGTTCCTGAACGCGATCAGAAGCAAATCCGTGCTGATCGGCGGGAGCATCGTCTGTCTCGTCATCCTCGCCGCAATCCTGGCGCCGCTCTTGGCGACTCACGACCCTTATGAAATGGTGATGAAAGAGCGACTGCTCAAACCGATGGAAGGGGGACACCTGCTTGGCACCGATCAGTTTGGCCGTGATTTGTACACACGGATACTCTACGGAGCAAGGGTATCTCTGGAAGTCGGGATCGTCTCCGTCGGATTGGCTTCCATCGTCGGCATTTCGCTTGGCTTGATCGCCGGTTACTACGGCGGCTGGGTTGATACGCTGATCATGCGGATCGTCGACATCGTCCTGTCGTTTCCCGTGCTGCTGTTGGCGATTGCCTTCGTGGCGGCGCTCGGTCCGGGGATCGAAAACGTGATCATCGCCCTTGCCCTGGTCTACTGGACCAACTACGCACGACTTGTCCGCGCCAATGTCCTCGTCGTCAAGGAAGAGGAGTACGTGCAGGCAGCGCGCACGATCGGATCCAACGACTTTCGCATCATTTTCTACAATATTTTGCCAAACTGTATTGCGCCGATCATCGTCGTCGCTACGCTCGGTCTTGGGCAGGCGATCGTCGCAGAGGCTACGCTGAGCTTTTTGGGCTTGGGAATTCAACCGCCTGAATCGAGCTGGGGGTGGACGCTGTCATTCGGGATGAAATTCATCAAAGATGCTCCCCACTTGTCGATCTATCCCGGTCTGGCCATCATGCTGACAGTACTCGGCTTCAACCTGCTGGGCGATGGGATTCGCGATCTTACAGATACGAAACTAAAACGCAAATAATGGAGGAATCTGGCATGAGCAAATCGACACGTGAATGTAACGAGATTGTTGTTACCCATTTATCCAACGGCGCGCCCGTAAAGCTGCTGATCCACACGATTCGCGGGCAAAAACCCGGACCTGTCCTCGGCCTGTCGGCGGTCATCCACGGCGATGAAATTATCGGTGCGGAAATCCTGCGCCGCGTCTATGAGCGGTTGGACGAAGCCGAATTGTCGGGAACCGTAAAAATGATGCCGGTAGCCAATCCGCTGGCGTTTGAATCGCTGACGAGAAACACGCCGCTCGATATGAACAACCTCAATCGGGTTTTCCCGGGCGATCCGAAGGGCTGGGTCACCGACCAGCTGGCTCATTCGATCGTGACCAACTTCCTTGACACGATTGATGCGTACATCGACCTGCATGCTGGCGGGGCTGTACCGATCGTTGACTACGTCTACATCCAGAATGACGAAGCGTTGTCGCGTGCGTTCAACTTCCCGGTGCTCTACCGTCCGGCTCACCCGTATGAAGGAACGACGGCGACGTATACGACATCGAAAGGCATCCCGAGCGTTACGGTTGAGGTAGGCGGCGGACCGAACTATGCAAAAGACGTGGAACGCGGCGTAGAGGGCATTTTCAACTGCATGCGCCACCTGAAAATGTTGCCGGGCGAAGTGACGCCGGCACCAAAGCAGGTAGTCGTAACCGAGATTGCCAGCATCCGTCCGACGCAAGGCGGGATCATGGTCCCAGGCTTTGACTTTAGCGCAGTCGGCACCGTAATCGAAGGAGAGCAGGTACTGGCCCGCACCTACAATCCGCAAACCTTCGAAGAGCTGGAGGTCATCCGCACGCCGTTCAAACGCAACCTGGTCATTCTGATGCGTGGCACGATTCAAAAAGTAAATGCAGGCGACTACGGTTTCATGATCGGTAATCTCGACACAATCGAGGGGGAATAAGCGATGCCAGCACTTGACTCACTTGATCAGAGCCTTGCGGTTGAGTACACCCGCATCGTGCTCGGAATGGACGAGCTGTTTCGCACAGCCAACGCTGACGACAAGGAAGCCTCGTTCACACGTGAAGGACTGGTGCCCATTAACCTGACGACCGAGACACCACATGCGTATAAAGAGTGGGCACATGTCCGTAGCGACTTGGACGAGCTTCAGCGCCGTTATCTCGCGGTTGGGGATGACGTCCGCCGCAATTACATGCAGCAGCAGATCGGCTCGTTGCGCAGCCTGGCTGACTGGTCAGCCGGGCAGCCGAGCACGTTTCGCGACAAGGTGCGGAACTTTCTCTACGTGAACGAAAATCCGTACACCGCCCGGGAACAGTCATTGCTGCACGAAAAGCTGGATGCGGCTTTGACTGCAAAAGGCTATCAAGGCACTCTGCATGCCAAAGTCCGCGCCTGGGAAGCGGACCGTCGCGTCCCGGCCCAGCAGGTGGAATCCGTCTTGCGCGAGCTGCTGGCTGCGGCCAAACAGCGCGTCGTGCAGATGATGTTTCCACAAATGGCCGATGTCGAGGTCACCCCGGTCGTCGTCTGCGACGTGCCCTACAATGCGTACTGCGACTACGTCGGCGGCAAGATGTACATCAACGGCGACTTGTCGTACAGCTACGAAGCGTTGAAGCACCTGGTCACGCACGAGTGCTTCCCCGGTCATACGACACACATGCGCATTCGCGAGCTGGGCGTAGCGGCCGGCGAGATTCCGCTGGATGCCGCGCTGGTCATTACGAACACAGCCAGCAGCTCGGTGTTTGAAGGCATCGCCGACAATGGCATCGACTTTATCCGCTGGGCTGATACCGCCGATGACCAAATCTTTGCCATCTACCAAAAAATCCGCTCGATTTCCGGGATGAATGCTGCCCATATGATCCATAGCGAGCAGAAGCCACTGGAGGACGTGAGCGCCTTCCTCGAACGATTTGCCTTTGGCGAAGAAAACTGGATTGCTTCGCGGCTGCGCTTCTTCCAGCACTTTTTGCGGGCTCCGTTCATCTACAGCTACTGGCGCGGCAATGAGGCGGTCCGAGCGGTCTATCAGCGCGTGCCGGAGGCAGACAGAAAGCGATTCTACCAATTCCTATACACCAACATGCTTTCGAGCGATACGGTAAAACAATTTGTGTAAAGAGGTGCAAACATGAACGATACAAAATCGAAAGAACTTTATGACAAGGCCAGCTCGATGGTGCCAGGCGGGATCCACTCCAATTCCCGCCATCGCAATCCGCATCCGCTGTACTACAAAAAAGGCGAAGGTGCATATGTCTGGGACGTCGACAACAACCGCTACCTCGATACAATCATGGGCAATGGCGCAGTGATCTTCGGGCACAATGACAAGGAGTTCAACGAGCGCATGCAGATTTACATGAACAGCGGGATCGTGACCGGGCTGGAGACGGAGCTGAGCATCAAGGCAGCAGAAAAGTTTCTTTCTATCGTAAAAACAGCCGAACAAGTGCGTTACACAAATACCGGAACGGAAGCATCGATGCATGCCATGCTGATTTCCCGCACGTATACAGGCAAACAGGATATCGCTGTCATTGAAGGAGCCTACAACGGCTGGCACGACGCCGTGTACGTCAGCACATGGCCGGACCTGACCAAAGCGGGCGACCACTCCGCACCAAATTCACTGCCTGGTTCAGCAGGATTGAACGAATCCATGGTCAAAAGCACGCTGGTCCTGCCGTTCAACGATCTGGAAGCGGCAGAACGGTTGCTCACGGAAAACCAGCATCGCATCGCGGCATTGATTCTCGAGCCCGTGATGATCGACATCGGCTACATTCCAGCGAAAAAAGCGTACCTGGAAGGCTTGCGCAGCCTGTGCGACAAATTGAACATCGTGCTCGTGTTCGATGAGCTGTTGACCGGATTCCGTACAGCTCCGGGCGGCGCGCAGGAGTACTTCGGCGTGACGCCGGACCTTGCCATGTTCGGCAAAGCGATCAGCAATGGCTATGTCCTGGCGGCACTTGCCGGAAAAGCGAAGATTTTCGAAACTGTCACACCAGGCAAAGGGCCGTGCTCGTTTATCGGTACGTACAACGGCCATCAGGTATCGCTGGCGGCGTCCCTGGCCTTCATGGAATTGTTCGAGGAGCGTCGCGTTCATGAAACGCTGCAAAAGCGCACCACTCACTTGATCGACGAGTTTGGCGCATTGGCCAAAAAGCACGGTGTCCCGGCAAAAATGCAGGGCGCAGGCGGCCATTTCCACTGGTACTTTACCGACAAGGAAATCAACAACTATCGCGAAGCAGCGGCCAGCAACAAAGACTACTACGCGCAGTTCATCCAGGCGTTTGCCGCCAAAGGCGTCTACTGCTCGCCGAACTACCTGCTGCACCACGCGATTTCGATGGCACATACAGACGACATCATCGAGACAATGCTGACGTACATGGATGAGAGTCTGGGCAGCATCAAACTTTAGGAAGCAAGGGGGCGGGGAAGCATGGAGAACGAGAACATTTTGGAAGTAAAAGAATTGCGGACGACCTTCCAATCCCAGCGCCAATCCTTTCACGCAATCGACGACATTTCCTTTACGTTGAAAAAAGGGGAGACGCTTGGCATTGTAGGCGAGTCCGGCTGCGGCAAAAGCGTCACCTCGCTGTCCATCATGGGGCTGATCAAACCCCCCGGCAAAGTTTCGCACGGGCAAATCCTGTTCAAGGGCAAGGATTTGCTCTCCCTGAGCAAAAAAGAGCTGCGACAGATCAGAGGAAACAAGCTGTCGATGATTTTCCAGGAGCCGATGACCTCGCTCAACCCGGTCTATACGATCGGCAATCAGATCGGCGAAACGCTGAAAATCCACACCAAGGCATCCAGGGCGGAAGTGAAGGAACGCGTCATTGAACTGTTGAACATGGTCGGAATTCCCCGCGCCAACGAGATCATCAGCGACTATCCCCATCAGCTTTCCGGGGGGATGCGCCAGCGCGTCATGATCGCCATGGCGATGGCCTGCAACCCCGAGCTGGTAATCGCAGACGAACCGACGACAGCGCTCGACGTGACGATTCAGGCGCAAATTCTCGAGCTGATGAAGGACTTGCAGACGACCAAGCAAATGTCGATGATGTTGATTACCCACGACCTTGGTGTAGTGTCCGAGGTCTGTGATCAGGTGATCGTCATGTACGCCGGGCGAATTGTGGAGAAGGGCTCTGTCCGCGACATTCTGGACAATCCGCAGCACCCGTACACAAAAGGCCTGCTCGCTTCTCTCCCGAAAAAGTCCCATCAGGGCAAGCGCCTTCACTACATTTCCGGTTCGGTTCCTCCGCCGCTGCAATGGGGCAAGGGCTGTCGGTTTGCAGATCGCTGCTCGGTGGCCATCGACAAGTGTCACACAGCCATCCCGCCTTTGTTTGATCATGGACAGGCCAACCAGACGGCTTGCTGGCTGATTGAGAAGGGGGGAGCAGGATGAGTCAGACAACTGCGCAACGCGATGTAATTTTGGAAGTGAACGACTTGAAAAAGTACTTTCCGATCCGCAAAGGCGTTCTCTCCCGCCAGACGGGTGCGGTCAAATCCGTCGACGGGATCAGCTTTACCGTCAATCGCGGGGAGACGCTCGGGATCGTCGGGGAGAGCGGCTGCGGCAAGTCGACGACAGCACGGCTGGTCATTCGCCTGCTGGAGGCGACCGCAGGCTCTATCCGGTTTGAAGGAAAAGAGCTGACGACGCTGGGCAAATCCGACCTGCGGGCCACCCGAAAAGACATTCAGATGGTGTTCCAGGACCCGTATGCGTCGCTCAATCCACGCTGGACGGTCGAGCGAACGCTGATCGAGCCGCTCAAAGTACACGGAACAGGCAGTGCCGCCGAACAAAAGGAGCGCGTCGAGGCACTGCTGCAGCAGGTGGGCTTAAACCCCAGCTACGCCAAACGCTATCCGCATGAATTCAGCGGCGGACAGCGGCAGCGGATCGGCATTGCCCGCGCACTCGTGCTCAATCCCAAGCTGATCATCGCCGACGAGCCGGTGTCTGCCCTGGACATCTCCATTCAGGCGCAGGTGATCAATCTGTTGCAGGACCTGCAGGACGAGTACAGCCTGACGTACATGTTCATCTCCCACGACTTGTCCGTAGTGGAACACATCGCCGATCGCGTCGCTGTCATGTACCTCGGCAGAATCGTCGAGCTGGCGGACAAAACGAAGCTGTACGCCAACCCGCTTCACCCGTACACGACGGCATTGATGTCGGCTGTGCCGGAAGTCCATCACGGGGCAGGCGGAAAAAAAGAGCGGATCATCCTGCGCGGCGACGTGCCGAATCCGGCAAATCCGCCAGCGGGTTGTACGTTCCATACCCGCTGTGCGAGCTGCATGGACATCTGCAAGACAGTGGCCCCTCCGCTCAAGGAAGTAAGCCCCGGTCAGTCTGTGGCGTGCCATTTGTATGAATAAGAGGTTGTTCAGCAAAGAGAGAGGGAGAGGAACAAGATGATCGTGGTGAAAAGCAGTTTGCTTCAGGCGGAGGATGTGCCCGGCGTATCGTTAAAAACACTCTTCCCGAAAAACATCATCGAGGGCGGCAAAGCGAGATTCGGGATGGTGACGATTCCACCAAAGGGCCGGATTCCGCTGCAGGGACAAGCTCCGCACAGCGAGGATGAGTACTCGATCCTCGTCAAAGGCTCGATGATCACCAGCATTGGCGACAAGGATTACTACATCAAGGCTGGCGACGCGACGTTAATCCCGGCAGGCGAAGCGCACGCAGTATACAACGACGGTGATGAAGACAGTGTGCTCATCTGGGTATTGGTGGATCGGTCGTAAATATGGAACAGGAGAAAAAACCTTGCCATTCGTGAAATTGGCAAGGTTTTTTCTTTTGGAGGAATCAATCAAGAATCGTGGCTTTAGTAGAGGCGAGGGGAATCGCCCAAAACGGATTTTCCGTTTTGGGCTGACCGCAAGCGGTCAAATTAAGTCTCATGAAAAACGACTCTCCCTCCACAGCAGCCCCGAAACAAGGTCTTTTCAGAGCGCGTTCTTCCGCAAAAATTCCCGTTTTTTCAACGACACCCAGACCTGTGCGGCGATGAAAATAGAGGAATACGTCCCACTGACCAATCCGAAAATCAGTGCCAACGAGAAATTACGGATCCCTTCACTGCCGAGCACGGCGATTGACAGTGCGGTAATGAATACGGTCGTCACCGTAAAAATCGAGCGGCGCATCGTCTGCCAGAGGCTGATGTTGACCATCTGCTGCAGCTCGTCAACGGTTTTGACTTTCATCGTTTTAAGATTTTCCCGAATCCGGTCAAAAATGACAATCGTGTCGTTGATCGAGTAGCCGACGATCGTCAGAATCGCTGCGATGAACGTCAGGTCAATCTCCAGCTGGAACACGGAGAACAGCGCGAGCGGAATGAACACGTCATGCAGGAGCGCGATAATACACGCCACCCCAAACAAAAATTGAAACCGGATAGCGATGTAGAGGCAGATCCCGACCGCAGCGAGCAGCAAGGCAATCGCCGCTTTTTTCACCAGTTCGTCAGCGATGACGGGAGAGACCGTCGATTCTTGCCTGCTGACCTGATCGCCATATGTTTGCTGCAGATCCTTTTGAATCATCTCCAGCTGGGCCTTGGAAACGGGCTGATCGAACGTCGTTGTCGCCCATTCGTTGTTGTTGCCAAACGTCGTAACCGGCTTAAAAGCAATGTCCGGCACGTTTTTTTGAATCACACCGGCGATGTCGGCCGTGTTGAACTGCTTGCCGATCATCACGTCCAGCCTCGTCCCGGCCTTGAAGTCGACTCCCAGGTTAAGCCCGAAGATCAGCATGCTAGCCAGCCCGAGCGCCAAAATGCTCAAGGAGAAGGTGTAGAACTTCCGTCGGCTTTTGACGATGTCGAACTTGACTGGTGCGACCGGGGCCGTCTCGCCGATGTCTTGCTCAGCTACTGCGTACCAGGCCGGCTTTTTAAACAAATTGGACTTGATCAGCAGCCAGAGCAGGGAACGGGAACCGAAGACGTTCGTCAGCAGGCTGACGATCAGCGTCATGATCAGGATGATCGCGAAGCCTTGAATCGAGCTGGAGCCGAATAGCATCAACACCGCGGCTGCGATGATTGTCGTCACGTGCGAGTCGACGATGGTGATGAACGATTGGCGCTGGCCCATGCGAAAGGCGGACAGAATCGTCCTGCCGCTGCGGATCTCCTCCTGAATTCGCTCGTAGGTGATGATATTGGCGTCGACGGCCATTCCCACCGAAAGAATAAATCCGGCGATTCCCGGCAGGGTCAAGGTCGCATGCATCCAGTACAAAACGACGAGGCAGGCGTATGTGAAAAAGGCAAGGGCGATGTTGGCGATCATCCCTGGCAGGCGGTAGACCCACAGCATGAACAAGAGAACGACGCCAAAGCCGACGTACCCGGCAAACATCGTCTTGTCAAACGCCAACGCTCCCAGGCTGGCACCGACCGAGTTGGCCTGCAGCTCGACGAGCTTGGCAGGTAGCGCCCCTGTATTTACAATTTTCGCGATTTGAGTGGCTTCCTCCACGGTCCGCTGACCCCTGATTTGCGCGCTGCCGCTTGTTATCACTTCGTCAATGACCGGATCAGTCAGCAGCGTTTCATCCAGGTAGATGGCTACCTTTTTGTGCAGGTTGTCCCGGGTCACTTGCGTAAATTTGTCTGCATTCGCAAACTTCAACAAAATCAATGGCCGATGCAAATCGTCATAGCCGACGCTTGCCCCGTTTGGCGCGAGGTCGCTGCCCTGCATCACGTGGTTTCCCTGTTCATCGCGGAATGTCAGTACCGCCGGTTTGCCGATCAAGGAACGCAGCATTTCCTGATCAGTCACCCCGGCCAATTTGACCCGGATGCGATCAGGC
>CAMIVR010000099.1 GCA_946402065.1 uncultured Brevibacillus sp. | reverse complement strand
AGAATACCCAGATTCCGGCCCACATTCACGAGGTGTTTCGCTATGGCCTGCCGGCAGACTTCCGCCTTGTCGGAGCGACGACACGCTCTCCTGAAGATTTGCCGCCTGCATTGCGTTCGCGCTGCCTGGAGATATTTTTCCGCCCGCTTACGGCGCAAGAAGTGGGCAGCATCATCAGGACGGCAGCCGAAAAGATCAGCATGCAGCTTGAACCGGAAGCGGCGCTGGTGGTTGAACGGTATGCGACCAACGGACGCGAAGCCATCAATACGCTGCAAATCGCTGCCGGGATCGCCCTGACTGAAGAACGCAAGTCAATTCTCGCTGCGGATGTCGAGTGGGTCGTCCACAGCAGCCAAAAGTCGCCCCGTCACGAAAAGCAAGTCCACGCCACGCCGCAAATCGGTCTGATCAACGGCCTCGCCGTATTCGGCCCGAACATGGGCAGTGTCATGGAGCTGGAGGTGACGGCGACACTCTCGACGATGCCAGGCAATGGCCGGGTGACGATGACGGGCCTCGTCGAAGAAGAAGAGATGGGCAACCGCAACCGGACGATTCGCCGCAAATCTACGGCCAAAGGCTCGATCGACAACGTCCTGACCGTCCTGCATCGGCTCGGATTGCAGCCGTTTGATTACGATTTGCACATCAATTTTCCCGGCGGTATGCCTGTTGACGGACCTTCAGCAGGGTTGACGATTGCCATCGCCATCTGCTCGGCGATTCAGCGCAAACCGATCGACAACCTGCTCGCCGTCACGGGTGAGGTGAGCATTCACGGCAAGGTGAAGCCGGTCGGCGGTATCGTAGCCAAGGTGGAAGCGGCCAAAAACGCCGGTGCGACTCGCGTGCTGATTCCGGAAGAGAACTGGCAATCGATTTTCGCCGAAATGAAAGGGATCAAGGTGATCCCGGTCACGACCGTCCAGGAAGGCATGGGTTTGGCGATCATCGAAGAACCTGCGCTGGAAACGGACGAAAACGTCGTGGTACCCCTTGCTGTGCCCGTTCAGCCCGATGAGCTGACCACTTCGACGCTGCCGATTTAGCGCAATGGATGTGACCGTTTTGTCGACTGCAGAGCGGTCATATCCGCATTTCCCGAAAAGGGAGAGACGTCCTTACGGAAAAAGCGTCTCCGGAGTGTTTGGGAAATTAGACAATGTCTTTGGTTTGCGCTAAAATGATACGAAAACGTCTCAGTAAAAAATAGAGAAACAGACGATCATTTTATGAAGGCAATGGAGGTGCTATGTATGAGTGAACGTACCGGAAAACGAGAGCTTCCGTTGCTTCCCTTGCGCGGTTTACTCGTTTATCCAAGCATGGTACTTCACTTGGATGTGGGCAGGGAGAAATCTATTAAGGCCCTAGAGCGAGCCATGGTGGATGACAACAAGATTCTCTTAGCCACCCAGGAGGAAGTTGAGATTGAGGAACCAAATGCCGAACAGATTTATACGGTCGGCACCGTTGCTCGCGTAAAGCAGATGCTGAAGCTTCCCAACGGGACGATACGCGTACTGGTGGAAGGCTTGCAGCGGGCAAAAATTGATGAGTTCAGGAATGAAGACGACTTTTTTGAAGTTTCCATTACATATTTGTCTGAAGTAATTTCGAATGAAAATGAATTGGAAGCACTGATGCGCGCTGTGCTCGTTCATTTCGAACAGTACATCAAGCTGTCCAAGAAAGTGTCGCCGGAGACGTTCAGCTCCGTCAGTGATATCGACGAGCCGGGGCGTCTGGCAGATGTGATCGCCTCGCACCTGCCGATCAAAATGAAGGAAAAGCAGGAGATTCTGGAGATCGTCAATGTGCAGGAGCGCCTGGAGTATTTGCTCAGCCTGCTCAACAATGAGCGGGAAGTGCTGGAGCTGGAGCGCAAAATCAATCAGCGCGTGAAAAAGCAGATGGAAAAGACGCAGAAGGAGTACTATCTGCGTGAACAGATGAAAGCCATTCAGAAGGAGCTGGGCGACAAGGAAGGACGCGCGAGTGAAATGGAAGAGCTGCGCGCCCAACTGGATAAGTCCGACGCCCCTGAACGGATTCGCGTGAAAGTCGAAAAGGAACTGGATCGTCTGGAAAAGATGCCTTCTACTTCGGCAGAGGGCAGTGTTATCCGTACATATATCGACACGCTGTTGTCTTTGCCGTGGACGCGCAAAACGATTGACAACCTCGACATCGCCAACGCGGAGAAAATCCTCGATGAAGACCACTACGGCCTGGAAAAGCCGAAGGAACGGATTTTGGAGTACCTCGCTGTGCAGAAGCTTGTCAACAAAATGCGCGGACCGATCCTCTGTCTCGTCGGTCCACCCGGTGTCGGCAAGACCTCGCTGGCCAAGTCGATCGCTCGTGCGCTTGACCGCGAATTCGTTCGGATTTCGCTCGGCGGGGTGCGCGATGAAGCGGAAATTCGCGGACATCGCCGCACATACGTCGGGGCAATGCCTGGCCGGATCATTCAAGGAATGAAGACGGCTGGCACGGTCAATCCAGTGTTTCTGCTCGATGAAATCGACAAGCTGGCTTCTGATTTCCGCGGCGATCCGTCTTCAGCCTTGCTGGAAGTGCTCGATCCGAATCAAAACGACAAGTTCAGCGACCATTACGTGGAAGAGACGTACGATTTGACCAATGTCATGTTTATTACGACGGCCAATACGATCCATACGATTCCGCGTCCGCTGCTAGATAGGATGGAGACGATTACGATTTCCGGCTACACCGAAATCGAGAAGCTCAAGATCATGCAGGATTATCTCTTGCCCAAACAGATCGAGGAGCACGGGCTCTCGAAGGATAAGCTGCGCGTCAATGAAGAAGCAATGCTCAAAATCATTCGCCAGTACACGCGCGAGTCCGGCGTCCGCAATCTGAACCGCGAGTCGGCCAATATTTGCCGCAAAGCAGCGAAAATCATCGTCAGCGGCGAAAAGAAAAAAGTCATCGTCACCGCAAAAACGGTGGAGTCCTTGCTTGGCAAGCCGCGCTTCCGATTTGGCCTGGCGGAAAAAGAGGATCAAGTCGGAGCTGTCACAGGGTTGGCCTGGACGGAGACGGGTGGCGATACGCTCAGCGTCGAAGTCAGCATTTTGCCTGGGAAAGGCAAGCTTACCTTGACCGGACAGCTCGGCGATGTCATGAAGGAGTCGGCCCAGGCAGCTTTCAGCTACATCCGCTCCCGGTCCAATGAATGGGGCATCGATCCGGAGTTCCACGAGAAAAACGACATTCACATCCACGTGCCGGAAGGGGCCATCCCCAAAGACGGTCCGTCGGCAGGGATTACGATGGCCACGGCGCTCGTCTCCGCCCTGAGCGGCATTCCGGTGCACAAAAACGTCGGCATGACCGGAGAAATTACGCTGCGCGGACGGGTGCTGCCGATCGGCGGATTGAAAGAAAAATCGCTGGCCGCGCATCGCGCCGGGCTGACGACGATCATCCTGCCTCAAGAAAACGAAAAGGATATTGAGGATATTCCCGAGAGCGTGCGCAAGGAGATGACGTTTATCCCCGTGCAGCACATGGATGAAGTGTTGAAGCACGCCTTGACGGAACCTATGGTGAACAAACATGAAAGTTACATCGGCTGAATTTATTATTAGTGCTGTCGCACCGAAACAATATCCGACGGACGGCCTACCGGAGATCGCTCTGGTAGGTCGCTCCAATGTCGGAAAATCTTCCTTGCTCAACAAGATGATGAACCGCAAGGCGCTGGCCCGGACCAGCTCCAGACCGGGCAAGACGCAGACGCTTAACTATTTTTTGGTAAATAATTCGCTGTATTTTGTCGATTTTCCCGGCTATGGCTACGCCAAGGTGTCCAAGTCGATCAAAGAGCAGTGGGGAAAAATGATTGAAACGTATCTGACGAAGCGAGACGAGCTGAAGTTCATCGTGCAGCTGGTCGACATTCGGCACGCTCCGAGCAAGGACGATGTCGCGATGTACGACTGGTGCAAGCAGATCGGACTCAAGACCGTAGTCGTCGCGACCAAGGCGGATAAAATCGCCCGGGGCCGCTGGCAGCAGCATGCCAAGGTCATTCGTGACACGCTGCGCCTGCGGGATACGGATACGCTGCTGCTCTTTTCATCGGAAACGGGCCAAGGCAAAGATGAGCTGTGGGCGGAAATTATGCGAAGAATTCGCCAGAGCGAGGAGACGAGCGCAGTCGACGAGGAACAGGTGCTTAAGCAGGATCAGGACAAAGAATAAACGCAAACGGATTGTGGAGGAGAGGGACGTGCAGCAAGCGGAGTTCTTTGCCATCAGAGGAGTAATCGAAGGATTTTACGGAACGCCCTGGACCCACGCAGAACGGCTTGACATGCTCGCGTTTATGGGCAGGCATCGCTTCAATGCCTATTTTTATTCGCCCAAGGACGACCTCTACTTGCGGGAGCGCTGGCAAGAACCCCATCCGGCAGACGAGCTGAGAAAGCTTGATGAGCTGTTGCAGCAATCGCGGGACGCAAACCTGTCATTCTTCTACTGTGTAAGTCCGGGCCTCAGTATGGAGTATTCCAATCCGCAGCACTTTGCGGCTCTGATGGACAAGTACGCGCAGATGTTTGACCGCGGCGTCCGCCATTTCAGTCTGCTGTTTGACGACATTCCGCCGACGCTTTTGCACGATCGGGACAAACAGCAGTACGAGCATTTGGCAGCCGCTCACGTAGACACGGCCAATCGCGTAGCGGCAGAGCTCTCCCGTTGGTCGGGCGAGAACAAGCTGGTGGTCTGCCCGACGACGTATCACGGGCTTGGCAATGAACCGTATATTTTACACCTGGGGAACCGGTTGAATGCGGAGATCGGCCTCTTTTGGACGGGGCGCTTTGTCTGTTCGCCATCGCTGACGGATGGCGATGCAGCCCGGTTTGCCGAATGGACCAAACACCTCCCGCTTTACTGGGATAACTACCCGGTGAACGATTTGGCGATGTCTGCCGAGCTGCACATCGGCCCGCTGCTGCACCGCGATCCGCAGCTCTACAAGCACTCGCTCGGCTACGTAGCCAATGCCATGGAGTACGCCGAGAGCTCGAAAATTCCGCTGATTACCATTGCGGAATTTCTCCATGATCCGGAGCAGTACGACGCCGAAGCGGCCTGGCGGCGGGCGATAGCGGAAGTAGCGGGTGAGACGGATGCGCCCGCTTTTCTTCGCTTTGCCGACAATGTCCGCAGCTCGTTTCTCAACGACCGCGAGTCGCCTGCGCTGATGGAAGCCTTCCATGAATTTCGCTTTCACTTTTTCCACGGCAATCAGAAGCTGGCGACGAACGGGCTGATTCAGTTGTTTCAGGAGATGGAGCAAACCGCCAATGACCTGCTTATGAACATGCAAAACAAGCGGCTTGCCCGCGAAGTTCGACCGTGGCTCGTCAAGTACTGGCATTGGGCAAAGGTGGGGCAGGCAGCGGCCGCGCTGATTGCGGAAGGTCACCAGGGCCGGTTCGTCCGCGCCATGTACCATTTGCTGAGCTTGAAGCGTTGGCTGAAGCGTACGGAGCGTCTGCCGCACAAGGTGAGCGGCAATGTGATGCGGATTTTTGTCGAAGCCGTACTGCAAGAGGTGACCAGACGGGGGACGCCAAAATCACTGTGAGAGAAGGGATTGGCGATGAACGAGAAGGACTGTTTGATGCTGCACTACATTGCCGAAGAGAAAAACTTGACCCGAGCCGCCAATCTTCTCTACATCACGCCGCCTGCCCTGACGTATCGGCTGCAGCAGCTGGAGAAGGAATTCGGCGTCAGCTTGCTGATGAGGCACGGGCGAAGCATTGAGTTTACGCCGGAAGGGCGATATCTGGCCAACTACGCAAAAAAAGCGCTGGTTGAGATGCGCAAGACGCGGGATCATTTGCTGAATATGGGCAGCGAAGTCCAGGGCATGCTGAGAATTGGCGTTTCGCGTGCTGTTGCGCTGTATAAACTGCCGCCGATTTTGAGAAATTTTCTCAAGCTGTATCCCAAGGTTGAGATCAACGTGAATACCGGGATCAGCGATGACGTCTTCAAATCGTTGCGCGATGAGGAAATCCACGTCGCCATCGTAAGAGGAAACTACACGTGGTCCGAGCGTTCTGTTTTGATCAAGGAAGAGAACGTCTACATCATTTCCAAAGAACAGCTCGATCTCGAGCATTTACCGAATATTCCCCGTATTAACTACAAAAGCAGCTCGGGTTTTATAGAGCAGATCAACAACTGGTGGTACGAACGCTTTACCGAGCCGCCGCTGATCAGCATGCAGGTGGACAATTTCGAAATCTGCCGCGAGATGGTGAAGAATGAATTGGGCTACGCCATCATCCCGCAGATTTTTCTGCATCCCGACGATCAATTGCACACGACAGAAATGGTCTACAAGAACGGACAAGTCTTTTCCCTGAAGACATGGATGCTGTATCGGGAATCATCCACGCAGGTTGCCATCATCGATAAATTCGTCAACCACATCAGGGCGCAATATTGAGCAGAGCGGTTGCCAATCGCTGCCCGGATTCATTTCGGCCAATACTTAAAAAAATTTGAAGAATCTCCTTAAAACTATTAAATTCACTTTAATTTTAGCCGGTGGTACACTCTGATTATACGAAATATTGATAACTTGCTGAAAAGGAGATGATCACAGCCGCGTAAGAGTGACCAATACTTCGCCAAAAGGTTGGCGAAGTCCAGTCGAGTCTTCTGAACAATTGGAGCCGAAATTAATCAGGGTAAGGAGATAACAGCTATGCAGAATAATGACACCCATGAGGGCAGATCGACAAAATCGTATCCGTTTTATCGTTTCAGTGGAACACACCGGCAAATCGGCAGGCAGTTTGGCGAGGCTTGCTCGAGTTTGATCGCAAAACATCTCAGCTACATAAGCCAGCGGCTGAACGAACGGTTTCACTTATCCCCCGGCCAGTTGGAAGAAGCTGTCCGGCAATACCGTCCCTATGTACAGAAGTATGCTGCAATTTTTGACGAAGAGATTCAGGGCATTGCCGAGGGGGCCCGCATAACGGTGGAAGAAGCGTATCTCCTCCAATTGCGCGCAGAAATGAACCACATCTGCAAAACAAGCAATGAATGCACGACGTTCGCTGCCTCAGCCGAAGCCACGTCAAACGGCATTCCGCTGATCGGGCAAAATTGCGATCTTCCTGCTTTTTACTCTGAACTCGGAGTCGTCATCGAATACGTTCCTGACGACGGGCCGGCAAGTCTGATGCTTACGCCAGCCGGACAGGTCTCCTACGTCGGCATTAACGATCAGGGACTGGGCGTGTTTGCCAACTTCCTCACCTGTGACGGCTGGCGAGGGGCTTCCCCAGGTACATGCTGTCCCGACTGGCCCTCACAGTCAATACGGTCGAGCAAGCCATCGAACGGGTCCGGAGTGTCGAACGGGCGTCTTCGCGCAATCTGATCATGCTGGATAAATACGGCAGTTCCGTCGATATGGAAAACACGCCGACCCGGGATGCTGTGATTTAGCCGGAAAACGGCTTGCTCGCCCATTCGAATCACTATACGGCGGACAGCCTGCTCGCAGAAGAGCGGTTGCGGGGAGTGGAGCTGGACAACTCTCGGGTCAGACTGGAGCGTATGCGCAATCTGCTCAAGGAAAATTACGGAAAGTTGAACGCAGCTGTCATGCAAGACATTTTGCGGGACCGCCACAGCTATCCCCACTGCTTGTGCCAGATGCCTGGCGATGAGGAAGTTCAGGCGCCAGGGGAAAAGGGAGCCGATATCATCACTTTCGCATCAGTCATTGCGGAACCGACAGAGGGGAATGTGTGGATCGCGATTGGCCCGCCCAATCAGTATGAGTATAGGTGCTATTCATTCCAAAAATAAACGGAATATTCTCTAAAATTATATCGTACACACTTGCACCAGCGTTTCTGTCGGCGATTTGGGCGCAGTGATCGAGTGCAGGCCGGATGACTCCCCGGCTTATCTGATGGTAACGCCCGCCGGGTTGATCTCGTATAACCGGGATGAACGAATGCGGAGTCATGCAACAGATTCTCCGCGACCGCCGAACGAGGCCGAGTATACCTGTTATCAGTTCACGTCTTGAGGTTTTCGCTTTTCAAAAAGCAGGAAATAGAGCATGAGGGGGAAATGAGCATGATCAAAGCAGTCAAACGACTATCCGTGCTTTTCCTGGCCCTGTCGCTGATGGGTTGTGGGGCAGGAACGGGGCAAAACGAGGGAGCCGCTCCCGGAACAAAGACAGAGACCATACGCGCTGTCCGTACGTAAAGGACATATGCAAAACAGAGGTACCCGCCAGGCAAGCGGTTTCCGATCGGCATGTGGTCGCCTGTCATTTGTACGGATGAACAAAAAACAAAAAACCCAGTACCGATTAAGGTGCTGGGTACGTTCGTTTGCTTCCATTTAGCTTCTGCTTTTGGCGTTTATCCGCTGCATGCGCCACGCCTTGAGCCATTCCGCAATCGGCAGTTCCGCCAGGATCATGCCGCTGAAGATCAGGATACAGCCGACGAATTGCAGCGCGGTCAGCATTTCGTCAATCCAGAGATACGAGATTAAGGCAGCAAAGACGGGCTCCAGCGCGAAAATAAGGGCAACCCGCGTCGGCGTCGTCTCCTTTTGAAAAGCGGTCTGGGCCAAAAAGGCGAGCGCGGTAGCAGGGATCGAGGTGATGAACAAGCCCCAGGCTACGTCCGGTACGAGCAATGCCTGCGCGTTAAAGGCCGTATGCCAGTCTTCAAAGCAAAAGGCGTAGATCCAACTGAGCAGCGACACAGTCGACAACTGTACGATTGCCAGCGGCAGAGCGGGGAAAGTCGGGGCGTATTTCCCCGTCGTAACGATGTGCATGGCAAAGCAGAAAGCGCCAAAAAAGACCAGCACATCCCCTGTGTTCAATCCGATTGAATGGCTGACGGTCAACAGATACAGTCCGACGACGGCGCTTGCGACACCGAGAATGGATTGCCACTTCACTTTTTGCTTGAGCAAGAAAAAGCTGAACAGCGGGACGAGTACGACAGAAAGCCCCGTAATAAACCCTGCCTTGGAAGGGGTGGTGTAAGCAAGCCCCATCGTCTGCAGTCCGTAGCCGCTGAACAGCCAAAAGCCGATAAAGGCGCCGGAGCGGATGAGTGCAGGTGAAAAAAGCGTGCGTTGATTGGCTGCAAATAAAAACAAGACCCCGATGAGAAAAAGGGCGGCAATGGAGAAGCGAACCGCGTTAAACGTGTTTGGCGGCATCGTCGCAATCGCGTTTTGCACGATTAAAAACGTCGAGCCCCAAACAAATACGATCAAAAGCAAGGTAATGTCGGCAAAGAGCGATTTTTTCAAGACAATTCTCTCCCATGTTCATCTAACCACTATGAGAGCCATCATAAATGATTTGCGCGGAGGATGGCAAGAGGCGGGCGGGCTGGGCAAAAATGGATTTGTCACATTTTTTCCTAAGTTCCTCGTTTCCCTTCAATAAAAACAAGTATAATATCTAGTATTAGAAAATAGATAGTATTTGGACATTTCGGGGCAGGGGGAGATCGTGATGAACAAGCGGATATTGCATTCGCACAAAGCGCGGGCGGCAGAGAACAAAGTACAGACGGTCGCTGTCGCCATCAAGGGGCTGCTGCAGGGGACAAGCCATATAGACCAGCGCAGGGATGCCATTATCGCCATGCTGGACAAAGAGCTGGGCAAGCGGGAGTATTTTGTCATTGTCGATGAGACGGGCCTGGGGATTATTCATACCAATCGGCTGCGCGAAGGGATCATATACAACGATCAGGTCGGGAGCAAAGCGGCCCGGACGCGGGAGAAGCTCAGCCAGCTGTACGCCCGCGACACGGGTGAGTGGCTGATCGATTCGGCTTACCCGATCGGAACCGTCGCAGGCAAGCACTATGTATTGCGGATGGGCACACTGATCCATCGGCCGTTTTTGGGCCCGGTGCTGTTCGGGTTGAGCACCGTCCCGTCCGTCATCAGTGCAGCGATTGGCATGCTGAATAGCTTGCCTGTACCCGCAGCGCTTCTGATGGCAGGGTGTTCGCTGGTGGTCGGGATGATTGCCGGGCGATTGATCTATCAGCATATGCAGCGGCAGATCGGACAGTGGCATCAAATGATGAGAGCGGTTTCAGCGGGGGATTTGACGCAGCGGATCGAGAGCACTGCCCGCGACGAATTTCATCAGGTTGGCCTGGAATTAAACAAAATGACACTGGGCATAAAAAAAATGATCGGCGAGTTGGGCGCAACCGCTGCCGCAACGAAGGAGATCAGCGAGGAACAGGCCGCTCAGGCAGAAGAGCTGACAGAGACGTTTGACGAGCTGGGCAGCACGATGAATGCGTTTAAAGATGGAGCTGGCCAACAGGTGGCCGTCACGCAGCAGGCGATTTTGCGGTTGGATGAGATGGACAGGATGCTTACGCAGATGCGGGAAGCCGTAGCGATTGCCAAGCAGTTGAGCCAGGACGCCGCCCAGTCAGCTTCGCAAGGCACGGACGCGGTCACAGCCGTTTCCAGACAGGTGGCGGAAGTGGAGCAAGAGATGTTGAAGTCGGTCAACAAAATCCGCCACGTGGCCCACGGCGCAGATGAAATCAGGGAGCAAGTATCGGCGATTACGCGGATCGCCAGACAGACCAATACGCTCGCGCTCAACGCGACGATTGAAGCGGCACGGGCGGGGGAGCAGGGACGCGGCTTTGCCGTCGTCGCCAACGAAGTGCGCAAGCTCGCCGAAGAGACAGCCCTGTTTGCCGAACAGATACTCAACACGACCCAGTCGATTCAGCAGGAAGCGTATTTGGCGGCAAGCGGCTCGGAGCAAAACCTGGCTGCCTTGAAAACGACTGGAGAGCACGTCGAGAAGGCCGGCCAGTCCATCCACGCGTTGCGGGTGACGGTCGACAAAAGCAGACAACAATCAGTAGAAAATAATGAGCGGGCAGTACAGGCTTTGGATAATTGCCGGGTGATTAAGCAAACACTAGCAGCAGTGGGAGCGATTGCTGACGAAATAACGGAGAGCGTGGCGGCAGCGGCCGCAGCGGTGGAAGGACAAGCGGTAGCCGTCCAGCGACTGGCCCTCGATGCGCAAAATCTCTCGGCTAATTCTCAGTCGCTCGACAAGATGGTCAAGCGTTTTCGCTTTTAGGGCTCGCGATGAAATTAGCACCCGCTTTTGCTGGCAAAATACCAGCGGCTTTTTGATTTTTGTCAGGAAATTAGCGGAAGTTCCTTCATCGCGATGCCTTGCTCATAAATTTTTCACATTTTAAACCACTTCTATACGGGCATAATGGTATAATGATAGTGCATTTTGGGTTATCTAAAAAAGTCACTGTATTCATTGAGAAGCATGACGTTCTGGGAGGAAGCTATGGATATCCTGTTAATAGGGCTCAATTACAAAACAGCACCTGTCGAAATCCGTGAAAAATTCACCTTCAACGATGACAGCACACCGCGGGCGCTGCACCTTCTCTCTCAGACGAAAAGCATTGTCGAATGTGTTATAATCGGAACCTGCAACCGGACGGAAGTTTACGTCGTGGCCGATCAATTGCATACGGGCCGCTTTTATACGCGCAACTTTCTGGCTGACTGGTTTGGCGTGGACAAGGACCAATTCCAAAGCCATCTCTATATGAAGGAAAACGAAGAAGCGATTGAGCATCTGTTTACGGTGACCTGTGGACTCGATTCGATGGTAATGGGCGAGACGCAAATTCTCGGCCAAGTCCGCGATGCGTTTTTGCTCGCGCAGCAGTACGAGACGACCGGAACTGTGTTTAACACGCTGTTCAAGCAGGCAGTGACATTGGCCAAACGCGCCCACACAGAGACAGGCATTAATGAAAACGCCGTATCTGTCAGCTATGCAGCGATTGAGCTGGGCAAGAAAATCTTCGGCTCATTCCACGACAAGCAGGTGCTGATTTTGGGGGCGGGCAAGATGAGCGAGTTGACCGCCAAGCATCTGCACGCCAATGGCGTCAACAAGGTCTGTGTCGTCAACCGTACACGGGAGCGGGCACAGGCACTCGCCGATCGCTTCTCAGGCACGGCTGCGACGATGGAGCACTTGCCGGAAGCGCTGCTTTCCGCCGACATCGTCATCACCTCGACGGGAGCTGCCGGTTTCGTCCTGAGCAAAGAACAGTTGGCGCCGATCATCAAGAAACGCAAGCACCGCCCGCTGTTCATGATCGACATCGCGGTTCCGCGCGATCTGGACCCGGCCATTCACGAGCTGGACAACGTCTACCTGTACGATATAGATGACCTGCAAGGCATCGTCGCCAGCAACATGGAAGAGCGGACAAAAGCGGCAGACGACATCAAAGCGATGATCTGCGAAGAGATTGTCGCATTCACATCGTGGCTGCAGACGCTCGGCGTCGTGCCGCTTATTTCGGCACTGCGCGAAAAAGCGTTTGCCATCCACGGGGACGCCATGAAGAAGATTGAGAACAAGCTGCCAAATCTCAGTGAGCGCGAACTGCATATTATCCGTAAACACACGAAGGGAATTATCAATCAAATCCTCCACGATCCAGTCGTTCGCCTCAAGGAAATGGCCGTGCAGAAGAGCGGCGACGAAGTGCTTGAGATGTTCTCGACGATCTTCGCACTGGAAGAAGTGCTTGAGCGCAACAAGCAAGAAGAACAGTGGGAGCTGGCGCAAAAGCAGCGGGCTGTGCGCGAAAAGCTGCTAGCTGCGAGAACGACCGAGCAATAGCAATGATGCGTATCTTTTTTTCATATCCAAGCGAGCGAGACTACAGAATAAAACGTAAACGGGCTGATGGATAAAGCCCGTTTTTCATAGAAAGAGAGGAGACAGCATATGGCGGATACGAGATGGATCTACGACGTGACGATCTTTCTCTACGCGGCAAGTGTTCTCTTCTATTTTAATGACTTCCTGCAAAGCAACCGGAAGGCCAATCGTCTGGCTTTTTGGTTGCTTGCTGTCGTCTGGGCTTTGCAAACGATTTTTTTCGTTTCAGAGATGGCCGCAAAACCGTATTTTCCCGTACTGACACTGTTTGAGACGCTGTTTTTCTACTCGTGGGTGCTCGTGAATCTATCACTCGTGATAAACTATTTTTTCCGGATCGATTTGCTTGTCTTCTTTACGAATGTCATCGGCTTTTTCGTTCTCTCCCTGTCCATGTTCGCACAGGAGACACCGCTAATCAATCACAACGAAACGATCATTTCGGAACTGTTATTTATTCACATTACCTTGGCGATTCTGAGTTATGGGGCTTTTTCGCTGTCGATGATTTTCTCGGCGATGTATTTGCTGCAGCATCACATGCTCAAGCGGAAAAAATGGTCTCCCCTGCTGCGGCGTTTGCCCAGTCTGGACCGGCTGGAGCTGTTCTTGCACAGGCTGAACATGATCGGCTTTCCCTTGCTGCTGCTGGCACTGATACTCGGCTCGATCTGGGCGTATCTCGTCTTGCACGGTTCTTTCTGGCTTGATCCGAAAGTCTGGATGTCCGTGATTGTGCTGGTCGGCTACGCGTTTGTCCTGTACAAGCGGATCGCCGATGTGTGGCAGGGCAGCAAGCTGGCGATTGCAAATGTCGGCGCGTTTTCGCTGATCCTGCTGAACTTTGCTGTTACGGATACGTCAAGTTTCCATCGATGGTTGTAAGGGGGAGTGTAAAACATGCAGGGATACTTCCCGATTGTCATAGATGTATCTGGCAAGCGCTGTCTCGTCGTTGGTGGAGGCAAAGTAGCCACGCGAAAAGTGGAATCGCTGCTCAACGCCGGTGCGGACGTGACGGTGCTGGCACCTGACATCAGTCCGGAGCTCACCCGTTGGCACAGTACGGGCAAACTGCGCTGGGAGGCTGCCTGTTTTGTCGATCAGGACCTGTCCGCATATGCCTTTGTCATTGCCGCCACCGATGTGCATGACGTGAACCACGCCGTCTATCAGGCGGTAAAGGATTACGGCGGATGGATCAACATCGTCGACCGGCCGGACTTGTGCAACTTTATCCTGCCGTCCGTGGTAAATCGTGGCAAGCTGCTGATCGCCGTCACTACGTCGGGGGCGAGCCCGGGACTTGCCCGCAAGATCAAGCGGCAGCTCGAGAGCGAATACGGGCCGGAATACGAGGAGTACGTAGCGTTTTTGGCAGACATCCGGCAAAAGGTTTTGCTGGAAATAGCCGATCAGGGCAAGCGGCGGGAAATTTTTCGCGTGCTGCTGGAAGAGCGTTTTGTCGAAGCAGAATTCAATCAACGCTATGCGATGGCTGACGAATTGCTGAACGACTTGCAATAGCTGAGGACTTTGCAAACATCCTGTTAGGGCTCGCGATGAAATTAGTTCCCGCTTTTGCTGGCAAAATATCAGCGGTTATTAGATTTTTGTCAGCAAATTAGCGGGGAGTTATTTCATCGCGATGCCTTAGCGGATAAACAGATGAGATAAGGGGGCAACCATGAAGAACTGGAAGGTTGGATCACGGAAGAGCATGTTGGCTTTAACGCAGACGAATTGGGTAATCGATCAATTGAAGCAGCTTGATCCTGAATCTGCGTTTGATGTTCATGAGATTGTTACGAAAGGCGATAAAATTCTCGATGTCACGCTGTCCAAGGTCGGCGGCAAAGGGCTGTTCGTCAAAGAGATCGAGCAGTCGCTGTTTGAGCATGAAACCGATTTTGCTGTACATAGTTTAAAGGATATGCCTTCGGAATTGCCGGCTGGCCTGATCATTGGAGCCATCCCCAAGCGTGTCGATCCTCGCGATGTCCTGATATCGGCAAGCGGCAAGACGCTCGATGAATTGCCGCAGGGGGCCCTGATTGGAACGAGCAGCCTGCGGCGGGCTGCACAACTGCTCGCGTATCGCCCGGATTTACGAATCGAATCGATTCGCGGCAACATTGACACGCGGATGCGCAAGCTGAACGAGGGCAATTTCGATGCGATCATCCTCGCGGCAGCAGGGCTTGAGCGTGTGGACTGGGAAGGGTCGGTGACACAATTCCTGCCTGTAGAAATCAGCTTGCCGGCCGTTGGGCAGGGGGCGCTGGGGATAGAGTGCCGCGCTGACGACCGCGAACTGCTCGACTTGCTGGCCCGCTTCGATCACCAACCGACTCGCCTGGCCGTCACTGCCGAGCGGGCGTTCCTGCACAAGCTGCAAGGCGGCTGTCAGGTGCCATTGGGCGCCTATGCGACGATCGACGAGGCGTCAGCGGGAGCAGCTCCTGTGATCAGTCTGACGGGAATGGTCGGCTCGCCTGACGGAACGACGCTGCTCAAGCATACGCAAACGGGTACGGACCCGGCTGCACTCGGCCAAGACGTCGCGACGGCCTTGCTGGAAAGAGGTGCAGGGGAGATTCTCGCTCGGGTGTTTGAGGAGAATGAACGATGAACAGGGGCAAAGTGTTTCTCGTCGGGGCAGGTCCCGGCGACCCTAAACTGATTACCGTTCGCGGCCTGGAGACAATCAAGCTGGCGGACTGCATCGTCTACGATCGGCTGGCCAGCCCGCGCCTGCTCACTCATGCCAAAAAAGATGTCGAATTAATCTACTGCGGCAAGCTGCCTGATCGGCACACGCTGACTCAGGAGGAAATCAACCAGGTGCTGGTCGATAAAGCGCTGGCCGGGAAAACCGTCACCCGCTTGAAAGGCGGCGATCCATCCATTTTCGGCCGCGTCGGGGAAGAGGCGGAAGCGCTGGTCAAGCACGGGATTCCGTTCGAGATCGTCCCGGGGATCACGTCGGGGATAGCCGCTCCTGCCTATGCCGGGATTCCGGTAACCCATCGCGACTTCAATGCGGCGATTGCCATTGTCACCGGTCACGAACGACCGGAAAAAACGGCGTCCAGCATTAACTGGGAGAAACTCGCGACTGCCGTCGAGACGCTGATTTTTTACATGGGTGTCGGCAATCTGACATTCATCCGCGACCAACTGGTCAAGTACGGCCGCTCGCCGCAAACACCGGTCGCGCTGATTCGCTGGGGGACGATGACCAAGCAGGAGACACTCGTCGGCACGCTCGAAGACATCGTCGAAAAGCGCGATGCGACAGGGCTGTCCAATCCGGCGATCATCATCGTCGGCGAAGTGGTGAAGCTGCGGGAGAAGCTGCAGTGGTTTGAAAACAAGCCGCTGTTTGGCAAGCGTATCCTCGTGACCCGCGCCCGCAGCCAGGCCAGCGAGCTGTCGGAAAAAATCGCCGAGCTGGGCGGCGAGCCGTATGAGTTCCCGCTGGTCAAGATGGTTCCGCCAAGTGACGCAGCTCCGCTCGACGACGCGCTCAAGCAGCTGACCAGCTTCGACTGGGTGATGTTTACCAGCACCAATGGCGTCGCGTTCTTCTTCAAGCGCTTGCGCGAGCTTGGAATTGACATCCGGACGATGAGCGGCAGAATCGCCGCTGTCGGCCCGAAGACGGCGGAAGCCTTGTGCGAAAAAGGTCTCACCGTCGAGGCGTTGCCTGGTGAATTTCACGCAGAAGGGCTGCTTGACAGCTTGCGCGACCAGGTGAAGCCAGGCGAGCGGGTATTGCTCCCGCGGGCCGACATCGCCCGCAAGACACTGCCCAAAGAGCTGCGGGCGCTCGGGCTGTCCGTGACGGAAGCGGACACCTATGATACGATTATAGATGCGGAAAATACGGTCGAAATAGCAGAACTGTTGGCGGAAAAAACCATTCAGGTCATTACCTTTACGAGCTCGTCGACTGTAAAGAACTTCGTGCAGGCAATGCAGGGATACGACTTGCACGCGTTGCTTGAGGGCGTAGAGATTGCCTGCATTGGTCCCATCACAGCCAATACGGCGAAAGAGCTGGGATTGCCCGTACACGTCGTCGCAGCTGAGTATACGATTCAGGGCTTGCTGGACGCCTTGATCGATAAGAACGGATAAAATTCTTATTGACAGAAGCGCAGCGATGGCCTCGCCAAAAGCTTGGCGAAGGCACGTTTTCGAATTGCAAGGCTAAGGAGGGGGAAGCTTTTATGACAGTAACATTCGATCGTCATCGCCGACTCCGCACGAGTGCAGCGATGCGCAATCTGGTGCGTGAGCATCATGTGCGTAAAGAAGATTTGATTTATCCATTATTTTTTGTTGAAGGAACAGGCATTAAGGAGCAAATCCCGTCGATGCCGGGTGTATACCACTTTTCACTCGATCAAATAGAAGCTGAGTTCAAAGAAATCGTCGACTTGGGCATTCAGTCTGTGATCGTCTTTGGCGTTCCGAATGAAAAGGATGCTTGTGGCTCGCAGGCGTACGCCGACGACGGAATTACCCAGCAGGCGATTCGCCGGATCAAGGCGCTTTACCCGCACTTGATCGTCATTGCCGATACGTGTCTCTGCCAATACACCGATCACGGTCATTGCGGCGTGCTGCACGACGGGATCGTGGAGAACGACGAGAGTCTGGAGCTGCTCGCCCGTACGGCTGTTTCCCAGGCGAAGGCAGGAGCGGACATCATCGCGCCGTCGAACATGATGGACGGCTTTGTCGCTGCGATCCGCCAAGGTCTTGACGAAGCGGGCTTTACGAACATTCCGGTGATGTCGTACGCAGTGAAATACGCGTCGGCTTACTACGGTCCGTTCCGCGACGCCGCTCATTCCACACCGCAATCCGGCGACCGCAAGAGCTATCAGATGGACCCGGCCAATGCCCGCGAAGGTCTGCGTGAAGCAGCGTCTGATGTGATGGAGGGCGCAGACTTCCTGATCGTCAAGCCGGGACTTGCTTATATGGACATGGTTTTGCGCCTGCGTGAAGGGTTTGATCTGCCGATAGTAGCCTATAATGTGAGTGCGGAGTATTCCATGGTGAAGGCAGCCGCACAAAATGGCTGGATCAATGAGCAACAGATCGTCATGGAAACGATGGTCGGCTTTAAACGCGCCGGTGCAGACTTGATCATTACCTACCATGCAAAAGACATAGCGCGTTGGCTGAATGGAGGGAACTGAGTTGGCAGTAGATTTGCTGGATGCCCTGGACAAAGAGATTCTCGATGTTGTCCAGCGAGAGATTCCGCTTGTGGCTGAGCCGTACAGCGTTATGGCCGAGCAGATCGGTACGACCGAAGAAACGATGCTGGAGCGCCTGCGCAAAATGAAAGGCAGTGAAATCCGCCAGATGTCGGCGATTTTCGATACGAAAGCGCTCGGCTACAAATCAAGCCTGGTCGCTGCCCGCATCGCGCCGGACAAACTGGATGAGATGGCGAAGGTGTTCAACCAGCATCCCGGGATTACCCATAACTACAAGCGCAACCACGATTTCAACCTGTGGTTTACGATCGCCGTGCCGCCTAACAGCCGTTTCGGCCTGGAAAAAACCGTGGAGATTCTCGGAGACATGGCCGACGTCGAGTCCATTCGCATCCTGCCAACGCTCAAGCTATTCAAAATCGGAGTTCAGCTCGACGTGAAAAAAGAGGCGGAAGTCAACGCCAAAGCTGCCCCCAACTACACAGAGGAAATGCGTCAGGCAGCGATGGCAATTCCGCTGTCCGACAGCGACATCAAAGTCATTCTCGAATTGCAAAAAGACTTGCCGTTCGCCTCCCGGCCGTTTGACGAGTCGGCCGCCAACATCGGCATGACGACAGACGAGCTGCTCGACAATGCCAAAAAACTGGTGGAAAGAGGGCAAATGCGCCGTTTCTCCGCTGTGCTTAACCACCGCAAAGCCGGTTTTCGCGCAAACGGCATGGGCGTATGGAACGTACCGGCGGAAAAGGCAGACGAAATCGGTTTGCAGATGGGCTCGTTCCGTGCTGTCAGCCACTGTTACTTGCGTCCGACCTATGCGGATTGGCCGTACAACATCTTCACGATGGTGCACGGTCGCGACATGGATGAATGCGAAGCGATTCTGCAAGCGATCGAAGACGAGACGGGCATTATCGACCGGATTACGCTCTACTCTACCAAGGAGTACAAAAAGACGCGGGTTTCTTACTTCACTCCGGAGATTTACGAATGGGAAGCTGAAGTGGCACAGCGCTTGGGGCTGTAACGGACTCGTTTGAAATGGATGCTGCGCTTGTTTGAGTCGGATCAAACAGGCGCAGCTTTGTACGTGGTTAGTAAATACGTGTTTCGTTGCTGTTGTGGTGGGAGAGGGAAAAGAGGGAGCTTAAGTCTGGTGAGACGCTTGGAGGAAGCGGGGGAGTCCGGCTCCACTCCAAAAACGGCACGTCGGCCAACATTCCAAGGATGATGATACAATGCAGAGTTGGCCTGTAAAGCTGTGCCGTTTTCTCCGCTCCGCCTAGGCGAGCGTCTCAAAGGTCTAGGCTCATTCCTTTTTTCTCTCTGCCAACTGCTTGGCTCAACGGACTTTATAAAGATCTAATGGAACGATAAAAACAATAACGAGGTGACAAACATGCATCGCGGATTCGAAAAATCGATTCAGTATTTTACGGAAGCAAAGACGTACATTCCTGGCGGCGTGAACAGTCCGGTGCGGGCGTTTAAGAGTGTTGGCGGCAACCCGGTTTACATTGAAAAGGGTGAAGGGTCGACGATTACGGACGTGGATGGCAATACATATATCGATTACATCGGTTCATGGGGACCGCTGATTCTCGGGCATTCGCATCCGGCTGTGCTTTCGGCCATTTTGGAGACTGCCAAGCTGGGTACGAGCTTCGGTGCACCGACAGAGCGTGAGACGGAGATGGCCAAGCTCGTGTGCGAAATCGTTCCGTCGGTGGAAGTCGTGCGCATGGTGAACTCCGGTACGGAAGCGACGATGAGCGCGCTGCGCCTGGCTCGCGGCTACACGAAGCGGGATAAAATCATGAAATTCGAAGGCTGTTATCACGGCCATGCCGACAGTCTGCTGATCAAGGCGGGCTCCGGAGTAGCCACGCTGGGCTTGCCTGACAGCCCGGGTGTCCCCGGCTCGACGGCAGTCAATACGATTACCGTCCCGTATAACGATTTGGCGAGCGTCAAATTGGCCTTTGAAAATTACGGTTCAGAGCTGGCTGCGGTCATCGTCGAGCCAATCGCGGGCAACATGGGTGTCGTCCCGCCAGCGCCGGGCTTCCTGGAGGGGCTGCGGGAAATTACGCAGCAGTACGGTACGCTTTTGATCCTCGACGAAGTCATGACCGGCTTCCGCGTCGCTCGCGGCGGTGCCCAGGACTTGTACGGAATCACACCTGATCTGACCACGATGGGCAAGGTCATCGGCGGCGGCCTGCCGGTTGGGGCATACGGCGGCAAGCGCGAAATCATGGAACAGGTAGCCCCGGCAGGCCCGATCTATCAAGCGGGTACGCTGTCCGGCAATCCGCTCGCCATGGCGGCCGGATTGACGACGTTGCAGGAACTGGGACGCCCGGGCGTGTACGAACAGCTTGAAACGCGTTCTGCCCGTCTCGCCGAAGGTTTGGCAGAAAACGCTCGCAAGCTCGGATTGCCACATACAATCAATCGCGTCGGCTCCATGGTCTGCTTGTTCTTTACCGATACGCCGGTTGTGAACTACGAGACAGCGAAGACATCTGATCTGGAAAAATTCTCGAAGTACTTCCAATACCTCTTGGAAGAGGGCATCATGCTGCCGCCATCCCAGTTCGAAGGGATGTTTGTCTCTACCGCTCACTCGGAACAAGACATTGAGCGCACAATTGAGGCTACGTATAATGCCATGAAGCGGCTGTAAGCGCTGATTGGCAATGTTGACAGACTGAGATAAACGAACTGTTCATAACAGGAGCATGCGAACCGCACAAAAATGAGCAATCCCCCTGATATCAGCCATTCAGCTGCAGGGGGATTGCTTGTATCCTGGATTCCCGTCGAAACATAACGAGGCATTGAAAAGAAACGGCTGAAACCCTTATAAGGTCTGGGTTTTATGCCGTTTTTCCTTTCTTTTTATCGTTATTTGTTATCGTATACATAACGAGATGGCGACAATCGTCTATCAAAAAGACAAACGTTCCGGAATTACTTAGGACTATGAATCGGTAAAGAAACAATCCCGTGCAAAACGCACACTCATTGGCCGGGTGGACACGAATACGGGGACAATCATCCCCACAGACGGAAGAGGCCGGAAAAAGCTAGAAGCTTCTGTCGCTGCAAAAAGGGGATCGATCCCCTCGATTCAAACGGCACGGAAGTTCTATGGAGCCGCTTATCTCTTCGATGCCATTGGAGAAAAACGCGGCATTGTACAAGACTTGAAGCAATGCTTTCCGAGTATCAAGCAACAACTGTTATCAATCGTGTGTTACCTGATCCTCGAGGACAAAAATCCGCTCTACCGCTTTGAGAAATGGAGCCATATACATAAGCATCCTTACGGCAAAAGCATCCCCTCCCAGCGCAGCAGCGAAACCTTTGCTTCCATTACGGAAGAGGCGAAAAACCAGTTTTTCCGCCTGCAAGGAAAGCGGCGAATGGATAAGGAATATTGGGTTTACGACATCACGTCCATTTCCAGCTATTCCGAAGGATTGCGCCAAGTCCAAGGCGATACGCTCACGGAACCCAGACGCCTCTACATTCACTATTATAAGCGCTTTTTGGTTGTTTTATCCAAAAGGTAGAAATGATACTATTTTTGTA
>CAMIVR010000098.1 GCA_946402065.1 uncultured Brevibacillus sp. | reverse complement strand
TGTTTCGCCAAGACGCTAAAGTCATCCTCAAGAGCAGCGACGAGGACGTCTATCGCGTGATGGAGCAAAAAGCGCCGAAATGGCAGCAGGAAGACGGGAAGGCTGGTCCGCCCAAGGCAGTGGAGCACGTATTTGATGCCTTGATGGGCAATCTGCGGGAGCTGGCCACGGTAGAGAGCGCGGCAGACGGCAGCGAGATTGCTTCCCTGCACCTTTCCGGAAGCCAAATCCCCGCTATTGCCAACGCGCTGGGGACGTTGGCCGCTTCCAAAGCCGTCGATCATTCCGGATGGGAACATGCCAGTGAGGCTGACGGGGAGACACCACTGTTTACGATGGCGCATCAGAATGCGAACATGCCCAAGCTGACAGACAAGATCAAAGTCGAAAAAATCGACCTCGATGCCAAAATCACCCCGGATAAAGTGCTTGAATGGCAGACGGCAGACATCCGCATCAGCGGGACGGATGATGCAGGCAAAGAGCATGAGCTGGCTCTTCTGCTGCGCATCGATTTCAGCGAGTTTAACGCCACCACACCGGAGCGGATTGATTTGACAGGCAAAAAGACGAAGGAAATCCGGCATGATGGGCCGAAGCGCGGCTGGAACCAATAAGCACCAAAGGCGAGCGGGCAGAGTGGCTGTCCGCTTGCCAATTAGAGGTTGAAGAACAGATTGCAAAGGAGGGGAGAGAGCGATGAGTCTCCTGCAAGTCGATGACATCAGCAAGCTGTATAAAAATGGCCGTGGAGTCCGCCAGGTCAGCTTTAGCCTGCATAAGGGCGACGTCTTCGGTCTGATCGGACCGAATGGCGCTGGCAAAACGACCTTGTTGAAAATGCTCACCGGCTTGATCCGGCCTGATCACGGAAGCATCCGTCTGTTCGGACACAATGTGGCGCAGCATCATGAGCAGGCGATGGAGCAGGTAGGGTGTGTGATCGAGACGGCGGATGCCTATGACGATATGCATGCCGTCGATAATTTGACGCTGGCTGCCCGCTTTTATCCGGAATTGCCGGGCAAGAGAATCGATGAAATTCTCGAACAGGTCGGCCTTGCCCCATACAAGCTTGAGCGGGTCAAGGGCTACTCGCTTGGGATGAAGCAGCGGCTGGCGCTGGCTTCCGCGCTGTTGGCGAACCCGCAGCTCGTCATTCTCGATGAACCGACCAATGGTCTGGACATCGAAGGGATGATGGAGGTCCGCAAGACGATACAGCGTTTGGCCCGCGAGCAGGGCATTACGTTTCTGATCTCCAGCCATATGATTCACGATTTGGGCATGATCGCCAATCGCATCGGGATTATGGCAAGCGGACGCCTGATCCGGTTGGCCGACGTGAATGAATGGATGCAAGCCGGGATGACACTGGAGCAATACGTTGTCACTCACATTCAAGCAGCAAAGGAAGCGGTTGGTTATGAATCGATTGTACGCGAACATCTGCAATGAGTTGGATAAGCTGTGGAAAAAGCGGAGGACAAAAGGGTTTTTGCTGCTGACTCTGCTCGTTCCGCTGCTCACTGCCAGCCTGCTCGCGCTGCTGCCGAAAACGGCTGGCGTCTTTGCCGCATTCGGCAGCAACGTGCCGATGCTCATGCTGGATTTGTTCACTATCGGCCTGTTGCCGGTGTTTATTTTTATGACGGCAGTGGAGTCATTTGCCGGTGAGATCGCTAGCCGAACGATAAAACTGATAGTTGTTCGCCCGATTACGCGGACAAAAGTATTTGCCTCGAAAGTGATCGCCATTGCCGTCTGGATAGCGCTACTGCTCATTGTGTTGCTAAGTGCATCCTCTATCGCCGGTCTGTTTGTGTCAGGCGGTGCCGCCGGAGGCTATCTGGGATAGTGTGGTTGCCTATGCAGCCGCTTTTGTCCCGATGCTGGCGCTCAGCCTGCTCGCCGTCTTGGTCGCGCTCTGGGTCGGCAACACGACTGGCGCGATGGCCGTACTGCTGCTCATCTATGGTGCGGCCAAACTGGTGGCGCTCGTGTTTCCGCAAGTCGCCGCGGTGTCCGTCTTTTCGTATACGAATTGGCATATGCTCTGGATCGGGAGTGGAGTCTCACTGCAAAAGCTGCTCAATTCATTCGTTCTTTTGCTGGCTTATTGTATAATGGCCTATACAGCAGGGTGGATGCTGTTCGACAGAAAGCAATTGTAAATCGTCGTGAACCGACCGGCGATCAGGCAGCTTGGGAGGCGGTTGTTATCCGGAAACGCGAGGGAGAATATCGATGTCTATCAAATTGAAGCTGTTGCTTTCCTATATCGCCATGACCTTCATTCCCGTCGTCTTGTTCGCCCTGCTCGTCAGCGGAATCGGTGCGCTGTTTTTTTACGATCAGGCAGGAACGGGACACGGGATGCCATCCTTCGTGAAGCTGGCCAACGAGCGCGACGAGCTGATCGCCGGCGTCAAGTTCATGGCGCAAACGGAACCGGATCGCTTTGCGGACAGCCATTTTTTGCAAGTGACGGATGAGGCATTGAATCGTCTGCATGCGGGACTCGTCGTCAAGCGCGAGGAGCAAGTCATCTATGCGTCTCCACTGGTTGACAGCCCTGAGCTCGCCGACCAGCTTCGCGAGGTGCAGGCTGGGGAGAATCGTTCGCCATGGGGCAAAAAATTCAGTGGCCACTACAAGGCGTCCGCCTATGACGTCACGTTCAGCGACCACAGCAAGGGCAGACTCTATGTGCTGTCCGACGTGAATGTGATGGTGGAGGGCGCGAAAACGTTTTTCCCGCTAATGTTGTTGGCAATGCTCGCGGTGATCGGCTTGACCAACGGGATTTTGACGTTTTTGGTTTCGCGCAACCTGATCAAGCCAATGAACACATTGAAGCATGCGGCCGAACAAATCAAGGAAGGGAATTTGGACGCTGCGGTAAAGCTTAAGCGGAAAGACGAGATCGGTGCGCTTGGCGCTGCCTTTGAAGAAATGCGGGTGCGGCTAAAAGAGTCGATCCATCTGCAGCTGCAATATGAAGAAAATCGCAAGGAACTGGTTGCAAACATCTCACACGATCTGAAAACGCCGATTACCGGGATCAAGGCGTGCATCGAAGGGATTCGCGACGGCATCGCCGACACCGGCGAGAAACGGGACAAATACATGGGCATGATTGCCAAAAAGACGGAAGAGATGGATCGGTTGATTGACGAATTGCTGCTGTTTTCCAAACTGGATTTGAAGCGGCTGCCGTTTCAGTTGGAGCCGATTGACCTGGCCGCGTATTTGCGCGATTGCATCGAAGAATTGCGCCTTGATCCTCGTCTGGAAGGGACGTCCATTGCGTATGCCGCTGCGCATGACCGGCCCGTAACTGTAATCGCTGACGGAGAAAAGCTGCGCCGTGTGATCATGAATATAATTGACAACAGTTTAAAATATATGGACAAGGAACAAAAAGCGATTCAGGTGTCGCTGCTCGACGGACGAGAGGAGGCGACGGTGTGCATCCAGGATAACGGACCGGGGGTCGAACACGCAGCGCTGCCGCATATATTCGACCGCTTTTACCGGGCCGAGCCGTCGCGGAACACGGCAACCGGCGGCAGCGGGATCGGCCTGGCGATCGTCAGACAGATCGTCGAAGGACAGGGCGGCCGTGTATGGGCCGAAAGCCTGGCAGGGGAAGGAACGAGCATTTATTTTACGTTGCCAAAGACAAAGCATGGCGGTGATGGGGTATGAAGCGAATTTTGCTCATCGAAGACGAACAGGTCATAGTCGAGGTCGTCAAGGATTATTTGGAGGTGAGCGGCTTCGTCGTGGACATCGCAACAAGCGGTGACGTCGGCCTGACCAAGGCGCTGGAAGAAGACTACGACTTGATGATTCTCGATTTGATGCTGCCAAAGACAGACGGGTATGAAATCTGCAAGCGCGTCCGTCAGGTGAAAAACATCCCGATCCTGATGGTTTCCGCGAAAAAAGAAGACATCGACAAAATCCGCGGGCTCGGCCTTGGCGCCGACGATTACATGACCAAGCCGTTCAGCGTCGGCGAGCTGGTCGCGAGAGTAAAGGCTCATCTCGCCCGCTACGACCGCCTGACGACAGACAGCCGGGCGCGGCAGCAGGATGAGGTCAGAATCCACGGCATTCGCATCGATAAACCGTCGCGCAAAGTATTTGTAAATGAAAAGGAAGTGCTGCTTACGTCCAAGGAGTACGATCTGCTGCTGTTTCTCGCCACGCACCCCAACCGTGTGTTTGGCAAGGAGGAGCTGTTCGAAAAAATCTGGGGCCTGGATGCGTTGGGCGACAATGCCTCCGTGACGGTCTACGTCAGCAAGCTGCGAGAGAAAATTGAGACGAATCCGTCCAGGCCGCAATACATCGAGACGATTTGGGGCGTCGGTTACCGCCTGAACTTATAGATTCAGCCGATAGAAGCGATCCTTGCGCAGTTTTGTGCAGCGATCGGCAAAGAAGGCAGGAGGTGAATGGGGTGAAAAAGCTGAACGTAGCGCAGCGAAGGTGGCTGCTTGTCCTGCATCTGGTGTTTTCCGGGATTATGCTCGGCGGGGCAGTCATCTTTCTCGTCTTGAGCATCGTAGCGGCAAGCACAAGCGATGAAGGCGTTCTGAAAGCGTGCTATACGGCAATGCACGTGCTCGCTGCCTCGTCTGTACGCGCCTCGGCGATCGGCACAGCCGTGACGGGGATTCTGCTGTCCATTCTGACCCAATGGGGACTGTTCCGCTTTTACTGGATCATCGTCAAGGAGGTCTTGACACTTGCAGCTATACTCGTGGGACCAGTCGGCATGTATTTCTGGACGCTCAAGGCAATGACGCTGACGACTGCCCAAGGATTCGGCGCGTTTCACGATCCGGCGTTCAGTGTAAACAGCGCGCAGATGTGGACGGGAATCATTCTTCAGGTCATTTCGCTTGCCGCGATGTTTGTGATTTCGGTGTTCAAGCCGTGGGGGCAGCGCAAAAAACAAGAGCCGATTAAGAAGACGCCAGGGAGAAGATGAGGAGTCGTGGATTTCATTTGTGTACTCCTGCAAGTGTTTTTCGCCGGACTCGGTCTGTTTGCAGATGCCCATCAACTGCAGCTGCATCGGAGCTTTGCGAATTATTTCGAGATGACCTGGGGCGTGATGTTTCTGCTGTCGTTTTTTGGCCAGATTCGGGGAGGGCTCCGCTGGTGGACGCTCGGGTTATTCGTCCTAACGTCTTTGCAGCATCTGACACTGCAGGTGTTTGGCGGGTTTCTCCGGGGATTTCACACAGTTGATGCGCTGCTGTTGTTTTGGATTTCGCTCTATCTGCTGAAGCGATCGTGGCGATGGCTTCTGTTGCGGTAAGGGCGAGCCGATTGTCGCCAGATGACTGAGCTGTACACAGAGACACCGTCCGCCAGCCGGAACGGTGTCATTTTTTGATCGGCTAAACGCCACATCCTGATCATCGCAACTACAGATTCCGCACGTCTTGATTGACGTGTTTGAGAGATTGCAATTCTCTACCGCTTCTGTTCATTCGGCCCCCATTACCTATTTATGGAAAATCATGAAGATCGACGAAAAGGATTGCCGTTATCAATGATCGTGTTCAGTACCGAGGCTCGCGCCGTCGTTCAAATGCATCGTATGGATATGATGCTTCGTTTCAGCGGTTCCCTTTTCAAAGAGAAATGCGTACACCTGTCTTATAACATCGTCATACTGATCGTTTTCTTCATCGATATGATAAGGAACTGCCGGAACGTGAACACGCCAGAAGGAATGGTGATCAGCATATTGCATCTGATTAAATAAATTTTGGAGTAAAAGAACATCGTCTTCGGTTGCATCAATCTCAAGCTCATATGCAGCCGAACCTTTGTCTTCGAGGATTGTTCCAGCTTGGACAGATACATAATATCGTTTCGTATTCATGCGAGTACCTCCAAAATTACCAATAGGATACTGAATAAAGCCAGACTCCGATAAAAATTGCCAGGGCAATCAAATAAGCGACGGCAGCAGGATTGCCTAGTATTCGATGCTTGGCCATCGTCTTGCCAACATGATCGCTTTCTTTCGTTTCTTGTTTTTTTCCATACCAGATTGTCAAAAGGAATCCGATAACACTGATCGCAATGCCAATTGTAATCAAACCACCCAAGAGAGTAATGGCAGCTCACTCCTTCAGCCGTAATAAGTTGTTTGTAATATCTCCTGATTTGATCTGTTTCATTCGATCTTATATGACGTAAAAAACAGCTTTGCAAATCCACGGATTTTTTGGAATCGACAGGGCATGACCCAACGGCCAATGGAAAGGAACTGAACTGATTACGCCATCCGGATTTTTGAAAGGTGCCTAAGCAGTATCATAGATTGCGTAAGCAAAGAGGAGTGGATGCAACAAAGTGCGAATTAGATTGGAAAGGATGGGACAACTGTAGGAAATAGCAGGTCAGTACAGGATGAACACGAAAAAATCATGGAATGAGGCTGAAAATAAAAAATGCCGAAGCAAACCGATGTAAAATCGCAGAAACCGACAAAATCCGCAAAGGAAAAGCCAAAGGGTTCGCTTCTTGAAATATTTCAGGCCGCTGCGAAACTCGGTTTGACATCATTTGGCGGCCCCATCGCTCATTTAGGCTATTTTCGTGACGAATACGTCAATCGTAGAAAATGGCTGGATGAAAAGAGCTATGCCGATTTGGTAGCCCTGTGCCAGCTCCTTCCCGGACCGGCCAGCAGCCAAGTTGGCATCTCGATCGGCATGTTGCGCGGCGGACTTTTGGGGGGGATCGTTTCCTGGATCGGTTTTACCTTGCCTTCTGCTGTAGCGCTGCTGCTCTTCGCTTACGCATTGAAGGACTACGATGTGGACAACGCCGGTTGGCTGCACGGGCTGATGATCGTCGCCGTGGCCGTAGTTGCGCAAGCTGTCTGGGGGATGGCGCGAAATTTTGCTCCCGATCGCATTCGCGGAACAATGGCAATTTTGACCGCTATCTTTGTATTGTTATTCCCTTCCGCCTACAGTCAACTGCTTCTCATTGCAGCCGCCGGGCTGTTCGGCAGATTCTTTCTGGCAAAATCCGCTTTCCCCGAAACGCCTCAAATGGGCATATCGATTAGCCGCCGTACAGCGGTTGGCGCCTGGATTCTGTTTTTCACATTGCTGATCGGCTTGCCGCTATTGCGAACGGTGTCATCTTCCCATTGGCTGGCGGTGTTCGACAGCTTTTTCCGCGTCGGATCGCTTGTCTTTGGCGGGGGGCATGTGGTGCTTCCCATGCTTCAGGCAGAAGTGGTTCCCGCAGGCTGGCTGACGGATTCCCAATTTCTTGCCGGTTACGGAGTTGCTCAAGCCGTCCCGGGGCCTTTGTTTACCTTTTCTGCCTACGTGGGAGCCGTAATGAACGGATGGACAGGAGCATTGCTCGCTCTCATTGCGATATTTCTCCCCGCCTTTTTGTTGATGATTGGTACCTTGCCGTTTTGGGATGCCATTCGCCGCCACCCGAATGTTCAATCGAGCTTGAACGGCATTAATGCTGCTGTTGTTGGCATTTTGCTCGCCGCTCTGTTTCATCCAGTCTGGCTGAAGGCGATTCATACGCCTTCCGACTTTTGTCTTGCGCTGGCTGCATTCGGCTTGCTTATGCTGTGGAAACTCCCGCCTTGGGTAATTGTCCTGTTCTCCGCAGCCGGTGGTGCCGTGATCTCGGTTTTTTCCTGACGAAACTCGCTTTTCATACCTGGGGATTTTGCAAAAGACGGCTGAGGCGTAACTTGAGACGAGGCGGAAATGCCTGCAGTCTGTTCAACACGATAGAACAAGCCAGCCACAACTTGCAGTAGGTGTATGGATTATTTTTTCATTCATGAACATAAATGTGTCATTGTAAGCGTTTCAGATAGACAAACCAACAACTATTTATGTAGAAAAGCTTGATAAAGGAGCGGTTGAGTGGTGCAAAATTTTCTCACAGAACTCCGATCCATTGACGATGCGTATTTTTTGGAAAAAATGAAGCAACAGCTCGTAAGTGACACGTTTGACATGAACTTAGATTGGAATACACGATTAACGATTTTCAAAAAGATTGAGACGGTAATCAAACGAATTGCTGAACTGGACGCGTTACAAAGCTCCGCAACCACCCCTGTAACGAGCGAACAAGCATAGTAAAGCGAATGGTAAGCCTGATTTACTCTTGTCAAGGGAGCAGAGTCGGGCTTATTCCCATGATTTCACGTATATACAGTATATGGATAAATTCCTGGGGCAAGATAAACCAAGAGAATGGATGCCATCGAATGAACCAACCGAGGGGTGAGAGTTGTTCATGGAGATAATCGGCAAAAGCATACGGCGGAAAGAATCTGCTGCCAAGGTTGCCGGGACCGTAAAATATACTGCTGACTATGCGGCACCCGGACTTTTGCACGCAGCACTTTTAGTGAGTCCTCTGGCTCATGCGAGAATTATTTCTATTGACACGTCCGAAGCAAGGAAAAGCCCCGGCGTCCGGGGGATTGTCACTGGTCAGGACATACCCGTTCGGGCAGGCTCTCATCTGGAGGATCGCCCGATTCTGGCCCTGGATAAGGTAAGGTACTACGGAGAACCGGTTGCGGTAATCGTAGCGGATAGTGAACACGAAGCCAAATCGGCCCTGAAGCTGATACAAGCAGAATACGCCCCCTTGCCAGTCGTCAATTCCCCTGCCCAAGCTTTGCAAAGCAATGCTCCTCTCGTACATGAAAACCTTGACCAATATAAGCAGGCGAAGCCGATTTTTCCGGAACCAAACACCAATATTGCGAATCGCACCGTCGTTCGCAAAGGCAATTGCGAAAAGCTTTGGGAGACAAGCGAGGTTACAGTGGAAGCGGAGTTTTCCTTTCCACAGTCCGACCATGCCGCCATGGAGACGCGCGCTGTCCGGGCAGAGATTTCCCCTGCAGGAGAGGTTGTCATCGTCTCTGCCAGTCAAGCCCCGTACAATATCAAGAAGTTGCTCAATAAGCTGTTTCTCGTTCCAATGGAGAAGATCAGCGTGAAAGTGCCAATGGTCGGGGGAGGCTTTGGAGGCAAAGCGGCAGTCCAGCTTGAGCTAATTGCCTATGTCGCATCGAAAGCGGTTGGCGGCAGAATGGTCAAGCTCGTCAACAGCAGGGAAGAGGATATGATCAGCTCGCCTGTTCACATCGGACTGGATGCAAAAATCAAGCTGGGTGCAACAAAGACGGGAAAATTGACCGCTGCGGAAATTTTTTTTGCATTTGATGGCGGAGCGTATTCGGACGAGGCGGTAGACATCAGCAAAATCGCCGCACTGGATTGCACGGGGCCGTATAAAATTGACAATGTCAAGTGTGACTCACTCTGCGTGTATACCAACCATCCATATGCTACCTCCTTCCGCGGATACGCTCATGGGGAGCTCACCTTTCCTGTCGAACGGACGATGGATATGCTCGCTGCCAAGCTGCAGATCGATCCGATTGAGTTCCGGATGAAAAACGCGATAGCACCTGGGGATACGACGCCGACACAATTTGAGCTGACACCGAGCAGCATCGGAGATTTATTCCAATGCCTGGCAAGGGTTAAAGATCTGATTGGCTGGGAAGAGGGACAAAGGATCGAGCTGTCCGATCACAAGGTCAGGGCAAAAGGGATCAGCTGTTTTTGGAAAACCTCAACCTCGCCCACGAATGCTTCGTCAGGGGCAGTGATTACCTTTAATCAGGATGGAAGCGTCAATCTTCTGTGCGGGGTTGTGGAAATTGGCCAGGGAACGAAAACGACGCTTGCGCAAATGCTGGCGGAACGGTTACAGATGGATGTGGACAAAATTCACGTGCAGATGGAGGTGGACACGGAAACAAATCCGGAGCATTGGAAAACAGTCGCCAGTTCTTCGGTTTACATGGCGGGCAATGCTGTATTGCGGGCAGCCGAAGACGCCATTCAACAATTGTGCGGTATAGGCTCAATTGTGCTGCGCTGTTCGCCTGAAGAGGTAGAGGTCGCTGCAGGGAAGGTCTATGTGAAAGCCAATCCGCAGATGGGCGTCCTGATCAAAGACATTGCCCACGGTTATCGGTATTCCAACGGCAATGCCATTGGCGGTCAAGTGATTGGACGCGGCAGCTTCATCATGAAGCATCTGACGTATATTGACCCTGCTACGGGAACAGGCCGTTCAGGTCCCGACTGGACGATTGGCGCCCAAGCGGTAGAAGTCGAGTTTGATACAAAGACGTGCACCTACTCGATAAAAAAAGCAGTCTCGGTTATCGACGCCGGCAAAGTGCTCAACCAAAAGGGAGCGGAAGGCCAGGTTATGGGCGGGATGAATATGGGATTAAGCTTTGCCAGCAGGGAAGCGTTCTGTTTTAATGAGGCAGGCTGCATCCTGAACAACCAGTTTCGTTCGTACAAAGTAATGCGCTATGGAGAGAACCCGGAATACATCGCAGAATTTGTCGAGTGCCCGCAGATTGATGCCCCCTATGGAGCGCGAGGACTCGGAGAGCATGGATTGATTGGAATGCCTGCCGCCTTGGCCAATAGCCTGTCTGTCGCCGCGGACGTTCCCCTGAACGAGTTGCCGCTCATCCCGGAATTGATTTGGAGAAGGCGAGGGGGGGACACCGGTGATACCGTTTCACTTTGAATACCATAAGCCATCCGCCATTTCTCAGGCCCTATCGCTCTATCAAACGCTTCATGCACAGGAAAAGGAACCGTTGTACTACTGCGGCGGGACCGAGATCATCACCATGGCGCGGCTTAACCAAATCCATACGAAAGCGGTTATCGATATCAAAGGCATTCCCGAGTGTACAGCGTTTGAATGGGAAGATGATCAATTGATCATCGGAGCGGCGGTCACGTTGGCAAGGCTTGAAGAGGAGAAGGGCTTTCCATTGCTCAGCAGGACGTGCAATCGGATCGCGGACCATACCTCACGCTGCAAAATAACCTTTGGCGGTAATATCTGCGGCAAAATTATGTACCGGGAAGCGGTGCTGCCGGTTCTGCTGGCAGACAGCGAGGTTGTGATTGCAAGCGAAGCCGGGATGAAACGAGTGCCGATTCACGAGGTTTTTCAAGAACAACTACGTCTGACTCCAGGCGATTTCCTCGTGCAGATCATTACGCGCAAACAATATGCCGATGCTCCCTACGCAAGCGAGAAGCGGACAAAGATCGACAGAATTGACTACCCGCTGGTGACCGTAGCCGCTCTTCGCGACAGCGACTTCATCCGGCTTGCGCTAAGCGGTTTATGCTCATTCCCCTTTCGCTCGCCGCGAATGGAACAGGAAATAAATGCCAAGGGCATTCCTTTGGACGAACGAATCAACCGTGCGTTACAACACCTGCCAGCCCGAATCGTAGACGATTGCCAGGGATCGGCCAAATACAGGGAGTTTGTTCTGCGAAATACGTTGCGAGATGTCGTGCGAACACTTGAAGGAGCAGAGTGATGAATGAGCGATTGAATGTGGAAGTACATGTGAACGGCGAATTGCGAGCCGTAACGATCCGTCCGTCAGATACGTTGCTAACCTTGCTTCGCGATCAACTCGGCCTGACAGGGGCGAAGCCGGGGTGTGAAAATGGCGATTGCGGGGCATGTACAGTCATGGTAGACGGCTGGCCGATGAAAACGTGTATGATGCTCGGGGTGGAGGCGGCCGGGAAAGAAATCAAGACAATCGAAGGGCTCAGGGATACAGAGCTACAGCGAGCGTTTGAAGAGCATTGGGCTTTCCAGTGCGGTTATTGTACTCCGGGATTTATTATGAACTGCACCGCATTGATCGAGAGGCATCCGGACGCCAGCGAGAGTGTCATTGAAAACTGGCTGCAATCCAATATATGCCGCTGCACGAGCTATCAGGAAATCAAACAGGCGATCCAGGCTGTATTAACGGATAAAGCAGTTCCTTGAAAGGGGATAGGGAGATTGCACGCGGCTATTTTCACCGCCGGGTAATCGTCGATCAAATATGACGTAAAGGAACGAAGGTACGTGGAGGATATTCATCAAATACTCGATGCCATTCAACAGACAAAGCAAAATTGCGTATTGGGGACAATTATTCAGGTGGAGGGTTCGGCTTATCGCAAGGAAGGGGCGAGCATGCTTTTTTTGGAAGATGGTACCCACATTGGCATGTTAAGTGCCGGATGTCTGGAGGTCGACTTGGCGGAGCGGGCAAAGCGCGTTCTGGCCAAAGGACAAGATCAGATTGTCGATTATGATATGCGTGCCGAGGATGATTTGTCCTGGGGCCAAGGGGCTGGCTGCAATGGCAGGATTCGTGTCTTGCTTGAACCCGTTTGTCAGCAATTTCGTAACGATCTTTGTACGGTCAGGGACTTTTTAAAGCAAGGAAAGCGAGTTGCCATAGGCAAGATGCTAACCAGTGACTGCCTCCCGGTGAATTACTTATTCATGACCGATGATCGCGAGACAGTGGGACGCTTACATGATTCCCCGGACCATGATTTGCATCGGATTTTATCCAGTTACCTGGGAAAGGAGCCAAAAAGAGGGATCATCCATTCTCGAGAATCGGGTTCGCCTGTTTTTTATCAAACCTATCTTCCCAGGCAGAGATTGATCCTTTTCGGTGCCGGACCTGATGCGAAGCCGCTTGCAGCTATGGCAGCGCTAATGGGCTATGAAGTAGTCATTGCAGACTGGAGGCCGTCGTTTTGCAATCCCGCTCATTTTCCCCAGGCCGTTGAATTCTGTGTCGGTCGAGCGGAGGAGCTTGTCAGCAAGATTCGGTTTACTCCGTATGATGCGGCAGTGGTCATGACACATCATTTTCAAAGAGATCACGAATTGCTTCCGCTCCTCTTGGAGCAAAATGTGCGTTATCTCGGGATTCTCGGGCCAAAAGCACGCACGGTCCGCTTGTTGAACAAGCAAGAAATACCTCCCCGGCTGCATTCGCCGGTCGGACTGCCGATTGGCGCAGATGGCCCGATGGAGATCGCCGTCAGTATTCTGGCCGAAATCATTGCTACAAAGCGTACGCCGTATGCCAAACAGGATGATCTGACATGAACACGAAGCGCATCATCGGCATGTATTTGGCAGCCGGAAAAAGCAGCCGGATGGGGACGAACAAATTATCCCTGCCGCTTCACGGGACAGCGCTTGGCAACCATGCGCTGCAAGCTGCACTCCGATCCGAACTGAGCCATGTCATCGTGGTGACGGGCGAGGAGGATCCCGGTCAATGGTTATCGCCGACGCTGTTTGACTCGCCCGTAAGGAAAAAATGGCACTGTGTACCGGCAAAGGATGCTGCATTGGGAATGGCCCATTCCATTCGCTGTGGATTGCGGGAAGCCATTGATGCGTACCGAGCGGAAGCAGTCATGATCATCTTGGCGGATCAACCGTTCGTATCGGCTCAATTAATCAACGTTCTGATTCACCGGTATCAGCAAGCGGTCGCAGAACGGAGAGAGTTTTCCTTTGTCGCTCCAGTCTTTCAGGGAAATCCTCGCCCCCCGGCAATTCTTGCCAAAGTGCTGTTCCCTGCATTGATGACGCTTGAAGGGGACGAAGGCGCTCGAAGGATATTGCGTTTCGAACAGCCGGCGCAAGGAATTGCCATTTCGTACGGGGACACGGACTGTTTCCGCGATGTGGACACGCCGGCAGAGTATGACGCAATCAAACAAACGTCCCCGATGCCCCTCCAGCAACAATCCTGGTTTTTATCAAGAAGGGATTTTGGTTCTGTTTCCACATCTGCTATAGGGGAAATAACCGGGAGGGCTGATGAATAACCGGACAGTTAGGGAGTGAAGATATTGAATAGAGGCTACGAAAAGGTTCAAATGAATATTTACCAAAACACCGATCACGCTTCCGGGCAACTGCCCGTCTCGATTGAGGAATGGGAAGACAGGGCCAGAAAGATTCTCGCTTCTGGACCGTTTGACTACGTGTATGGCGGTGCGGGTGCGGGCGACACAATGGTTGGAAACGTTGAGGCGTTTAAAAAGTATCGGCTTCGTCCAAGAATTTGTTGTGACATCTCGAATCGAAATCTCTCCATAACCCTCTTTGGCTCGACTCTTCCCGCGCCATTTCTGTTCGCGCCGATCGGGGTGAACTCGATTCTGCACACGGATGCGGAGCTGGCTCCGGCCAGGGCTGCGGCCAAGCTGGGCATCCCCTATATTCTGAGCAACGTCTCCTCCATGCCGCTTGAAGAAGTAGCGGAGGCTATGGGAGGAGCAATCCGCTGGTTTCAATTATACCCTCCCAAAGATCGCGAACTGACGACGAGCTTTCTCAGTCGTGCAGAGTCAGCCGGTTACTCCGCGATTGTTGTGACGATTGATTCCACTCTCCTGGGGTGGAGGGAAAGGGATTTACACAATACATACCTCCCCTTTCTGGCAGGTCATGGCATGGGGAATTACTTTACGGATCCGGTATTTTGCCGCAAGCTGACAGAGCCTCCGGAAGAAAACCTGAAGGCTGCCGTGGAAAAAGCGTTGGATGAAGGAAACAATACGTGTTTCACCTGGAAGGAATTTGATTTTATCCGCGAACAGACCAGTCTCCCCGTTCTGATCAAGGGCATTACGCACCCCGCCGACGCAATCCTGGCGCTCGAGCACGGGGCGGACGGCATCATCGTATCGAACCATGGGGGAAGGCAGCTGGATGGGGCTGTGGCGACACTGGACGTTTTGCCGTCGATTTGCGACGCCACCAATGGAAAAATTCCGATTCTCCTCGACAGCGGGATACGCAGAGGGGCAGATGTGCTGAAAGCTGTAGCGCTGGGAGCAACCGCCGTCCTCATCGGTCGCCCGTATGCGTATGCGCTTGCCGTAGCCGGGGAGAAGGGAGTTCATGAAGTCATGCAAAACCTAATGGCGGAAACGGATTTACAGCTGGCGATTTCTGGCCGCAAGTCAATGGATGAGGTAGACCAGAAACTCGTCGTTAAAGTGTATTGAGAAAGAGGTGAGCCACAGCATGCACATGCATTTTTTATTGGAAGCGCTTCTCATCCTGTTTGTCGGATTTGTCTTGCTGAGAATTTCAGGCAAGAAAACGGTATCGGAAATGACGGGATTGGAGATTATCACCCTTCTGGCCATGGCATCCATGATTGGACACGCCGTGTCAGGCGATGGACTCTGGAAGACCATCCTCACCATCTGTACGTTTGTCGCGCTCTTGATAGCGGTTCAGTTCTTGGCCGTTAAGTTTGACATCGTCGAGAAGCTGTTTATGGGCAAGGCAACGATCGTCATCCAGGACGGAAGAATCCTGACGCAAAATTTAAAAAAACTGAGAATGTCGGTTGACCAACTGGAGGCAAAACTGAGGGAGAAGGGCATTGCATCTTTTGCGGATGTCAAGACCGGGACGATTGAAATGGATGGTCAACTGGGCTATGAGCTGATCAGACAGGCAAAACCGTTGACAATCGGCGATTTTGAAAAGCTGATGCCTTACCTGCTTATGCAAGCTCAGCAGAAGCAAACCGAGAATCTGTTCGACGAGGTAATCCATAAAGGCCATCAGAAGCACATCCCCACTGAGCTGCAATAAAACGAGGCATGCGATACAGGAGATCATGACGAATGACGAGAGATTTCACCGTGAAAGAGGGATTGGATGAAATTTTGGTTTTTGACGGAGCCGGAAACGATCAGCGTCATCATCGGAGTTTTTTTTGGCGTCGTTTCGCGCATAACGATGTTGCGAACCGACTATCGGCAATATCCAACTTATCCGCACGGAAAGATAATCCATCTGTCATTAGGAATCATTGCGGCTGGATTAGGTTCTATTCTTGTACCCGCTTTGCTCAATAAAAATTATACGGCTGTTACCTTTCTTACCGTCGCCGCGCAGCAGTTTCGCGATGTCCGAAATATGGAACGGAAAAGCTTGGAAAAAGTAGATCACATGGAGCTTGTCCCGAGAGGTACTGCTTACATTGAAGGGATTGCCATGGTCTTTGAAGGGCGCAACTACCTGGTGATCTTCAGTGCATTTGTCGCCACTTTTTTCAGTGTCATTTTCCAATGGTATTGGGGAGTTCTCGCAGGGCTTCTTTCACTGGTTGTTGCAAAAATTTTTCAATCGGGTAAAAATCTTGGACATATTGCCGATATCCGGCAAGCAGAAGTGATCGTCGACGGACCCGATCTCTATGTTGACTCGATTTACATCATGAATGTGGGCCTGCCCAGCAACCAGCAAGTCATCCGGGAAAAAGGGGTGGGCTTGATGGTCATTCCCAAAAACAAAAACGTCAGAGTAACCATTGCCAATTTTGGACAGCGCCAAGCGATTCTGCACAACCTTTCAACGATTTTAGGGGTATACCGGGATTCAGGGGAACCCGCTTTGTGGCCTATGGCCAAACTAAATCTCGAGACTGGCGAACTGGCTGTTTTTATTTTGCCCTACGAAAAAGACGTAAAAAAAGCGTTGCAGGCACTACGGCATGTTCCTGTACTGGAAAATGCGGTTCGTTTACCATCCGAATCATCGGCAAGCGAAGAAAGGGGGGCAAGATCCTGATGTCACGGATTGTCGCTGCGGTTGTTCTCGATTCACAACAAGTGACGGGAGGAATTCCGATTTTTCTCGCAGATAATGCCGAGGAGCAACTGAAAATTACGTTTACTTTGGAAAAAATCATGAATGCATCCGCACATGACCTGAAAAATGGAACCTACATACTGGTCGATCACAGTCACTAATTTCTTTCTTTTTACCCGCTTGACAAAAGTGAATTTCTGTATTTATAATCGAATCTAACGTAAACAAAACAATTGTTTCCAAGCGAAGGCGTGGAAGAGGACGAGTAGAAGCTGGCTCTGATGCAAGAGAGCCGTCCCGCGAGCTGAAAGGACGGTCATCATCCGCATTCGAATATCACCTCCGAGCTTTATCTGCGAACGACACATTCGTGTACCAGTAGTGGATAACGACATGGTTCCCGTTATTGAACCGAAATCGGATCTGACGAATCGTCAGTGACGATCTTCATGAGATTGCCTTTTTGCTAAAAAGGCGAAGCTGAGTGGTACCGCGAGACTCTCGCCTCAGCAACCGATCGGTCGAACATTGGGCACTACCCAATGTGGGCAGATGGTTGTGTGAGGGAGAGTTTTTTTAGTTGGAGGGTGACTGTCATGAACGACGGCGAAATTGCCATTAGTATACAAAAGTGCAAGCACGAAAACATAGCGTGGAAGAGGACGAGTAGAACCAGGCTCTGATGCCAGAGAGCCGTCCCGCGAGCTGGAAGGACGGTCATCATCCGGATTCGAATATCACCTCTGAGCTTTGTCTGCGAAACGGCGCGATCGCGTCGCAGTAGTGGACAACGGCATGGTTCCCGTTACGGAACCGGGATCGGAACGGACGTTTCTGTCAGGGACGATTCTCATAAGTCCGCTTGTTGCAAAACAGGCGGAGAAGCTGAGTGGTACCGCGAGACTCTCGCCTCAGCAACCAATTGGTTGGACATTGGATGTCATTCAATGTCAGCGCATGGTTGTGTGAGGCGGGAGTTTTTGTATTTTTACGTAACCGGAAAGGATGACTATCTTGAGCGAAGGCGAAATTGCGATTATCCGACAATACCGCATAAAAGAAAACATAGCGTGGAAGAGGACAAGTAGAATCAGGCTCTGATGCCAGAGAGCCGTCCCGCGAGCTGGAAGGACGGTCATCACCCGGATGCGAATATCACCTCTGAGCTTTGTCTGCGAAATGACGCACTCGCGTTGCAGTAGTGGACGACGGCGTGGTTCCCGTTACGGAACCGGGATCGGAACGGACGTTTCTGTCCGGGACGATTCCCATAAGTCCGCTTGTTGCAAGACAGGCGGAGAAGCTGAGTGGTACCGCGAGACTCTCGCCTCGGCAACCAATCGGTCGAACATTGAATGGGTCATTCAATGTCGCCGCAAGGTTGTGTGAGGCGGGAGTTTTTTGATTGGATAATCCGACTACTTTTAGGATGGTGACGAACAATGATTCAACAAAAAAGTGCTGCCGTTGTGGAAATGACCGGTGCGAACAAAGTAATTGAAGCGATGAAGCAGATTGGGGTAGAGACCGTATTCGGGTACCCGGGCGGGGCGATTTTGCCGATTTACGACGCTCTGTATCAAAGCGGGATTCGCCACGTATTGACCAGGCACGAACAAGCAGCTATCCACGCAGCGGAAGGCTACGCCAAGGCGACGGGAAGAGTCGGTACAGTCATTGCCACCTCAGGTCCCGGAGCGACGAATCTGGTCACGGGGATCGCCGATGCCTATATGGACTCGGTTCCGATCGTCGTCATTACGGGCCAGGTTGCCACTCCTTTCATCGGAACGGACGCATTCCAGGAAGTGGACGTCATCGGGATCACGGCTCCGGTGACGAAATATAGCATGCAGGCACGGACGGCAGAGGAATTGCCTGACTTGCTGGCAGAAGCGTACCGGATTGCTTCTGCGGGCAGACAGGGGCCGGTCCTGCTCGACATCCCGAAGGACATCGCCAGTACATTGTGCAAGTATCCTCCCTCCGCACCGGTGCAGCAATCGCCCGCGCGAACCGCGCCGCACATGGATGCGGGTCAACTGGAAGCGATCCGGCGGGCAATCGCAGAAGCGAAACAGCCGCTTCTCTACATCGGCGGAGGGATTGTCAGCGGGAATGCTTCCGCGGAATTGCGCCGATTTGCCCAGGAAACCGGTATCCCGGTCTGCTCGACATTGATGGGATTGGGAGCGTATCCGCCCGATGATCCGCTGTTTCTCGGAATGCTGGGCATGCACGGTACGTACGCCGCCAACATGGCTGTGTATCATTGCGATCTCTTGCTGGCGTGCGGTGTCCGCTTCGACGACCGGGTAACAGGCAAGCTGGAGCGGTTTTCGCCACAGTCGAAAAAAATTCACATCGATATCGACCCGTCTGAGCTGGGCAAAATCGTTCCCGTCGAATACTCGCTCGCTTGCGATGTAAAAGAAGCCCTGCAGGCGCTGCTGCACCCATCGCCAACACCCGATTGCGAGCAGTGGCGCAATCAAGTGCTGCAGTGGGCGCAAGAGTATCCGCTATCGTATGACCAGGAGCATTCAGGTCAACTCAAGCCGCAATTCGTCATCGACTTGTTGAGCACCGTGACAGAGGGAAGGGCCATCGTCACGACAGAAGTCGGACAGCATCAGATGTGGGCGGCACACTTTTACCGCGCCAGAGAGCCGCGGACGTTTCTCACATCTGGCGGACTCGGCACGATGGGATTTGGCTTTCCCGCAGCGATCGGCGCGCAAATCGCCAAGCCTGAATCAACCGTCGTGTGCATCGCGGGGGACGCTTCTTTTCAGATGAATATCCAGGAATTGCAGACCATCGCCGAACGAAACATCCCCGTCAAGGTGTTTATTATCAATAACCGCTTCCTCGGAATGGTCAGGCAGTGGCAAGAGATGTTTTACGAAAACCGTTTGTCAGAGTCACAGATCAGCGGACCGGATTTTGTCAAGGTAGCGGAAGCGTATGGCGTGAAAGGGTTGCGGGCAGAAACCGTGGCTGAAGCCGAGCGTGTCATCCATGAAGCGCTGGCTCATCCCGGGCCGGTCGTCGTGGACTTCCTGGTGGAAGCGGGCGAAAATGTTTTCCCCATGGTACCGCCGGGCAAAGCAAACAGCGAATTAATTGTGAGAGGGTGGGAAGAGTGAACGAACAGACGATCCAAATGACAGTGGTGAATCACCCGACAGCGTTTCTCCGCATCCTCGGCGTGTTTTCTCGTCGGGGAATCCGGATTGACAGCATCTCCATCACGAAAGCAAATGAAGCAGATTTATCGAATGTGTCCATGACTGTCGAATGCGACGCAGGCATGATGGATAACCTGATCAAGCAGATCGCGAAGCAGATGGACGTGATCCACATCTTCAAAACCTCGGACAACGAATTCCCTTCTTGAAAGCGAAGCCGTTGACGGGGAGCAGGGAGCAAAGAAAAACTGAACGAAATGGAGGCTATGATGACAATGGAGACGATCAAATTGAAAAGCGTAGAAAAGGAAGATATCATCCTTGCCAGCCATATTTTGAAAGATGTGATGAACACGACCCCGTTGCAGTACAGCGAGTGTCTGTCGGAGCGGTACGGCTGCAACGTCTATCTAAAGCGCGAGGATTTGCAAAACGTACGATCCTTCAAGATTCGCGGAGCGTATCATTTTATTCACACGCTGTCGCCGGAGCAGCGGGCCAAAGGAGTCGTCTGTGCGAGTGCTGGCAACCATGCACAAGGCGTCGCCATCACCTGTCAAAAGCTCGGGATCAAAGGCGTCATTTTCATGCCTGCGACGACACCCCGCTTAAAAGTCTCCAAGGTCAAGCAGTTTGGCAAAGAGAACGTGGAAGTCGTCCTGACCGGTGACACCTTTGACGATTCCTCTCATCAAGCCGTTGAGTACTGCAAGCGGGAGGGGATGACGTTCGTTCATCCGTTTGACGATCCCCGGGTCATCGCCGGGCAAGGCACAGTCGGACTGGAGATTATGGACCAGATAGACGTCCCTGTCGATTTTCTGTTTTGCGGTGTAGGCGGCGGCGGGCTTGCCTCCGGAGTAGGCACTTATGTCAAAAGTGTCAGTCCTCAGACGAAAGTAATCGGGGTAGAACCCGCCGGAGCGGCGTCCATGAAGGCAGCATTGGCGAAGCAGGAAGTGCTCGCCCTCGAGCATATCGACAATTTCGTCGATGGTGCTGCGGTCAAGCAGGTAGGCCAGTGGACGTTCGAGATATGCAGCCGCGTCCTGGACGACATCGTCACAGTGCCGGAAGGAAAAGTCTGCTCGACCATTCTTGAACTTTACAACGATATGGCCCTCGTGGCAGAACCGGCAGGCGCCCTGGCCATCTCGGCGCTTGATGAATATCGGGATCACTTGCAGGGAAAAAATGTCGTGTGCGTAGTGAGTGGAGGCAATAATGACATTGAGCGCATGCAGGAAATCAAGGAGCGTTCCCTCACGTACAAAGGCTTGCTGCATTATTTTTTGATTACCTTTCCGCAGCGAGCGGGAGCTTTGCGGAAGTTTATCAACAGCGTGCTCGGCGCAGAGGATGACATTACCCGCTTCGAATACATCAAGAAGAGCAATCGGGAAAAAGGGCCAGCGCTTGTCGGAATCGAGTTGAATCAGCCGAAAGATTACCAGTCGCTGATCGAGCGAATGCGGCTGCACAATATCCACTACACAGAGGTAAACCCCGATTCCGAATTGTTCCAAGTGCTCATCTAAAGGGACGTGAGCTGTGTCGGCAAGCGCTGCAGCGATGTCCCGGCAGCTTTCGAAAATATGCCAGTGAAGGTGGCGTCGGGGCGGCGATTCTTTCGGAACGCGGCAATCTCTCTACCGGCGTTAGGCTCTGGACGGCGTACCATAGATCACCGGAACGTTATCGTTATTTGCCATTGTACAGATGCAAGTTTTTCGCCAAGTGAGTTGGCGCAATCATGAATTTTTAGTGAACATTTTCCGACCGCGGAATGAAATAAGTCAAATTTTCTAACTTTATCTGTAAATAATTTACAAACTAATCGTTGTATACTAGTATTCGGTGATGAAGGGATGGAATGATGATCAGAGAGGATTAGAGTAGGGAACTGATAATGGACAAAGAAGAAGTAACACTGAGAAAACCGGTGGTTTGCCATCATTGCGGGCACAAGGAATTTTTTAAATCAGATACGCGTGTGCAGAGCTTCCAGGATATTGTCAACGGAAAGGTAGTATGGCAGCAAATCAGGCGGCAGCGGTATCGCTGCAAGCAGTGCCAGCTGAAGGTATGGGATACGGTCGAGAACATGGACACCTACCGAAGAAAGACAGTACGGCTGCTTGCCTACTTAAACGGAGAGAAACAATGATGCTTCCCAGCCAATAAGCTGGGGGTATTTTTTTGGTCGGCTAAACGCCACAGCCTGTGGCATCGCCGACACTCGCACATCCTGATCATCGCAACTAA
>CAMIVR010000097.1 GCA_946402065.1 uncultured Brevibacillus sp. | reverse complement strand
GAATATCGGTGGGGTTTCCGAGCCGGATGTCACGATCGAAATGCCTGACCGGATTCGCGTGAAAATTGCTTCCGCTACCGCCAATCAGGAAGAACTGCGAAAAATCATCGACAAGCCGGCAGTCCTGACGTTCCGCGATGAATCGGGAAAAACGGTCTTGACGGGTGCTGATTTGGCTCCGAACGGGGCAGGAGTTGGATTTGGCAACTTAAAGGAACCGCTGGTCACCTTGAAATTCGCCAGCGCGGAAAAATTCGCTGAAGTGACGCGGGTGAACCTGCATAAGCGCGTAGCCATCTACCTTGATGAAAACATGCTGACTAATCCGGAGATCCAATCGGTTATCACAGGCGGTAATGCGCAAATTACCGGAAGCTATACCGTAGAATCAGCCCAACAGCTCGCTGACATCCTCAATGCCGGGGCGCTGCCAGCCAAGCTGCATGAGAAGCAGGTTACCTCTGTAGGTGCCAGTCTCGGTTCGATGGCCCTGACGAAGACAATTAATGCCGGCTATGTCGGTGGTGCGCTGATCATCATCTTCATGCTTGTGGTCTACCGCATTCCCGGTCTCATTGCCAACATCACGTTGATCGGCTTTACCTATTTCTGTCTGCTCGTTCTTACCTGGATGCACGCGACCTTGACGCTGCCGGGGATCGCCGGGTTTATCCTGTCGATCGGGATGGCAGTGGACGCCAATATCATTACGTACGAACGGATTCAGGAAGAAATTCGTTCAGGCAAAACCATTCTCTCAGCATTCCGTGCCGGACAGCGCCGTTCGTTCGTGACGATCATCGACTCTCACGTGACGACGATTATCGCTGCGGCCGTATTGCTTTACTTTGGGACAAGCTCCATTCAGGGCTTTGCGATCATTTTGATCATGACGCTCATCGTCAGCATCATCACGAACGTTTTTGGCTCCCGCTTTTTGCTCTGGCTGTTGATTCGCGCCAATATGTTCAAGAAACCGGTGTGGTATGGCGTAAAGGAGAGTGAAATTGGTGAGCTCTAAAAAACAGAAGCAAAAACAACAAGAACAAGACGTCGTCAAGTTTGACATCGTCAAAAACCGCAGGAAATTTTACAGCATTTCCTTGATCATCCTGGTGCTTGGAATGATCTCCATTCTGGTTTGGGGCTTAAATCTCGGCGTCGATTTTAAAGCGGGTACTCGCCTCGATATGTTTATTGGAAAGGAATATAACACGGCAGACGTCGATAAAATAATCCATGAGAAAGTACCGGGAATTCATGCAACGCCCGTTACCAAGTACGGGGACAACAACCACTCCGGTTTTGCCCGGTTTGATGAAAAGGTTCCGTCTGAATACCTCGTCGCTGTCGAAAAGGCGCTAGCTGAAAAATACGGCAAGCAAGTAAGCAAGCAGGAATCCTCGGTCGACCCGTCGATTGCCCGGGAAATGGCCTGGAAAGCGTTTGTCGCATTGGGGATCGCCTCGATCGGAATCATCATTTACATCGCGATTCGCTTCCAGTTCCTGTTCGGCGTCGCGTGTATCATCGCTCTCATCCACGACGCGTTCATCCCGATCGCACTGTTCTCTGTGTTCAGGATTGAAGTGGATTTGACGTTTATCGCCGCAATTTTGACGATCGTCGGTTATTCGATCAATGACACGATCGTAATTTTTGACCGGATTCGCGAAAACATGAAGCTGATGAAGGTCAAAACGATCGACGATCTCGAACACATGGTCAACGTCAGCCTTTGGCAGACGATGCGCCGCTCGGTCTTTACGGTAGCGACCGTATTTATTACTGCTTTGGCGATCGCGATCTTGGGCAGTGAAGGGATTCGCAACTTCTCGCTGGCCTTGATTTTCGGTCTCGTCAGTGGTACGTATTCGTCCATTTTCATCGGTGCCCAGGTGTGGGTGACGCTGAAAAAGCGGGAAATGGCAAAACAAAAGTATTCATCAGCTCCCAACGAGGGATAATAATACAGTATGGCCGCGGGTATAGCCCGCGGTTTTGCTCTCTTTAAAGGAACAAAATGTAAGGCAAAGGAGTGGTGGTGATGGATGACCGATTGGCCAAGGCGCAGGTCGGAGCATGGGTTGGAATCGTGGGGAATCTTCTGCTGGCGGTAGTCAAACTGATCATCGGCCTGTTGGCCAATTCCCGTGCGCTGATTGCCGATGCAGCTCACTCTGCATCCGATGTCGTCGGTTCCGTAGCGGTCTTGATCGGCTTGCGGGCTGCAGAGCGGCCTCCGGATGAGGACCATCCGTACGGACACGGGAAAGCAGAGTCTGTATCCTCGATTATCGTCTCCGTCTTGCTGGTATTTGTCGGACTGGAGGTCGGCTATGCCTCAATCAAGTCGCTGTTTAACCCGATCGTAGCCCCCGAATTCATCGCCATCTGGGCAGCGATCGGCTCGATGGTCGTCAAAGAGGCGATGTTTCGCTACAAATACAATCTGGGGAAAAAACTAAACAGCCAATCGTTGATTGCCAATGCGTGGGAACACCGCTCTGACGTGTACTCCTCGTTTGCCGCGCTCGTCGGCATCGGCGGGGCGATCCTCGGGGAAATGCTGAATATTTCCTGGATGGTCTACCTCGATCCGCTCGCCGGGATATTTGTTTCTCTGCTCGTGCTGAAAATGAGCTATCAGCTCCTGATGGAATCCATTCACAGCACGCTGGATCACGTCCTGCACGAAGAGCAGACAGTAGCGTTGCGCGAGCATATCGAGCAGGTTCCGGGGGTCATGCGGATCGATCAGCTGCGCGCCAGGGAGACGGGACATTATCAGATCGTCGACGTAAAAGTCGGCGTCGATCCCCGGATAACGGTCGAAGAGGGGCACAGGATCGGCAAGCGGGTGAAGCAATCGCTCATGCAGCAGTTTCCGCAAGTGCGGGACGTATTCATTCACATTAATCCATACGACGACCCGGCATCACCTCATCAAGGGGCAGCGGCGGAACAGCCCAGATCGGACATGTGACGCCATTCCCGGTCCTCCAGACCGTACTTGGCGACAGCCTCATTTTCTACTATAATGAATGGGGATTGGAGGGCGGCCTAGATGCTAAAAGCGAGAACGCGTTGGCAATTGGCTGTGTATGACGAAGCGATCAGCGACAAGCTTGCCGTGGAGTGCGGCATCTCTCCGCTATTAGCGAGACTGCTCGTCATTCGCGGAATTGATACGCCAGAGCGTGCCAAGCATTTTTTACATGTCAGTGTCGATCAGTTTCATTCTCCCTTTTTGCTGGATGGAATGGAAAAAAGTGTAGCCCGGATCAAGCAGGCGATTGAACGTCAGGAACCGATCTGCATCTACGGCGACTACGATGCGGACGGCGTGAGCTCGACCAGCTTGATGGTCCACCTGATGCGGGAAATGGGCGCGACGTTTGACTATTACATCCCCAACCGCTTCAAAGAGGGCTACGGATTAAACAATGAGGCATTGCGTTACATACATAGTACCGGGTGCAAATTGGTAATCACCGTTGATACAGGAATTAGTGCAGTTGAACAGGTGGCGTACGGACAGAGTCTCGGTCTGGATATCATCGTCACCGACCACCACGAGCCGCCTGAGGTCATTCCACAGGCGTTTGCCGTGATTAACCCGAAAAAACCGGGCTGTCCCTATCCGTTCGAGATGCTCGCCGGCGTTGGCGTCGCCTTCAAGCTGGCACATGCGCTGTTGGGCGAACCCCCGCTTCATCTGCTTGACCTGGCGGCGATCGGAACGATTGCCGATCTCGTGCCACTCGTGGACGAAAATCGGGTGATCGCCAGCCTCGGACTCGCCCGGCTGAATCATACGCGCAACGTCGGATTGCAGGCATTGCTGCGTGTATGCGGGCTGGAAGAAACGGAGCTTAGCGCCGGGCACGTCGGCTTTGCCATCGGTCCGCGCATTAACGCCGGCGGCCGACTGGAGACGGCCGAAGCGGCAGTCAAGCTATTGACAGTGACAGACGCAGACGAAGCGAACACGTACGCCAAGCAGCTTGATGCGCTCAATACCGAGCGGCAGGAACTGGTTCAGCAGATGACGGAGGAAGCGGTCGCGATGGTTCTGGCGGACTACCCGCCAGAGTCCAATGCCGTTCTCGTCCTGGCGAAGGAAGGCTGGAATGTCGGGGTTGTCGGGATCGTTGCTTCGCGGATCGTCGAACAGTTTTATCGGCCGACAATCGTACTCGGGATCGATCCGGAAAAAGGCACGGCGAAGGGATCGGCACGCAGCATTGCGGGGTTTGACATGTATCAGGCCCTGACTGCCTGCAAAGAGCTGCTGCCTCACTATGGCGGCCATACGATGGCTGCGGGGATGACCTTGCCGGTAGACAATCTGCCGCTTTTCCGCGACAAACTGCAGGAAGTAGCCCGGGCCTGCCTGTCCGCAGAGGACTTTACACCGATAACGAAAGTCGATGTGCAGGTAGAGCTCGATTCATTCGGGCTGGACGAAGTGACGGAGCTGGAGGCACTGGCCCCGTTCGGCATGGGAAATCCTACCCCGCTGCTGCTTTTGACGGATGTCCAGACGAGCGACTTGCGCAAAATCGGCAGAGATGACGCGCACCTCAAATGCGCATTGGTTGGCAATGGCAAGAGCATCGATGCGATCGGCTTCAAGCTGGCCCACGTAACCGACCAGATGACGACGAATGCGCGGCTGAACGTCGTCGGCGAGCTGTCCGTCAACGAGTGGAACGGCAGGCGCAAGCCGCAGCTTACCATACGCGATCTGGCCATCCCGCATCGCCAGGTGTTTGACTGGCGCGGCAGCAAGGAAAAGCTGCGCAAATGGCAGTCGTTGCAAACGGACTCGGCCGTGCTTACCGTCACATTCGAGCGGGACAATTACGCCTTGTTGAAAGAGCTGTCTGCAGCAAGTGAAACGGCGGCTGCCGCGGCGACGGCGGAACCCGCAGCAGGCGAAGCGAGCAGTGGCACCGCCGGAGCAGATCGGCGAACTGTGCCGGGATTTGCCCTGTATTGTGCGCAGGCTGATGGGGCTGATGATGATATGGCTCCGTACGAAGCGAGCAAAGTCGTGGTCCTGTACGATTTGCCCAAAAGCAAGGCGGCACTTGCACAGGTGTTGACGCGATTGCCGCAAATTGAACGAATCTACTGTCTGTTCGGAGACGGCCAGCTCGGATTTGATTCCATGAACTTTCCGTCGCGCGAGCAATTCAAGCAATTATACGCGATGCTGCGGCAATTTCCAACATTGCAAAAACAGCACGTGCAGGCGTTGGCCAAAAAACAGCAGCTTCGCGTTGATGTGCTGGCAAGAATGCTCGCGGTGTTCTGCGAGCTGGGTTTTTTACACGAATTTGACACATACTTTGAGATAGTGCCCAATCCGCCAAAAAACGCATTGGACAACTCGCGGCTTTATACGAACTGGATGGAGGAGGCGGAGCTGGCTACCGAGCTGCTTTTGTCCTCTCACGATACATTGCGCACTTATTTGAACCGATGGGTCGAGCCACACTCATCACTGGAGGAGAAGGAAGATGGATTTTAAACAGTACATTCGGGTAATCCCGGATTATCCGCAGCCCGGCATTCGCTTTAAAGACATCACCACCTTGTTAAAGGATGGTCCGGCGTACAAAGCGGCGATCGAGCAGCTGCGAGACTTTGCCGAAACGCTGGATGTCGATGTCGTTGCCGGGCCGGAAGCGCGCGGCTTCGTCGTCGGAGCTCCGCTTGCGAGTGCGATGGGCGTGGGCTTCGTGCCGATCCGCAAGTCCGGCAAGCTGCCGTACGATTCGATCAAGGCGGAATACAATCTGGAGTACGGCAAGGACGCGCTCGCTGTCCATGTCGATGCGATTACGCCGGGCCAGCGTGTACTGATCGCCGATGACCTGCTGGCGACGGGAGGTACGATTGCGACGACGATCAATCTGATCAAGCAGCTTGGCGGAGAAGTCGTCGGAGCGACGTTTTTTATTGAGCTGTCATATCTGGACGGCCGCAAGCAACTGGGTGACATACCTGTAAAGTCACTGGTAACGTATTAGAATAACGAGTTGTCTGGCGAAAGGGACCTCCCGCAACAAGGGAGGTCCTTGATATATTTACCATAGATAACGCCAGCTTCCTGGTACATTCAGGTCGTTCAGCTCCGAATCGAATGGCATTTTTCCCTGTTTTTCTCTTTCATAGTGAATAATCAGTATTCTTCACGTTATACTAAGTATTTAATAAGTAAAAATAAGTGAATTGGCGCTTTCTCTCCATTCGACCTTGCAAAATGCCCATAGTTGTCTGTCCCAAAAAGCTTTGCGCCTTGCCGTCATAAGAAATTCAATAGATTAGCCTTTACAACGGTTCCTCCATGCCAGATAATAATGGGAAACACCTTAAACGGATTGAATTCGATTCGTCAACGAGAAAGAAAGCGATGGATGTCGAATCACACGATTCGACATGCGCAAAGAACAGGATGTGACTGCTTGCGGTCAGCAATAAAACGGTCACGACCGTTTTATTCAGTGAGAGGATAAGGAAGGGAACTATGATAAGTGGCATTGAAGAAGTAATCAAGAAAGCGAGTAGCTATTTGTCGAAAGCCGATGTCGATCTTATTCGCCGTGCGTACGAGTTGGCCAATAAAGCGCATGAGGGGCAAGTTCGGAAGTCGGGCGTTCCATACATCATGCATCCGATCGCGGTTTCCAATATTCTCGTTGGGTTGCAGATGGATGCGGTGACCGTAGCGGCTGGTTTATTGCACGATGTTGTCGAAGATACAGAAATAACGCTGGAGATGCTGCGCCAGGAGTTTGGCAATGAAGTCGCGCTCCTGGTCGACGGCGTGACCAAGCTGGAGAAAATCAAGTACAAGTCAAAAGAAGAGCAGTTGGCTGAAAATCACCGCAAGATGCTCGTGGCTATGGCACAGGACATCCGCGTGATTTTGATCAAGCTGGCTGACAGACTGCACAATATGCGGACGCTGAAGCATATGTCTGAGACGAAGCAGCGGGAGATTTCCGACGAGACACTGGAGATTTTCGCTCCGCTCGCCCATCGGCTGGGGATTGCCTCGGTCAAATGGGAGCTGGAGGACACCGCCCTGCGCTACCTCAATCCGCAGCAGTATTACCGCATCGTGAACCTGATGCAGAAGAAGCGGGCTGAACGCGAGGCCTATTTGAAAGAGGCAGAGGAGAGCATCCAGGAAAAGCTGAAAGAGCTGCACATCGAGGCGGAAATTTCCGGCCGGCCCAAACATATCTACAGCATCTATAAAAAGATGATGACACAAAACAAGCAGTTTAATGAAATTTACGACCTGCTTGCACTGCGGATCATCGTCCAGGACATCCGCGACTGCTATGCCGTTCTGGGGATTGTCCATACGCTGTGGAAGCCAATGCCCGGCCGGTTTAAAGACTATATCGCGATGCCGAAAGCGAACATGTACCAGTCGCTGCACACGACGGTCATCGGCCCAAAAGGCGAGCCGCTGGAAGTGCAGATCCGGACGTGGGACATGCACCGGACGGCTGAGATGGGGATCGCGGCACACTGGGCGTACAAAGAAGGCAAGAGCGTCGTGCAAGGCTCGTTTGAAGAAAAGCTCGGGAACCTGCGCGAGATTATCCAGGGCGGGCAAGAGGAAACGCCTAACGCCCAGGAATTTATGGAATCGCTGAAACAGGACCTGTTTTCGGACATGGTATTCGTCTTTACGCCAAAGGGCGATGTCGTCGAGCTGCCGAAAGGCTCCGTGCCGCTGGACTTCGCTTACCGTATTCACTCAGCGGTAGGGAACCGATGTATCGGGGCAAAAGTGAACGGCAAGATTGTCCCGCTCGATTTTGCTTTGCGCACAGGGGACATCGTCGAGGTGCTGACCTCCAAGCATTCCTATGGGCCTAGTCAGGATTGGCTGAAGATCGCCAAGTCAGCACAAGCGCGCAACAAGATCAAGCAGTGGTTTAAAAAAGAGAAGCGCGAGGAGAACGTTGCCAAAGGCCAGCAAATGGTCGAAATGGAGATCAAGTCGCGCGGCTTTGATGTCAAAGAGGTCATGACCGAGGAAAACATTCAGGAAGCCGCGAGCAAATTCAATTTTAACGGCGGGGAAGACATGTTTTCCGCAGTCGGCTACGGCGGCCTGACTGCGTCGCAGGTCGTTACCCGATTGACTGACAAATTGCGCCGCGAGCGCGAGGAACAGACTGTTCCCGAGTTTAAGCCGGCCCCGCCGCAGCAGCCATCGCGCAGCGAATCAGGCGTTAAGGTAAAAGGCGTGGACAATTTGCTCGTGCGCTTGTCCCGCTGCTGTACGCCCGTGCCCGGCGACAAGATCATCGGTTTCGTGACGCGGGGCAGAGGGGTCTCCGTGCACCGGGCCAACTGTCCCAACATCCTGATGGAAGACCATACGGAGCGGCTCATTGCCGTCGAGTGGGAGAGTATTCTGACGCATAATTACAGTGTCGATATCGAGATTACCGGGCACGATCGGCATGGATTGCTCAACGATGTCTTGCAAATCGTCAGCGAAACGAAGACGAACATTTCCGCCGTGAGCGGCAAAGCGGATAAAAATCGCGTCGCCACCATTCACATGACGATTTCCATCAGCAATGTGGAGCATTTGCACAAGGTGGTCGAACGGATCAAGCGAATCAAGGACATTTACTCTGTGCGGCGGATATTGCACACGTAATAAGGTCGGCAGTGCCTGGTTGACGGGTGCTGCTTTTTTAGGTAGACAGGAATCATAGATGAGGAGTGTTAGTTTATGCGTGTCGTCGTACAACGCGCCAAGCAAGCAAGCGTGCAAGTAGAGGGGAAAACAGTAGGCAGCATCGGGCACGGACTCGTCCTGCTCGTCGGCATTACCCAGAGTGATGACGAAGCGGCTGTTGAATTCGTTGCCGAAAAAATTGCCAACCTGCGTATTTTTGAAGATGCCGACGGAAAGATGAACCATTCTGTACTGGAAACGGGCGGGCAGATTTTGTCCATCTCGCAATTTACCCTGTACGGCGATTGCCGCAAAGGACGCCGCCCGAATTTTATGGCAGCCGCGCGGCCCGAACAGGCCGAACCGCTGTATGAATTGCTGAATCAACGGTTGCGGGACAAAGGCCTGGTGGTCGAGACGGGCATCTTCGGCGCCATGATGGACGTCACCCTGCTAAATCACGGTCCAGTGACGTTGATTGTCGAGAGCTGACGCATGGGGCAGGGATGCTGTTCGTCCTCGGCGGAATCGCTGCCGGGACGAAAAAAAGCGGCGAGGTGTCTGCCTCGCCAACGGAAAATGTGCAGGTTCCAATGATTCAATAAAGCCGTTTGCTATAGCTCTCGCGCAGGGACGCTTCCACTTCTTCGACCGACATGTCTTTGACGTGGTCGGCCAGCATCTGTGCGGGAGAGGGCAAGCGATCTTTTGCCGGCCAACTGTCTGGCGACCACAGTCCGGAGCGTTTGAACGCTTTTGCACAGTGGACGAAGCACTCGGTTACTTCCACGCCAATACCGATGACCGGGACTTTCCCGTTGACGGCCAGCTGGGCGAGCACGTCCTCATCGCGAATCAAGCAAGCTTTGCCATTGATCCGCAAGGTTTCCTCCAGGCCGGGAATGAGAAAGAGCAGTCCGATATGCCCGTTGGAGAGGATGTTGCGCATCGAATCCATCCGTTTGTTGCCGGGACGCTCCGGGATGACCAGGTGCTTCTCGTCTTTGACCATGACAAAGCCGGGGGCATCGCCTCGCGGTGACGCATCGCTCAAGCCCTTGTCATCTGCCGTCGCGATTACGAGGAAAGGCGACTGGGCGATAAACGAACGACAATGATGGTCGATGTACGGAATCACTTTGCGTGTGACCATCGCGCTCGGAGGTCCGAACAACGCATTCAGTTCTTCTTCCGCAGTAATCAGTTGGCGAAAGCCTTCAGTTTGACTCATATTCGGTCACTCCTCGTCGTAAAGGTTGAGCGGGGCTGTTTTTCCAATATCGTCACGGAAAAGCGGGGGAATAACTCCCGGGTTTTTAGAAAAACTACGGCTTTCGCTATTGGGTTGGGCAATAAGTGTAGTTTTTCCAACCGTTCGACATACGGGCACTTGGCTACGCCAAAAAAGAGGTGTAGCCAAGTGTTCTTTCATCTCGTGCGAGGTCGGGCTTATTGATTGGCGAAGTAGCGCAGCAGCCCTTTGTAAATTCCTTCGGCAGCCAAGTCCTGCTGTTTTGGAGAGCGGACCATCAGCTCTTCATTCGGATTGGAGATAAAGCCAATCTCGGCCAATATCGAGACGACGGGGTTTTCCCGCAGGACGTAGTAATTGCCGAAGCGGGATTGCATATTGTTGTACTTGGTCGCTGCGACGACTTCCGTTTCGACCAGGGATGCCAGCTTGCTGGAGTTGCCTTCGTTGTAGTAGAAGACAATCGTACCGTTGGTAGCTGTATTGGGATGCGTATTGTGGTGAATACTGACAAATACGTCTGCGTTGTTCTGCACAGCTACATCGACGCGGCCCTGCAATGTCAGCGTACGGTCGTCGCTGCGGGTCATGATCACTTTGGCGCCGGCAGCTTCCAGCTTGTTGCGGAGCAGCAGCGCTACATCGAGATTGATATTCTTTTCCAATGTGGCGTAGCTTGAGCCGGTTGCGCCGTTGTCGTTGCCGCCATGTCCTGGATCGACGACGATGACCTTGTTGACCAGCTCATTGCCTTTCACTACATTGGATGTTCCGTCAGCACTGACGAGCCAGCCGGCGATGTAGCCGGTTTGACCGTTAGCCAGCTTGATCTGGAACCAGTCCCCGCTTTGCGTGACGATTTCATACGTTTCCCCGGCCTGAACGCGGCCGACGATGTCGTACTTCGTATCCGGCCCGGTGCGGACGTTGGTGTCAGGGTTGAGGACGGTAATCGTGGCTTTCTTCGCGACGGTCTGATCCGGCCTGCTGACCAGCCAATTGGCGACCCATCCCACTTGCCCGTTAGGGGTTCGCACCTGATACCAGTCGTTTTGGCTGGACAGGACCGCCAGGCTCGTGCCGACGGTCAACCCGCTGATGATATCGCTTTCTGTACTCGGCTGGCTGCGCAAATTGATGCTGGGCGACGTAACCGTAATCGTGCCGAGCGTGGCAGAACTCGGCCCTCCGCCAGCATCCGGCTGTGGCGTCACCGGGCTGGTGCCATTTGCAGGCGGCGTTGGCTTGGGAGCTTGGACGATCTGGTTATTCGGGTTTGCCTGAATCCAGGCCAGCGTTCCGTTGTAGCTGATCTGCAGCCAGCCGTTCGCCTCGCCGTTGTAGGGAATGACATCGCCAGCGCTCAACTGGCCGATGGGCTGCTGATTGGCATCGGGTGACATATAGGCGTTTTGCGCCGTAGCCAGCTTGATCGTCTTGCCGATCGGGACGCTGCTGCCGCCTGTTTGCGCGGGCGGCGTCGGATGGGACGTGGCGGATCCGCCAGCCGGCGGGGCAGACGGGGTGCCTGTCTGATTCGGCGTCGAGTTCGCGGTTCCGGATGAACTGTTCGGCGTACTGCCGGATGTTTCTGTCACCAGCCAGCCGGCAACCCAGCCTGTCTGCTGGTTGGGCAGCTGGATTTGCACCCACTCACCGCTCTTTTTCAGCAAAGGGTAGATGGCGCCCGGCTGGATGCTGCCGATCGAAGGAAACGTCGTGCTGGGACCGGAGCGGATGTTGACGCCCGTATTTTGTGTCGTAACTTGCTTGGCTTGGGCAGCCGCGGCGACCGGTGTTACGAGCCAGTTCGCCAGCCATCCGGTCTGTCCGGTGGGCAGCCGGACTTGCAGCCAATTATCTTTTTCTGCCAAAACAGGCAGGACGGTTTTGGACGAGACGGTAGCGAGGATGGTCTCTGTTAAGCCGGGCCCCGATCGCACATTTAGTGTATCAACGGCAACTTGTACAGAGCGATTGACTGCCAGTGCACTAAAAGGCAAGGAGAGTAGTGTCGTGATCAAAAGGCCTGTTGCGATGACCTTAAACCGTTTAAGCACTTTGTACATCCTTTCTGCTATGTATTCGATAAAGGAATACCTTCTGCAAATATCCTGCATTTTCCTGCAAAGAATGACAGAAAACCTCATTCTTTTTGCCGGGAGTGGAGACATTAAAGGAAAAAGGAGTGGGTGCCATGCGGCAAGCCAATAAAGAAACGTTTGCCCACGAGTCGAATCGGCGTCTGTTTTCCGTCGATTTTCATGATTTTTTGGAAAAGGAAGCGGTGTTGAACGATGTTGAGCTGTCGCAGGAGTTCGGCCTCAGCCTGCGCGAGGTGCAAAAGCTGAAGCGTGGCAAAAAATAGCCGGTTTTCCTGACAGCTTCTCTCATTGACCGTGCTTTTCACGTTCGGTAAGATGGAGAGAGACGTAAAAAGCAGGTGAATGCATGATTCAGATAAAAATGAACGGACACGCGTTTGAGCGGGAGATTGGTTTTATTCTCGCTCTTTTTTATGAAGATCCAAAGACAGCTTACGTCGCCGAATGGCGTAATGACGACGATGGTGCATTGCGTATCGAGCTGACGGTCGAGCACACCGATACAAGTGCTCGCGCCTGCGGTGTCCTGTACATCGACGGACGGCGTGATGAATATGCGTACGAACGGCCATACCCGGCGCAGGACGGAAAGAGCCGAAACAAAACGGCGAAGCAAGCGATCAGCTACACGCTGCTGACACTGCTGGAGAGGCTCACCGGAATCGAGCAGGGCTGGGGCATCCTGACCGGGATTCGCCCGACCAAGCTGCTGCACAAGCTGTTGTCCACGGGAGCGTCACAGGCAGACGCACACCGCCTGCTGCGCGACGATTACATGGTCCGCCCCTACAAGCTGGAGCTATTGCAGCAGATCGTAGACAAGCAGCTAGAGGTCGTACCTGATCTCTATCAAATTGACCGGGAGCTGTCTGTCTATATTGGCATCCCCTTTTGTCCGACGAAGTGTGCCTACTGTACGTTTCCCGCTTATGCGATAAAAAGTCACACGGCCTCGGTCAATCCTTTTTTGGAGGGGCTGCATTACGAGATTCGCGAGCTCGGCAAGTGGCTGACCAGGAACGATCTGCGGATTACCTCCATCTACTTCGGCGGGGGGACGCCGACCAGCATTACGGCTGAGGATCTCGATGCACTGTTTGTCACCTTGCACGAGTCATTTCCGCACATGGACAAGGTGAGAGAGATGACGGTGGAAGCAGGCAGGCCCGACACGATCACGCCGGAAAAGCTGGAAGTGATGAAAAAGTGGAAGGTCGACCGGATCAGCATCAATCCGCAGTCGTTTACCCAGGAGACGCTTGTTGCGATCGGCCGCCATCATACCGTGGAAGAGACGATTGAGAAATACCGGCTGGCGATGCAAATGGGCTTGACCAACATCAACATGGACCTGATTATCGGGCTGCCCAACGAAGGCGTAGCCGAATGGGAACACAGTCTCGCCGAGGTCGCCAGGCTGATGCCGACCTCGCTCACCGTACACACGCTTTCGTTCAAACGGGCATCGGAAATGACCCGGAACCGGGACCGCTACAGAGTAGCCAGCCGCGACGAGATTCGCCAGATGATGCAGATGGCGACTGAATGGACCAAGGCGAAAGGGTACACGCCCTACTATCTGTACCGGCAAAAAAACATTCTCGGCAATCTGGAAAACGTCGGCTACTCGCTGGCGGGACAAGAGAGCATCTACAACATCATGATCATGGAAGAAGTGCAGACGATTCTCGGGTTGGGCTGCGGAGCGGTATCCAAGCTGATCGCACCCGAAAGCGACCGGCTGACGCGCTTTCCCAATCCGAAAGACCCGAAGACGTACAACGACACGTATAAGCAGCTGGTCGACGCAAAAATAAAAGCGTTGGATGATGTGTACTTCGGGACAGCGATGTCTATTTGAAAAAAAATGAGGGGGCCATTGACTTTCCCCGCTTGAATTTGTTATGATTCACCTTAAGTTTTCCATATGCACGATCTGATGACGGGACCAAGTAACCAGGCTACGAATAGTCAGAGATGAAGTGGCGCGGCTGAGAACACTTCTCTATTACGACTTGGCGAATGACCTCCCTGAAGACTCGCGTGAACGTAAACGCCGGCAAATGGCCCCCAAGCCGTTTGGTGGAGCGTTGATCAGTAACGATGCGGCGTACCATCGGCGTTAACGATGCGAAAGCGGGATCATTTTTGTATCCAATCTGGGTGGCACCACGGGAGTTTTATGAAAAACATCTCGTCCCTGACATGACGATTTACTCATGTCGGAGACGAGTTTTTTTAATTTTTGGCGTTGTATCGTCGCCATGAACGGATGACCGTTCCAGTCGGCATTAACGCAGCGAAGCTTCGTTTTCTAAGGAGGAAAAAGACATGGCCAAGATTCAAATTCCGCGCGGGACGCAGGACATCGTACCAGGTACGGTAGAGCTCTGGCACTATATTGAAGCAAAAGCGCGCGATCTCTGCCGCCGCTACAACTACGCAGAGATTCGCACACCGCTCTTTGAGCATACAGAGCTGTTTGTACGCGGTGTCGGCGAGACGACGGATGTCGTGCAGAAAGAAATGTACGCCGTCGATTGGTTTGGCGAGGAAAAGCCCCGTCGGGATGGCGGCGGACTGGCGCTGCGCCCGGAGGGGACGGCAGGAGTGGTTCGCTCCTACGTCGAGAACAAGCTGTACGGAGCGCCCAACCAGCCAGTGAAGCAGTATTACATCGGTCCGATGTTCCGGCACGAGCGGCCGCAGGCAGGCCGTTACCGCCAATTTACCCAATTTGGCGTGGAAGCGATCGGTTCCAGCGATCCGGCGATTGACGCCGAAGTGATTGCCGTCGCCATCCGCCTGTACGAAGAGCTCGGGCTGAAGGGCTTGAGCGTCGAGCTGAACAGCGTCGGTACGCTGGAGGATCGCGCCCGCCATCGGACGCACCTGCTCGCGTTTTTGGAAAACATCCGCACGGAGTTGTGCCCGGATTGTCAGTCGCGGATGGACCGCAACCCGCTGCGCGTGCTCGATTGCAAAGTGGAAAAGGACCGCATCCTGACCAAGGATGCCCCATCCATTCTCGAATATTTGAGCGAAGAGTCAGCGGCGCATTTCCAGGCGGTTCAGGATTACCTCTCGGCGATCGGCATTCCGTTCACGGTAAATCCGCGCATGGTCAGAGGACTCGACTACTACACGCAAACCGCTTTCGAGATCAAAATGGCCGAAATCGGCGCCGTGGAGACGCTGTGCGGCGGTGGACGCTACAACGGTCTGGTCGCTGATTTGGGCGGTGACGACATGCCGGGGATCGGCTTTGCGCTAAGCATTGAGCGCTTGCTGCTCGCCTTGGAGAAGCAAGGCGTGGAGCTGCCGATCGAGCGGGGCATCGACTGCTACATCGTCGTGCAGTCAGAAGCAGCCAAGGGCGTCGCCTTCCGCTTGCTCGACCAGCTGCGCCAGGGCGGGGTGATCGCGGAGATGGACTACCTGAACCGCAAAATGAAAGCCCAGTTGAAGGCGGCAGACCGCAATGAAGCCAGATACACGGCGATCATTGGCGAAACCGAACTGGTCAATGGCACGGTCGTGCTCAAGGAAATGGCCAGCGGCGAGCAGCGCGAGCTGAAGGCGGGCGAGCTGCTGCAGGCTTTGAAAAAGTAAGGCGCGAATCGTCCGTTACCGCGACGGTGTGCAATCAACAGGAAACCCGAAAAATACCTATAGAAATCAAGTGGAGGAAACAGTGATGAAATCAGTTTATCGTACAAGTTTTTGCGGCGATGTGAGCAAGGCAGAGATCGGTCAGGAAGTGACCCTGAACGGTTGGGTGCAAAAACGCCGTGACCTCGGCGGCGTCATTTTCGTCGATCTGCGTGACAGAAGCGGCATCGTGCAGGTCGTATTCAATCCGGAATACGCCAAAGAAGCGTGGGAAAAAGCGGACAAGGTGCGCAGCGAATACGTGCTGTCCGTCAGCGGCAAAGTCGTGGCGCGCGATCCGGAAGCGGTCAACCCCAAGCTGAAAACGGGCGAAATCGAAGTCCATGTCAATGAAATCACCATTCTCAACGACGCCAAGACACCGCCGTTCCAAATCGAAGACGACCTGGAAGTCGACGAGCAAGTGCGCTTGAAATACCGCTATCTCGACTTGCGCCGTCCGGAGATGCAGAAGACGTTTTTCCTGCGCAGCAAAGCGACCAAAGCGTTCCGCGACTACCTGGACAATCAGGGCTTCCTGGACGTAGAGACGCCGATCCTGACGAAGAGTACGCCAGAGGGAGCGCGTGATTACCTCGTGCCGTCCCGCGTGCATCCAGGCGAGTTCTACGCCCTGCCGCAGTCGCCGCAGCTCTTCAAGCAGCTGCTGATGGTTTCCGGTATGGAGCGCTACTACCAAATCGCCCGCTGCTTCCGCGATGAAGACTTGCGCGCAGACCGTCAGCCGGAATTTACCCAGGTGGATATCGAGACGTCGTTTTTGCCGATGGAGCAGCTCTTGCCGATGATGGAAGAGATGGTCGCTCACGTGTTCAAGCAAACGATCGGAGTGGACGTTCCGACGCCGTTCCCGCGCCTGACCTATGCCGAGGCGATGGACCGCTATGGCTCAGACAAACCGGACGTGCGCTTCGGCATGGAGCTGGTCGATGTGTCCGATCTGGTGAAGAACAGCGAATTCAAAGTATTTGCCGGAGCGATTGCCGCCGGCGGCCAGGTAAAAGCGATCAACGCCAAAGGCTGCGGCCACTACTCGCGCAAAGAAGCGGACGATCTGACCAAGTTCGTGTCCCGCTACGGAGCCAAGGGCCTGGCCTGGATGGGCTTCAAAGAAGGCGAAATCAAAGGACCGATCGCCAAATTCTTCAGCGAAGAAGAGATCACGATTTTGAAACAGCGCCTGGAAGCGAGCGAAGGCGACCTGCTGCTGTTCGTCGCCGACAAGCCAAAAGTGGTCGCTGACGCACTCGGTGCGCTTCGTTCCAAGCTCGGCGCGGAATTGGGCCTGATCGATCAGAGCAAGTTTGCCTTCCTCTGGGTCGTCGACTTCCCGCTGGTCGAGTGGGATGAGGAAGCAGGCCGTTATGTAGCGCTGCATCATCCGTTCACCCGTCCGAAAGACGAGGACCTGCACCTGTTTGAAACGAATCCGGGAGCGATGCGGGCGCAAGCGTACGACATGGTCTTGAACGGCTATGAGCTGGGCGGCGGCTCGATGCGGATCTACAAACGCGACGTACAGGAGCAAATGTTCAAGCTGCTCGGCCACACGCCCGAGCAAGTGCGGGAGAAATTCGGCTATCTGCTCGACGCCTTTGAATACGGAACGCCACCGCACGGAGGGATTGCCCTCGGTCTTGACCGCTTGATCATGCTGCTCTCCGGCAGTACGAACCTGCGCGAGGTCATCGCCTTCCCGAAAACAGCCAGCGCGAGCGATCTGATGGTCGAAGCGCCAAGTCAAGTGGACAGCGATCAATTGAAGCAGCTGCACATCGCTTCCACAGCGGTGAAGGAAGAAGTCGAGGCGTAAAAGGCCAACTTGCATCGGCACCTGATCTCTGGTACGATACATGGCAAACGGATTTTTGCATGAAAATGGCGGGTAAAACCGCTGCAAACGAGGAACGGACGAACGGGAAACAGCCCTGCGATGTACGTGCTTGCCAATCGTTTTGAGCCACAACTTTTTTATCGGGAGTTTTTGTCCGCATTCGAAAAGGCATGCCTCCATTGAGTGGACGTCTGAGCCGAATGGGCGGAACACCCACCTGCCAGTGAGCAGGTTCAAAACGTTGGTATCGGTAGCGGTTTATGCATAGGTATGCATGAATTGTGTTCACGGCATAATGGGGCTTTTTCTCCGCATTGCATTCCCTACTTTTCCGATGGAATATGTGTACGTTCGTAAGGAGCCTGTTTCCAGACTTTTCGAAACATGCTTGAATAAATAGCGAAAGGTTGTTTCGTGATGCTACATCAATTTTCCCGCTGTGAATTGGCGTTTGGGCCAGAAGGGCTGGACATATGCAAAAAAAGCACCGTGGCTGTCCTGGGCATCGGCGGCGTCGGCTCGTTTACAGTCGAGGCGTTGGCGCGGACCGGTATCGGCAAGCTGATTTTAATCGATAAGGACGTCGTCGACATCACCAATATCAACCGGCAGATTCACGCCAACCTGCAGACGATCGGCCAGCAAAAAACCGAGCTGATGAAGGAACGGGTGGCGCTGATCAACCCGGAATGCGAAGTCGTCACCATGCAGATGTTTTACAATGAAGAAACAGCCCCTGCGCTGTTCGCCCACAAGCTCGACTACATCGTCGATGCGATGGACACTGTGTCCGCTAAAATTCATCTGATTCTCGAAGCCAAACGGCGCAGCATCCCGATCATCTCCAGCATGGGGGCGGCGAACAAGATGGATCCGACGCGCTTCGAGGTAGCGGACATCTCGCAGACAAGCTACGATCCGATCGCCAAGGTCATCCGTCGCGAGCTGCGCAAAGAACGGATCTACAAAGGCGTCAAGGTCGTGTATTCGAAGGAAATCCCGGTGGAAATCCGCGAAACGGTGCGGGAGGAGATCGTCTCCGATCCGAATTCGCCGATTCGCAAGGTTCGTCAACCCCCGGCCAGCAACGCCTTTGTCCCGTCAGTAGCCGGATTGATTCTCGCCAGTGTCGTCATTCGCGATTTGTTGCATTGGCAGCCGCGCAAAGGCTAGGCCACAGGTGCCAAAGAGCAGCCTGGCTTTGTGCTACGGCCAGGCTGAATTTTATCAGTAACGGGTGAGTACAATGGACTTGTTTGACTACAATAAAACGGAAAAACACAAGCCGCTCGCGGAAAGAATGCGCCCAAAGAATTTGTCCGAGTTCTTTGGGCAAAAGCATTTTATTGGCGAAGGGAAAATTTTGCACAAGCTGATTGAAACAGACAAGGTCACCAGCATGATTCTGCAGGGGCCGCCATCGTCGGGCAAGACAAGTCTGGCGTATATCATCAGCCAAATGACCGAAGCCCATTTTGTCAAGCTGAATGCTGTCTCGCTCGGCATCGCTGACGTGCGCAGCGCGATCGAGACGGCCAAAAACGATTTGCGCCACTACGGCAAGCGCACGATTGTGTTCATCGACGAGATTCACGCGATGAAATCCAACGTACAGATGGCGCTGTTGCCTGCCGTGGAGGACGGGACGATTACGCTTATTGCGGCCACCACCGAGAGCGTCATGCACGACATCATCCCGCCGCTCGTCTCCAGATGCCGCGTGTATCATCTGCACCCGCTGTCGCCAGACGAGATGAAGGAAATCGTCCGCATTGCACTGACTGACAGCGAACGGGGGATGGGCGACGAGCACGTCACGATCGACGACGATGCCCTGGACTATCTCGTCGACGTCAGCAACGGGGATATCCGCAATGCGCTGCAGGCGCTTGAGACGGCGGCCTATTCCGTCTGGGATACGAAGACGATCACTCTGGACAAAGTCAAGGAAGCGTACGAGCTGCGGCTGAACAGCACGTCGACGAGCGATTTTTACAACCTCGTCTCCGCGTTTATCAAGAGCATGCGCGGCAGCCAGACGGACGCGGCGGTTTACTGGCTGGCACGGCTGCTGTACGCAGGCGTAGATCCGCTCTACATCGCCCGGAGAATCGTCGTCCATTCCGCTGAGGATGTCGGCATGGCCAATCCGCACGCCCTTCAGGTTGCGATCGCCGCCAAACAGGCCGTCGAGTTTCTCGGCATGCCGGAAGCGCGCCTGCCGCTGGCCGAGGCGGTCATCTACATATGCGAATCGCCCAAGTCAAACTCGGCGTACAAGGCGATCAACAAGGCGATGGACGTCGTCAAAAGCAACAAGGCGTACGACGTTCCCGACAACATCAAGGACGGTTCGAAATCGTACGTCAATCCGCTCGATCACCCTGACAGCCGGATGGAGTACCTGCCACCGGAACTGAAGCGGATTCGCCTGTATCAGCCGCAGGAAGCCGGAGTGGAAGCCAAGATCCATACGCGTTATGCAGCGAAAGAGCGAAAATAATAATCACGTGAAGTCTCCCAAAGCTCGAATACCTCAAACACGGCTAAAGCAATAAACACCTCCTACATCCTTCTCAGGATATCGGAGGTGTTTTTGCTGTCGTCTTCCCGGTCCAGCTCAGGATGCCGCCATGCAAGTGAGCGAGCTGTGTGAACCCATGCTGTTTGAGGATCTTCGCCGCTTGCTTGCTGCGCAGGCCGCTTTGGCAATAGAGGAAGATTTCTTTGTCTTTGGACAGTTCCCTGGCACGACGGCGAAGCTGCGACAGCGGGACGTTGATCGCACCGGGAATGAATCCGCTTTGATATTCCTGCGGTTCCCGCACATCGAGCAGCAGAATCCCCGGAGACTGTTCCAGGCTTTGCTTGAACTCGCCCGCTTTCAAGACCTTGAGTCCTCTGACCGGGGCAAACCGTGTAATGAGAAACCAAGCGATCAGAATATAGATCGCAATACTTGCCCAGCTTGTACCTTCCATCGGATCAGCCTCTCTGTTTTCAGTCATTTACCGGCTTTTGACCAACAGTTCGACAGCTTCCTGGACGATTTTGCCCGTTTCTCTGCCCAAGGCTTGCTCTTCCAGCAGACACTGCCGCAAATTTTCCGCTACGATCTGGGCGATGGCCTTGTCAGCCGCATTGCGCACCGCAGACAGCTGGGCAACGACTTCCTTGCAGGGCTTTTCTTCATCCATCAGGCGGAGCACGCCGCGAACCTGGCCTTCAATTCTTCTCAAACGCTTCTTCATGTCATCATTGTAATTGTAACCCATAGCCATCCCTGCCTTTCACATTACCACATACCAGTATACGTATAGTATAGGACAAATGAAGGTCATTTACCAAATAAACGCGGCTGCAAAGGGCAAACATTGGCTGTAACCGTCACAAGGTTCTGCCACCTGGGTATGTTGCAGAAGAAGCAAGCGCTAGAAAATGGATGCCCAAATTTTGATGGCGGTGAAGCTGATGATCGCGATCAGCCCGTAGCGAAGCAGTTTCACGTCTATTTTCGTGCTCACCCGTGAACCGACTGGTGCGCCAATCACGCTGCCGATGACCGTAAACAGGGTCGGGACGAGCAGAATGTGTCCGGCAGAGATTTTGCCCAATACGCCACCAATCGCCGAAATAAACACGATGGCAAGGGAAGAGGCAATGGTTACGCGGGTAGGAATTTTTAAGACGGTGAGCATGATCGGAATGAGCACAAACGCGCCGCCTGCACCGACGATACCGGAGACGATCCCGACCGCGAAGGCGGATAATACGGCTATCGGCTTGCGAAACGAGACATCCGCCAAGTCCTCTTCGCCGCTTCTGCGTGCAGGAAACAGCATCAGGACAACAGCTGCGATTGCCAGCACACCGTACAGGACGTTGATCGTCCCGGCGCTCAGATACTTCGAGCCGAGCCCGCCGAGCAGACTTCCCAGCAGAATGCTTGAGCCCATGTACAGGACGAGCCCTTTGTGGATGAGTGACGGCGGATTGCCCGCTTTTTTTCCTTTCTTCCAGTAAGCCAAAATGCCTGACAGCGATGAGAAAAACACCTGAAACATGCTGATCGATGCGACTTCTTGCGCTGTGAAGTGGGCGACACCGAGCAGGGAGGGAATGAACAGCAGCAGCGGGAAGTTGATAATTGCGCCGCCAATCCCGAATAATCCGGAAAAAAAGGAACCGACCAATCCGATGGCGACCATCACCAGGCCCAAATACATATCCATTAAAAATCCTCCTAGTTGCGGCCTCATTCAGCAGGAAAGCATCGTTTTGCCTATGCGTGCAAGGGATGAGGAAAATAAGCGAACACGCAACAGCCGTGTTCGCTTACTGCCTCTGTCACTTCTTTTTTACGAGAAATTTGTAAACGCCGTTCTGTTCTTCATGGGAAATGAGTTCGTTATTTGTCTGTTTTACCCATGCCTGAAAATCGTTGAGCGAGCCCTTATCCGTGGAGAGAACCTCCATTACTTGACCTGCTTCCAGGCTGTCCAACGCTTTTTTTGCTTTGACGATCGGCATTGGGCACGCCATGCCTTTGGTGTCGACGACAATATCTGCTTTCATGTCTCATCGCTCCTCTGTGGTAGAGTAGGTTATATATCGTGTTGGCTGCGGCGGCAAGCTCTGGCCGACCGTTGTTCAGAACGCAGCCGCAACTGTTAAATGGAGCCCCGACTTTTCTCTTACAGAGCCTGTTCAAAAAGGAGGACAAACATAGCCGTCATCGGCTAAAGCCCCCCCCCCCGCGGGGGGGGGGGCGGGGGGG
>CAMIVR010000096.1 GCA_946402065.1 uncultured Brevibacillus sp. | reverse complement strand
AACGGCTGTGGATATACGCCGATCAATCCGGGCGAGCTGACCGAAAAGTCCCAGTCGTGAAAATCCCACGTAATCCGATCTCCATCGTGAACCGGGAATTCTCCCGCGCCGATGTCCGCCATCACACCATTGACATAGTAAAACCAGTCCTGTTTTTTGCTGCTGCTGTCGCCAGGGTTATACGTCGTTCCGAGACCGCCGATGGACTCGACAAAGCCGCCGCCGTAACCGGTTTTGAGTCCGTCGATGCTGCGCTTGAGCACGTCCATGACTGTCTCGCCCGATTCAATCTGAACCTGCTTGCTCTGCAGCACTTTGCGGCCAAAGTCGCGGCTGACAATCAGTTCCGCGGCAGGTGTCCCGGCCGGAAGTGCGGGCGTGGCCGGCGCTGCTGCGGAGGGTTGCTGCCGCTGTCCGGACGCTTGACCTGACTTGTACTGGTAAAGCCCGAAAGCGGCTGCACACAGGATGATGATTGCCAGGCTGACGAGCAGGCTTTCTTTACGTTTCATGCAGATTCACCTCTTACTTGGTCATCAGCAAACGGTACAGCATCACCGCAGCTTCTGCCCGATTGACAGCAGCCTTGGGGGAAAACTTTCCGTCGGCCGTGCCGCCTAACAACTTTCGCGCTTGCAGGTCTTTGACTCCAGCTTGCGCCCATGTGCTGACTGTGTTCGGGGAAATCGAAACGGCAGCCCCGGGGTACGTTTTTTGCCAACCGTATTGCTTGGCCACGCGAGAAACGATCGTCGCCATCTCTTCATGGGTAATGCCCTGCTGAGGGTTGAATTTCCCTTGACTGCCCTGCATCAGGCCGAGAGCCGCAGCTTTTTCCACGATCGGCGCAGTCCAATCACTGACAAGTACATCGGCAAACGTTCCCTGCGCCCGTGCGCTCGGCTCTTCGCCAATCACCCGCAACAGCAAGGCCGCAAACTGTGCCCGGGTCACCCTGCTGTTCGGCTGCATCGCGTCAGTGGTTACGCCTTGCATGTAGCCGTGCTTGACGAGGTACGCCAGCTCTGTTTCAGCCCAGTAGCCACGCGGGATATCACGCAGACGGGCGTATTTTTTTGCCCCTGATTGTTCATGCAGCCAGGTTACATAGGAGCTCCCCCGCTTAAGGTCTGCCAGCCCGAGCATCGCCTGGGCTGTAGCGATCTGGTTGCTGTAGCCTGACTGTGTATGACTGAAGGAACCGTCTTGCTTTTGAAACGCTAACAAGCTGTCAATCGTGCTGCCATTGCCTTTTTGCCAGGCTTCCGGCTTCTCTCCCCAGGCGATCAGCGCTGATATGACGTTGGCGACAGACTCCGCATTGACGACGCCGCCCTCCTGAAAGCCGCCCCCGTCTCTTTGCTGCTTCTGCAAAAAAGCCAGCGCCTTTTTCACTGGCTCCTCGGTTTTGTCCATGCCGAGCGCGCGAAAGGCGAGCAAGCTCATCGCCGTCATGTCTACGCCGCCCGTTTTGGCGTCCGTAGCAAACTGAAAGCCGCCGTCCGGCAGTTGCTTGGCCACCAGCCACGCTTTGGCCAGCTTCTCCCGCGGGATTTGTTCCCCTGCTGCGTGGAGGGCGATAATGCTCCACACATGAGCGTTGATCAGGCTTTGCCCTTCGCCGTTCATGGCGTCGGCGAATTTGCCATTCGTCAATTGGGCCTTTTTCAGCCGGTCAATCAGATTTGTCCCGGCGAAATGCTGCGGGTCTTCCCCGTATGCCGCGATCGCTGTAACAAACCGGGCAAAGTCGGTCGTTTTTTGCAAGTCGAGCGAAGCCAGACGCGCTTTCAGCTCCGCATTCCACTTGTCGGCTCCCCCCCACTTGCCTGCGGTTGCATCTTCCCCCAGGAGCGAAAGGGCCGTCAGCGTCCAATCGTCTATGGCTGCCAGTCCTTTTGCTTGATACTTCGACTCTATCGAGGAAATCGCCTTTTGCGCTGACTGCGTCACCCGTGTATCTGCGGCCAAAGCGGTCGATACAAGCAGTGAAGCGATCGTGAGCGCAGACAGGCACAGCGTCAGAACTTTTCGTCTCATGTTCGTCTCTCCCCTCCTATTCGTTCAGACTCGTTGCCTGATCCTTCCAGATTCTGAAGAGCACGGCGGCCACTTCGGCACGCGTCAGTGACGCCTGCGGGTCAAAGCGGCCGTCTGTCCGTCCCTGCAGCCAGCCTTTCGCCGCCACAGCAAAAACCGCGTGTTTGGCCCAGACCGGTATGAGCGCTTCATCCTTCCAGCCCGGCTGCTTCTGTTCATCATCGGTCGTGATGCTGGACAGCGAAGCTGATTGCCAGACAAGCACGGCCAATTCGGCTCGCGTGATCGGTTCGTTCATCTCCCCCTGAAATGAATCGGGCAAGGTAGACACTTCTTTACCCGTCAACCGTTTGAGGAGGGCGATGGCATCCGTACGCGACAGCTTTGCCTGGACGCCATAGGTGGTTGAAGAGACTCCGCGAATGACTCCTGTGGCTGACAGAGCTGTGATCGGTTCTTTTGCCCACTCAGCCGATTTCGGCAGGTCGAGCACATCTGCAAATGCGTGGCGGGCCGATGCGATCATGAGATCTCCGCCAGTTGCCGCAGCTGCTAGGAAAAAGTGATCGTCGATCGCCACCCAGACGGGTTCGGCTCGCCATTCAGCGCGTTCATCCTGCCGCGAATAAAGCGTCGGCCACGTACCTGCTTCCCGAACCCCTGTCTCGGGCCAGTTTATCACGTAGGAAGCGATCGACGGCTGGGACAGCTCAAGGCGATAACTGGCCGTCAAAGGTACCGTGTTGGCAGGTAGTCCGGCAGTCTGTTCCGTTTGCTGCCGATCGGAATAGAACGTGATCGTCAGGAAAAGCGGTGAGCTTGCGTTTATTTGATTCGTTTTCGGTACCAGATCTGTACGCCAGTCTTTATAGACAACGGCCAGTCGCGCCTTTGCCTGCCAAAGCTGCAACCAGACATCCGCGGGAATGGAAAGCTTCCAGCGGGAAAACTCGTCTTTCTCCGAAATCGGAACGACGAGCGTCGGCTGCAAATGTTTTAGTCCAGGCTTGTACAGGCTGTACGTGTCGAGCAATTCGGTCAGGCCTTTTTTGACCTCCTGCTGCTCAGCCAGCAGGTCTCTCACCAACCGCGAGGAGATGTCCTGAAACAGTACGCCCTTGGAGGCGTTGCGGGTGACCTCTTCGTTCGGCAGCGTGGCGGCGCGTTCCAGTGCCGCTTGCAGCACGGTCGTGACATCCGGAATGTACGTTTTTTGCTTTTCTACATCTTTTTCAGCCAGGTTAAACAGCATGTCCTTGACGACGTTGACAATGCTTTTCGCGTCACTCGCGAACGTTAATTGGCTCAGCGCCTTTACAACCTCATCACTATTGCTGCTGCGGGAAAGGCGAGCTTTCGAAGTGCTGCCCGTGCCCGATTCGGTATTGCCAAAGTCGGACGTATAAATGAATTCCACTTTGTCCCCATCGTCAAGCAGGTAGCGGTCCAGCGGCATTTGCGGCACCACTCCGTTCACGCGGTAGATCCAACCGCTCCCCGCCCCCTTGTCAAATTCCGCCAGACCATTGATGCTTTTGATATAGACATCGTGTCCATCTTCATCAGGGTCAACGTATGCCAGATCGAAGTCGTTTTCCGAGCATATTGATTTGAGCAGATCGAAGACGGAGGCGTTATCCTTGATTTGAAACACCGTTTTGGCGAGAATTTCCTCTCCATCATATCCCGTGATGCTGGTTATGATCGTCATTTTTTGCTTGCCCGGCTTCTTCCCGCCGTAAATGGTGAATTCTGCTTTCAGCACGGGAAGCGAGTAGAGCGTAACGAGCGCCTTGCCTTCTTTTGCCCAGGTCGGAATGGTAAAGGCAAGGGACAATGGCTCATTGCCCCCCGCCACTTCCTGGACGTACAGGATTTGTCCTGCCGAATCCGTCACGATCAAGGGAACGAGCTCCGGGTCATCTGCATGCGTTTTCCCCTTGATCTCCACTCTGTTGCTGATTTGCGACGCTTCGATAAAAGCGCCATCGTCGGCGGCCGCCTGGCTGCTTCCAAGCGATACCGCACCGCTCATGAACAGGCAGAGAACGAGCAGACGCAGCAGCATGCGTTTACTTTTCCGGATCATTTTGCTACCTCATGGTGACGTCGAACGTGACGCTCTCTTTTGCCGTCTCTGCATCCTGGGTCAAACCGTACCAGTAATAAACGACGACTGTATAGCTGCCCTTATCGAGCGTTACACCGGCAGTGAGGTACTGCGCATCCGCGCTGTTTGCTTCGACAATGGCTGTATTGACCGGCTCTTTGCCTTTCATCACCTGGACGAGAACCGCCAGCGGTTTGTCTTTCTTGGCAATCTCGCTCACATTTGCCCGGACGAAAAGCTGGTTGCCGGACACTGTATAGCCGCTCGTGCTGGCTTTCACTTCCTTATTATTGCGCAGATTTTCCAAACTGTCATACACTTTGATCTGGTTCTTTACCTCAGTCGTTCCGCGGTATACTTTCAAATCAGCCAATTCTTTCTCCGTGAAACGTTCGAACAGGGAGTTCCCTTGATTGATCGCCGCCAGTGCCATCAGTGCTTTTTCGGTCGTAAATGAACTTGCCTCGCCATTTGACCACAGACTCGGAAAGCCGCCGTCAGGCAGTTGTTGCTTGAGCAAATAGGAAACCGACTTGCTCCATTCGCCATCAAGGACGTCCTCGCCAATCGACGTCAACCCGATCAGCACTTCGATCGTCGTATCCGGACTGTCTGCGACCATTCCCTCTTTTGCATCGAATTTATCCTTGATTTTTTTCAAGATATTTTTTTGCGCTTTGTCTACGCCATTTGCGTCAGCGATTAGGGGAAGAACATTCAGCGTAAAAGCCAGATCATCGGTATAATAATTCGGATTGTCATAATTGCTCAGCAAAAATTGAATGGCTTTATCGCGATTGTAGTCGTAGTCGTACATTTCTAGCACCAGCATCGCCAGCACGTGGTTGAAAATCGTATAGGTAGCGTCGCCGATCTTGCCGGATTTCTCCTGCTGGTCGACGATGCGCTGCAACAGATTGACGCCGTTAAAATTTTTCGGATCGTAGCCGACCTTCATCAATCCCAGCGAAAGCTTCGCCAGCGCTCCGGCATCCTTGACATCTTTGACTTTATTTGCCCAGTAATCGATGACCGTCTTGTTGGACTTGTCCTGCCATTTGCGCGCTTCCAGGTTCTCGTTGGCTTCCGTAAGCCCGATAAGCTCCCAATCAAACGCTTCAAACACATACTTTCTGTCTTTTTTGGTGTAATACTTCACGGTTTTTTGCATGGCGCTGAGCACCTGTTTCTCCATGCTTGCAGCGGCAGCAACCGGCCTGGCGGACGTCAGTGCCATCAAGACAAGGCTGATGATCACGAGCCACAAGGCCGACTTTCTTAGGTGTTGCGCTGAACTACTCATACCCATCTCCCTTTCCATATGTATCTCCAACCTGGAAAACTTTGCTACGCCGAGCCTTTGACGTAGCTGGTTGCGCTTATGTTGAGAGGAATTTTTTACAAACTCCTCTCGACCAGCAAAAAACCCCCTTACCTTTGTGGTGAAGAGGGTACCAAGTCTGCTTTCGCTGTTTAAATCACGGGAGCGAGCGCTTACCATGCCATCCCTCTCTTGTCCACACCGCAAAAGCAGGCTGCATCGCGCTTGGCAGGTCTCCTGGCTTGCACATCAGTCGCTTCTCCCCCCTTCCCGATCGGTTGACCAGTGGGAAAACATCAGAGAAACGTCCGTGCTTACAGTAGCGGGGACTGCAGTGGAATTGCACCACTTTCCCTTTTCAATGGCTTTTGACGGCCATCACCAAGACGATTATGTATAAGGTTGTATCCTTATCTTACCGATGAAGGCACAATTGTTCAAGCATTATCTCCTGTGCCGATCGGCTCGCCGATCGTCCATTGACCCGCTGTCCGGCTCATCCGTTTGATTGCGATGATCGCATCTTTATTCAATGGACCGTAAATGTGCGGGTACAGGTTTCCGTCAGACGCTTCTTCATAAAGCAGCCGGGACGTTAGACGCGCCACATCCACGACGAGGAGCCAAAGCTCATCGGTGAAATCTGTGTAGATGCGGTTCGCCACTTTCATCAGCAGCTCATCGCCTTTGGTCGCGTGGATAAACCCTTCCTTGGCGTAGTCGCGTGAAACATACTCCGATTTGTCAGCGAACGTCTGCCAGTACGCTTTCGGAACCAAACAGTATATCGTATCCATTAGAACCCCCTGTGTCGTTATTCTTTCGGAACCATGATTTGTCCGTTGCGATCATGTGCAAGCAATGTCTCCATGATAACCTCGGACAGTTTGTGCGGATGGTACGGTTTGATCAGGTACCCCTTCGCCCCCAGTTCAAAGCCGCGCTCCTTTTCTTCGAACGCACTGGAAATAATTATCGGTATGCGTGCAAGCTGTTCATCTGTTTTCATCTGCTGGATGATCGTCCAGCCGTCAATGCTGTTGTTTAAAATGAGATCGACGACAAGCGCGTCCGGCCTTTCCTGCTTGATCACCCGGATGGCCTCCTGGCCGTCGGAATGATGCAAAACGCGAAATCCTTTTTCTGTCAATTCCTCCGTCAACAGCTCGGCCAGACTAAAATCGTCTTCGATGATCATCACGGTCGCCCCTGTACCCGACGCTTGTCCGGATGATCGGACAGCTTCCTGGGCGGGCACGCCGTGGAGCTGTTGTATGGGAAACTGCACGGTGAATGTACTGCCGATGCCGACTTTGGATGCGACCGAAATACTGCCGTGATGTGCCGCCATAATTTCTTTGACGATGGCCAGCCCGAGTCCCGTTCCGCCGATTTCCCGCCGGTCGGTATTGTCGATGCGGTAAAACTTGGAGAACAGCTTCGGCAGTTCCTCTTCAGGTATGCCCAATCCCGTATCCTCAATATCGACCATGAGACTCGTTCCCTCGACCCTGCAGCGCACCGTGACCGTCCCACCCTGTGGAGAGTATTTGACAGCGTTGCCGATGAGATTCGTAAAAACCTGTCTGACCTTGTCCGTGTCGCCTTCAATCATGACGCTCTGCATCGGGATGTCCAAGGAAAAGGCGTGGATGGCGGTATTCACCTGATGTTGCTCGATTACTTCTGCAATGATCGGGACGATGTCGATTTGCTTGAGGTGGTACGTTTGCTTGCCTGATTCCATCCGCTGCAAATCAAGAAAATCGTTGATCAAACCGGTCAGCCGATTGGCTTCCTGGTGAATCGTCGTCAAGTACTTCCGCTGTCGCTCCGGCTTTAATTCCCGATGCAGCAGCAGCTCGGTAAAGCCGAGCACACTGGCCAGCGGCGTGCGCAGCTCATGGCTGACGGTACTGACAAACTCGGACTTCATCCGGTCTACTTCGTACTCTTTGGTGATGTCGCGATGCACGATGACCGTACCGAAGCGCTCTGTCCCGCGATAGAGCGGCTCAAAGTAGAGCTGAATCATCTGTCTTGACGGCTCGATGATCTCATAGACGACACTTTGCGTATCCATTTCGGCACCACGTGCCACCGCGGAAAAAAAAGCGGCAAGCTTGCCGGGATCGGCCAACCGATTCTGCAGCCGATCGACAAATTGCTGCACAGGTATGTGCGTAATTTCCGCAGGGTCTGTGCACTCCAGCAGCTCGCAAATTTTGCTGTTGACATGCAGAACGATCCCGTCCACGTCCATCAATTGCACACCTTCATGCAAGGTATTGAGCATGTCGCGGGTCATCTGCCGCTGCGTCTCTGTCTGTTCGTACATCCCCAGCTTTTCCAGCGAAAGGCCAATCTGCCTGGACAGTCCGATCGCTTCCTGCTCTTCCTGGCTGGAGATGGCTTTGCCGATACGGGTCAAAGCGATGCAGGCTATGACCTGCTCTGCGGCATCGAGTACCGGCACAAACAAGTCGTAGGAGAAACCCGGCTCTGCCTGATAAGCTTGCTCGTGTGACTGACACTCACGCTTGAGCACATACGGCTGTTTGGTTTCCAGCACACGAACGGCAATGCCCTTGTCCATTTCACGGCTGAAGCGGCTGGCGTCCTCCGTCGCTACGCCAAAGGATGCGTAGCTGCGGTCAGAGTCGAACAGTACGATAATGCCTTTATCCGCTCCGGTCACGAGAACGGTATGTTTGACGATGCTCTCTAGCAGCTCCTGCTTGTTCAACGTGTTGGCCAATGCCTGCACCAGACGGTTGCGGCGCTGCAGGTACCGTTCGTTCCCTTCCATTTTTCGCAGCGCGGATTGAAGCTCTTCCTGCTGAGCCTGCAATTCTTCCTGCTGGGCTTGCAGCTCATCCTGCTGGGCAATGAGTTCTTCGTTTTGCGCCATCAGCTCTTCTTCCTTGGCTTGAATTTGCGTCATCATATACGCAAACGATTGCGATAATTGCCCGATCTCATCCTCGCGGCGAAGCTCTTCCCATTCGACAAATTCCCCCCGGGCAAAGCGCTCTGCTCTCTCCGACAAGGTTGCCAAAGGTCCGCCAATCTCTCGTGCCGTTTTGCGTGTCACCCAGATGGCAATGAGCAAAATAAACAAGATGTAACCGATCAACAAAAGCCCTTGATTTGACAAATCCTGCAGGAGTGTAACGCTCTTTTGGTTCAGCGACTGGCGGCTGTCTTTGCGAAATTGTTCTGCGTATCGCAGCAAATCGGCAATCGCCTTGTTTTCATCGGCGCTGGACAAATCGCGCAGGGAAGCATAGTCACCCGCTTTGGCATAGGCAACGGCTTTGGGCAGCGTGATGGTCATAAATTCCTTGATAACGGTATCGACGGAGGAAGCAAGCCGCTGTTCTTCACCGTTGAGGGAGAGTTGTCTGAAAGCCGCCAATGATTCATCCAGCTTGGCTTTTTCTACCATAATGTCATCGTAATCTTTCTGCTCAACCGATACGTAATAGCCGCGGACGGCATAGAAAAAGCCTTCCGTGCGCGTTTCGATCTGGGCAATCAGCTCCTGTTTTTGCTGATGCGCTTTCAGATTCGCCAAATAGAGCTGCTGTGTATGATAATTGATGCTCAAAATGACGATCGCGCCGAGCAGAATGAGCACCAGCAATGCGACCATCATCGCGACGAAACGCCGCGTCAGACTTTTCCGCAAATAGGCGAGTACGCTAGCCATTCAGTATTTCCTCCACACGGCGTACCAGCGCAAGCGGGCTAAACGGCTTGGCCATGAACGCGTCCGCTCCGGCAGCAAGGACACGTTCCTGCTCCGTCTGCTGGTTCTTGGCGGAAAGCATCAATATTTTCCCCGAAAAGTCATGGTCATTCCCACGCAGGCGAGAAATCACCTCCAAGCCTGTCAGGCGCGGCATCATGTAGTCGATGATGAGCAAATCGTATGTATTCGCCTGGGCGAAGGCGAGCGCTTCTTCGCCATCGCAGGCGACATCGATCTCATAGCCTTCATCCTCCAGCGTGTCGCAAATCAGCATCCGCAGAACCGCTTCATCTTCTGCGATTAATAGTCTGGTCATCTATTTTCCTCCCTGCTTCCTATTGCCGGCAAAATCTTTGCACTGTTTCCTTTTGTACAAGAAATCGAACACAGGCAAATTATAACACATCCGGGTGCGGTTCCTCGCAAAGAAAAAGTCATACCGGGTCAGTTCCTCTCCCCAACGGTTGAACTCCCGGCAAAAAAGATCGTCATTTTATTCGTATATGTTCTTCATCTCAGCGAAAAATAGTGAATTTCGTTCTGTTTCTCGAAACATTTCATCATACGAAAGCGTCTTACATGGTGGGAATATTATCTGAACGGTATCAGGAGAGGTGCGTAATGAAAAAACATTGGCTCAGCATTACTACCGGAATGGTAATTGCATCAGTTGTAGCGGGAACTGTCTTTGCAACCAGTCCAATCAAATTGATCGTCGACGGAAACGTCATCAAGACAAGCAGTGCACCGGAAAATATCAACAGCCATGTAATGGTTCCCGTCAAATCGCTTGCCGAGATCATCGGAGCGAAAGTAACCTGGGATGCCAAGCAGCAAGCAGTATTGATTGACACCGGGAAGGAAGCGGAAAAGCTGCGGATCGAGCAGTTGGAGAAAGCACTTGCTCCCCACTCCGCCAAAGAAGCCGCCGAGGCGTTTATCACCAGCTATAAGACGCGCAACGGCGCGCTCTTGCACGCCATTCTCGCTCCGGATATTCGAGACAAAAGGATTGCCGATGAGGGCGGCTGGGTGATCGGCGTTTCCAGTCCATGGGTGTCAAGCGCTGCGATTCAAAGTGAAAAGCAGCTGGATGCCTCTACTGCAGAATACCTCGTGAACTTCGAAATGGCGACGTCGGCTGGCAGCGAAGGACCGTGGCTCTTGAAAGTGATCGTGAAGAAGTTCGATGACCAGTGGCTGATTACCGACTATGGAGACGCAATCACCAGCAAGGAGCAGCCGCTATCGTTTAATAAACCCGACCAAAAGCTGGATAACGAGACTGTCATCCGGTTCGCAGCCGAAGCACAGAAGCGCTATTGGCATATCTCTGATGGGGGAAACATGCAGGATGGCCCGGTGAGTACCTTCAAACCGGAAGGCAGCGAGTTGATCTACCGCTACTTTGGAAAAGATTTAAACACGAAAGAGAAGCTGCTTGCTTACCTGGAAGAAATCTACACAAAAGAAGCAAGCGAGAAATTCGTTCAGGATAAACTGAACAGCAAATCGATGATCGAAACCGCCGGTAAACTGGCACAAGTAGACGCAGATGCCGGCAGTCAGCTGTTCTGGAAGGACGCGACTGTCGTCTCTTCGACGAAGCCGAATGGGCAAACAAATGCTACCTATACTCTTAAAGTACCGGTAGGCGAGGATGGCTTCGAGACCAAAACAATCAGCTTTGTCTACAGCAAGGAGAAAGGCTGGCGTCTGAGCAATTCGCCGGAAGTGATTCGCTAAAACCGGATCGACTGTTTGTTCTCATTATCGCGCCTCAACTCCGGTGCGAAAAAAGAAAACCAGCTTCCAATGATAAGGAGGCTGGTTTCCTCTTTTGATATGCCTTTTGCCTGACGAGGTTTTTCCGGATTGATGAACGGATGGAACAAGTCCTGCAAAGGATACACCGTTACACTTTGAATTGACTGACCGACTGGTTCAGTTCCTGAGCCATCTGTCTCAACGCTTGCGCGGAAACGGAAATTCCTTCCATTGCAGCCAACTGTTCCTGAGAAAACGAAGCCGCATCCCGGCTTTGATAGTAGGATTGTTTCGCAATGTTATTCAGCTCCACAATGGAGGCGGCAATCTGTTCGGAACCGGCGGACATTTGCTCTGTAGCAGCCGAAACCTCCACAACCTGTGCGGCGATTCGCTCAGAGTCGGCAACGATACGCTGAAAGATTTCCCCTGCCCCTCTCATGATTTGATTCCCTTCATTCGTCTCTTCCGTGCCAATCTCAATAGAATGGACCACTTTTGCTACGCCATCCTGAATTTTGCAGATCATGTCAGCAATCATGCCCGCTGACTGTTTCGATTGTTCCGCGAGCTTCTTGACCTCTCCCGCGACAACCGCAAATCCTCTTCCCTGCTCCCCCGCTCTCGACGCTTCAATGGCAGCATTAAGCGCCAGCAAATCGGTCTGGCTCGTAATTTCTGCCAACGCCTCGGTGATCCGATTAATCTCGTTGGAGCGCTCCCCCAGTTCCTTTACCAGCGCGGCAGACTCATGAACGGTTGCGCTGATCGTTTCCATTTTCCGCATCGCTTGGCGAATTGACACGTTGCCCTCGCTCGCAGCCTTCGCCGCCTGGCCAGAGAGCTCCGCCACCTCGCCGGATACTTCGGCGATACGCTGTACGCCATTTGCCATTTCTTCCATCGCATTGCTGCTCTCCTTGGCTCCTGTCGCCTGCATGTCGGAACCATTGGCAATTTCTTCGGTAGCAGCAGCAATCCGATTAGCTGCTTGCACAGTTTCATCAACGCCCTTGGTCAGGTGGTCCGAAGAGGCGGCCACTTGCTCGCTGACCACTTTGATCCTTTGGATTAATGCCGCCAAATTGCCCCGCATCGCTTCAAAGGAACGGGCGAGTTGTCCGATTTCATCTTTCGTATCCGTTAAAATCTTCTGGCTTAAATCCCCTTCTGCGATTCGTTTCGTGCCTTGAATGAGCCGGTTTAACGGAGCGATGACCGAACGGCTATGTAAATAGACGACCACAAGTCCGACCGCTAGAACAACAAGAAGGTATATGAGCGAAAGCTGGTTATTGTTCTTGTTCGTTCTTTCAATTCTTTCAACCGACTCGGTGATCTCCGCCATCTTGGTGTTGCGCAGCTTGTTGATCCGTTCATTAATGTCTTGGGCCGTCTGGTCAAAATCGCCCATGAACCGGTTTCCCCGTTCGTGTCCGCCTGCAATATATTCATTCGCCAACTTTTGACCCAGTTCATAGTATCGGTCAAACGAAGCTTTCGTTTCTTCGTACCATTGTTTCTCCTGCGGATGCAACTGTTCCATGTTTTTCAAGTTTTCATAAAAAAGAGCCGCGTTACTTGCGGCTTGGTTAAAACCGTCATCCAGCCCGTTCATCCCCCTTGTTGCGCTGATATCGGTAAGCCATTGCTGCACCTGGACAACGGACAATTTCAGCTCTTCCGCCAACAAGGCCGACCTCAGCGTGACATCTTCTACTTTTTTCAGTTCTTTCCACTGCGTTTCTGATGAAACATATTGAAATAATTGCATGACGGTAACAACGATGAACAGAACCGCGAAGGAAACCATACTTTTCATTTTAATTGTCATCTGTTTATGCTCCTCTCCCTCAAACCATTTCTTTCTACCATTATTATAGTGGAAACGATTGAAAGAAACAAACTTTTCCGTAAATGTCCATGTTTCCCATTTTGTTTCCCTATTCTGCATCATCCTGTTTCCTTTCACAGCGCCGGCTGTTCCGCTAACGCCTTGATCGAACACAGGACAACGATCGTTACCCACAGTCGTTTCATATTCACCCTCCCGTTTTTTCCTCAGTATACGTAAGAAAAATGAAAAAGAAATGAAAAAAACCGGTCATTTCGGAGTTTTTCCGACGATTACCGGCAATCATATGCTGCTCTCCACTTGAATTGTTCCTCCGTGAGCATGTACCATCCAATGACTTCTAACGCCACGCCCAATACGCGAACCGGGGTGCACAATTCATGGAAAGCATCGAGTTTTTTCCCGTTATTCGCACGGGAGGATAACTGCATCAGCATTCACCTCGCCCGATCCATCAACGTTTCCTCAAGGATTTTCATCATATACGGAAAACGATGTGTGAGAGTAAAAAAATGCTCTCTTTGCAAGGATAAAAGAACACTTGGCGCAACGGTGATGATATCCGCGGTTCGTGGAATATTCCTTAACAGCGCCGTTTCACCAAAGTACTCGCCATCTTGTAAAATCGCGACCTGATCAGAACGACCGCTGACATTCGGTTTCATGACCGCTACGCTCCCGCGAACGATGATATAAAACTTGTCTCCCTCTTCCCCTTGGCGAATGATGGTTTGCCCCTCGTCGAATTTTTCCGTCAGAAACAGGGAAGAAACTTGATGAAGCTGCTCGTCGTCAAGTTCGGCAAAGAAGGGCAGCCTCGCAAGACCGCCGATATCCACGCGGGCTCGCGATCCGTCATGCGTTAGCTGGAACCCGGTTTGCTTCTCCCACATCTGGCGATACCATCCATTCCTTTCTGTTAACTGCTGATGGGATCCTTGCTCAATCACGCGTCCGTTCTGAAAGACGACGATGTGATCAGCTCGAACGACCGAAGAAAGACGATGCGTTACAGATACGACGGTTCTGCTTCCTTTGAAACTCTCAATGACTTTATTGATTTCAGCCTCAGTGGCGGGGTCGAGCGCAGACGTAATCTCATCCAGCACCAGAAGCTGCGGATTGCGCACTAATGCTCTTGCGATGGCAAGCCGTTGCCTTTGTCCACCTGACAAATTCTCGCCGTATTGGGTGATTACGGTATCGTATCCTTCCGGCAACTGTGCAATCGTCTCGTGTATTTGTGCCAATTTAGCCGCATGGATGATGTCCTCATCGGTTGCTTCGGGCTTCGCAAGTGCTATATTTTCACGAATTGTCATGTTAAATAAAAACGAATTCTGGAAAACAACACCTGTACATACGCGAAAGTCTTGCTCCCTGTACAAGCGCAAATCCGTTCCATTAAGGATAATAGCGCCTTTTGTCGGGTCATAAAAACGAAGCAACAGCTGGATTGCCGTACTTTTGCCCGAACCGCTTGTACCGACAAAAGCGGTATACCCGCCTTCAGGAATGACGATCGATGCTTCCTCTAATGCGATCCGGTTTTTTTGGTAGCCGAACGTTACGTTATGAAAAACGATCGGTCCCTTTATGGAAGTCAAACCCTTTGGCATTGCCGCTTCCTCAACATTGGATTGATAGGCCAATAATTCATGAATTCGTTTGAGGCTCACTTCGGTTTGAACAATTTTCGATAAAATAAGAGAAAGAGAAGAAACAGAATGTCCAACATTTATGAATATCGTGTATAATGCGATGAATTCGCCGACTGACAAATCGCCCTGGAAAATCAGATACCCTCCTGTACCGATAACCATAACGTTAAGAATCATGAATACAGTTGTCGGGATCCGTTCCAGGAGTGCAAAAACAAAGGTAACACGAAGCCCGGCATCATAAAGCAGGGATAAATTGCGTTGGGCTCTTGCAAAAAACAACCGCTCGGCATGAAAACTCTTGATTTGATTACTTTTTGACCTCGCAAACTTTCGTCGATAACGTCCAGGAATCCGTCCTGAGCACTTCGATAGCCTCCTGCGGCTTTCTCTGCTTGACGGCGGAGAAGGTTGGGACTTAAGAAAAGCAGGAGAGAACCCATTACGATCAGAATCGTCAATTTCCACTCCAGATGGAACAGTACATACAGACTTGCGGCGAGGGAGACCACTCCTCGTATCGCCGTGGGAAAGACGGAAGTGATAAAACTGTCCAGAACTGAAACGTCCGAAGAAAATCGGGTCATCACTGTGCCTGTTTCAAAACGGGCGAAAAAATCGGGAGGTTGCGCCAATGTATGATGGAACATCTTCGTACGCAAATCCATAACCGTCTTCTCCCCGATGTTGGCCAGCGAATAATCACTCGCGATACCGGCGATGATCGACAGGGTACCGCCCGCGATTAACAAACACAATATGAACCAGAACATGCCAGCATTTTTCGGGATGATGGCATCATCAATGAGAAATTTAAAGGAAAGGGGCGAGAGCGTTACAAATGCCGTTTCGATCAGGACGCAAATCGCAAACAAGATCATGAGCGCCTTATGGGCGGTAATGGAACGCATTACCGTGACAAGGACGTGCATACGAACCACCCTCTAGTCGTAATCGTCGCTTTCGATAAGAAATCGTGAACAAAATAACTGCAAATCGTCAAACCGAGTCGTAAATAAATCCAATTTTCCGAACGGTTTTTCGTTTGTTTTGGTCAGATTTGCAAACTTGGAAAATAATGTTCGCAAATATTCATTCTCGCCTGGTGACCAAAATTGTACGAGCCGAACGCCTGGGTTTTCGGCAGCTACAACCTTGACGAACTGTTGCAGGCCGCGAATAAACAGGCGGGTTCTCCGATAAGAAGGAGCCAAAAAAGCAATTTCCACTTGGCAAATATGTGTATCCTCGTAATGCTGAGCGCCAGTTCCGTAGACAAATCCGATCGTTCCAACCGGATCTTTCGTCTGTGGATCGATGCACAAAATTGCATTGCCGGCCGATATGGGAATACCGATAAAGCTAAGCTTCATCTGAAAATCGTACGGCAAATTCCACTCGGCATGGTAGGTTAACAAGAAGAGCAAATATCGTTCCCAATCCGGTTCGCTCTGTTTGCATGCAACAAATTCCCATCCGGTTTGAGTTGTCATCATGTATCATAGCCGCCTTTCTTTATTGGAAGTCATCAAATTTCGCCACATAAGCAAGCATCTCGCTCATTGGCGTACTGTATAAGTGAAATTCAGTACCTCTTTCGTCCTGAAACGTTTCGACGATACGGGCAAATTTGGAATAGAGCCGGTTTAAGATGGGATTGTTGGCAAATGTTGATAGCTGGAAAACCGTTGCCGCCGGATTTTCCTCGGCAATCGTTCGTACCAAATACCGAAGACATCGCAGAAATGTAAATGTATGCCGATGCGAGCGAATGCTTAAACAGTGGTCCACGAACGCAATGTCGGTTTCGTGGAAATTACGCGTGCGGGTGCCGTAATAGTAGGAAACTACCGCTACAATTTCATTCCCCTGATCGTAAAAGGCGATCATCCTGCCATGGCATATGAGGGTTAGAAACATATCAAGAAAACCATAAGCAGTGATATCCGGGTAAAGCTCCCGTTGATGTTTCAGAAAAAAGAGGCAATAAGCGGCATAGTCGCCGTCGGTTTGACAAAGGACAGGTCGGATCCAATCGTTATTCATAACCGCCTCCTGCATTTCAAAAATGAAGTCTCTGATGATGAAGAAAGTCCGATTTCACAGGAAACCGGACTTTCCCAAGCACGATTATGGGACTGCTTTTACATGATCAGGCGCGAATTTTGTCATTATCAGCTGCGGTGCTCTTCGGGTTTTTTCCTGAAGATTGGGTATTTGAAGCGAAAACGGGTACATCTTTAGCCATTTGTCTCACCTCCTTTGCAGAATCGCGATCCTTATTGCCTGGTCGTTGCTTCAAGCCGGACAACTGGTGTCATTTTCCCGCCAGCTCCCTTGCCAACGATATAAATCGCATAGGTCGTTCCAGGTGTTAGCCCTTCAATGTATAAAAAGGGAATGCTGCCATCCAAGATGAAATCAACCTGGCCGCTTCGAATGATTGAAACGCCGCCATAAGAAATTCCTGCCACGACCTGTTCCGCTGTCGGCGCTTGCGCATCTGGACCGACAAAGAGATAGTGTACCGTTCCTGCTTTATTGAGCTTATAATCAAAATCGATCCGGTCTTTTCCCGTATACCTTATTGTTGGCGTGCCCAGGATGAATTCCGGAGGATCGGTTTGCACCGATGTCGTGACCTGAAGTTTGATTGGCTCTGCCTGCAGCGTACCGTAGACTGTTTCCGCAACGGCATAGATGTCGTAGGCAGTCTCGGGAGTCAAGTTGCGAATGTATTGCCAGAGCGAACCGACTGGACGAAGGTCGAACGTGCCTGTCGGGTTCGCTTTCACCTGCTCCGATGTAGGCGGCGCTTTGCCAGCTTGCTGAACAAGATAGTATCCGTATCCCGGTTTTGTAATACCCATTTGCAATTTGAACTCGGTGTCGGCTATATCAAATACTTTTGGTCCGTCCCAATAGACAGGCGCGGAATCCGGAATGGTAGCTGCCTGGATTTTGACAGGCGGTTGCAATCCTGACAACGTCCCCTCAATCACCGCATAAATATCATATTCCGTGCCAGGAGACAGACCCGTGACAAGAACATCCGCATTCGGGTTGGCGTCAACCGAACCTTTGGCAACCGGCGTTATTCCCTGGTATTCGTTGCCTGCCTTTACTTCTTCACGGGTGGGCGCGTTCGAATCTTTGGGCACAACGACGTAATGGACTGTCCCCGCCTTCGTCAAATTGAGGGCAAGAATGAACCGATCTTCCTCCGCGTGTCTTGCAGATGGGTTGCCATCGATAAATCGCGCCGGTTCCGCAGGCTTGGTAGTTACTTCTGTGCTTGCAGGTTGCTCGCTTAGCACGCCGCTTGTCGATTCTGTAGAGATGTATAGCACGTATTTCGTATTTGCTGCAAGGTCAGACAGGTCGTAAAACCCGAATGCACCGAAACCGCTATCCGGAACGTCGACGTAACCGGTCTTGACGGGCACGACATCGCGATACGATTGTCCTGATTTGACTTCCTGCGACGTGGGCGCAGTCGCACCATCCTTCACCAGCATGTAATACACCTTCCCCTGCTTATTCAGCCACAATCCGAATGTGAAGGATTGGTCTGTGACAGAATCGAGCACGGGATATAGCTGAGTGACGGCAGGCGCCTGTTCGGAAAGCGTCGTCACTTGCAGCTTCGTCGGCTCTTGCTGCAGCGAGCCGGTCGCTTGATCCTCCATCACCGCGTAGACGTCATAAGCCGTACTCGGGGAAAGACCTGTGATGGTGCCAAAAGAAATCACCCGGAGCGGCACATCCCTGAAGCCTTTGGCTTTGATGCTAACTCCCCCGTAACTGACGCCCGCTTTCACTTGCCCGGAGGTTGGCGCGTTTGCGTCTCTCAAAACGATGATATAATACGCTTTGCCTGCTTTTGTCGCTTGAAACTTCAGATTGAACTGGATGTCTTTCAACGCGTCTATCATCGGATAACCGTCTATAAATGCTGCCGGAACCGGCGGCTGCGTCGTGACCTCCAACAACACTGTCTGCTTGCTCAAAGCGCCTCTTGCGGACTCTGCTACCAGATAGATGTTGTACTTCGTATTCGCTGTTACTCCCGATACCATACCCCACCCGTAGCTGCCCAAGGCAAGCACTTTGCTTCCGGTCGCTACCGGCACTACATCTCCGTAAGGTTGACCCGTCTTTACCTCCTCGGGTGTGGGCGGTGTCGCCCTGTCTTCAACGACCATGTAGTAGACGGTGCCGATCTTGTTTAATTTCAGCTTGAAGTCAAACGACGTATCGGACAATTCGTCAAGTTCAGGGTACCCTGCGGCAAACTGCGGCGCAATCGTTCGGTCGTTGACTTCGTTTACTCTCTCTTGTACCTCGCTCGCCGCCTGCGGCTGATTGATTGCAAAATCGTCGATGTACGCTTGCATATTTTCCAACACGACGGTGTTGGCATCAAACTCGCCGGCATGAAGGATTCCCAGGATCGCCAGCGCTCGATGCAATTCATCTGCGGTCTGGGCTCGAAGCACCGCTTCCATGACACTGACCACTTGCACATTGCGGATGACGATGGGATCCGAAATACCTTCGATCGCGACGGTCAGGTCGTAGCTCCCGGTATCGGGCACTTTCAACTTGTTCACGGAAGCGCTGCCGCCTTGATTGAACATGACGGTATCATTGAAAAGCTCTGTCGACTGCTCCCCCTGTGCAGCCGTAACCGTGACTCGTTTATTCCCTTCCAGCTTTATTTCGCTATCATCCTGTGCATTGCGGATCTCCAACGTAAAGGGAGATTGTCGGATGACCGGAATATCCAAAGCTGGTACTTCCACATCGGCCCCGCCATTGCGAACGTGAATTTGGCTGGCTGCCGTAAAGCCCCCGTCTGCCGTTGTTACGGTGATCATAGCAGTTCCGACGGCACGGGTATTGATGATTCCCTCGGTGACTGTCGCGACAGAATCGTCATTTGATCTCCAAATGACTTTCTTGTTCGTGGCGTTGGCAGGGAGCACGGTTGCGAACAGGCTGGCAGTCTCTCCAGGCTTCATTGACAGGATGGGAGGATCAAGCCTAATGCCTGCAACAGGGATTATTTGACTCCCGCCACCCCAACTGCCTCTCACAATCGCCGAAGCATCCGTTGCATCCGACGTATTACTTTCATCCCTTACATTCGCAGAGCTTTTTATCGAGATCGTATCACCCGCGACAAGGTTTCGTCCGGTAGTATCCAGAATGGTTATGGTGAGAACACTTTTCCCATTGACGACACTCCAAGAACCTTTATAATTCGCTCCCGGCGACTTTCCGCCCCAATCGATCACGGCATCAACCACAGCTCGATCGACGAGCTCACCGCTCTGATTGGTTACTGCGCTAAACGTAATAATCAGTTCGTTTTCAGGCGTGATTTCCGCACTCGCAATTGATGGCTTGGTACCGGGAACTGCCACGGTTACAAGACTGGTTGCCGTAAAGCCCCCGTCTACCGTTGTTACGGTGACCGTTGCTGTGCCGACAGACTTTGCTGTTACGACTCCCTCTGTCACCACGGCAACAGACTCATCGCTTGACTTCCAGGCAATATTTTTGTTCGTAGCATTGGCAGGTATCACGGTTGCAGTCAGGTTGGCCACTTCCCCGGGCTTCATTGAGAGAACGGGCGCGTCGATAATGATGCCTGTAACTGGAATTACCTGGCTTCCGCCTTCCCAACTGCCTCTCACGACCGCAGAGGCATCCGTTGCATCCGACGTGTTCCTTTCATCCCTTACATTCGCAGAGCTTTTTATCGAAATCGTATCGCCATCAGCAAGGTTTCGTCCGGTTGCATCCATAATGCTTATGGTGAGAACACTTTTCCCATTGACGACACTCCAGGAACCTTTATATTTCGCTCCCGGCGACTTTCCGCCCCAATCGATTACGGCATCAACCGCAGCTCGATCACTGAGTTCTCCACTCTGGTTGGTTATTACGCTAAAAGAAATGATCAGTTCGTTTTCAGGCGTGATTTCTGCACTCGCAATAGATGGCTTGGTACCGGAAGCTGCCACGGTTACAAGACTGGTTGCCGTAAAGCCCCCGTCTGCCGTCGTCACGGTGATCGTTGCTGTGCCGACGGACTTTGCTGTTACGACTCCCTCAGACACTGTAGCAACAGATTTATTGCTTGACTTCCAGGTGACGATTTTGTTCGTAGCGTTGGCAGGCGTTACGGTTGCGATCAGGTTAGCGGTTTCCCCGAGTTTCATTGACAGATCAGGTTGGCTAAGTCTAATGCCCGTGACAGGAATTTTTGAATTTCCCCCTCCATTTCCACCGGAAGACGACCTATTCCCGGACTTGTCTTCCTTCACAGTGGCAGGGGGGTATTCCTTACCCGCGATCATTGCCCTCATTCCGTCAATAATCCTGATTTTCTGCGGATTGGATTCGATCATTACCCCCGTTGCACTGATCTCTGCCAGTTCGATTTTGCCTTTGCCATAGATGTTCGTGGAACTATCCAAAATAAGACGATCGATCGTGGTATGATTATCAATAAAGATCTCGCTTTTTCCTGCCGCCTTTGCTACTGTCAGCTTGCCGACATTTCCATCACGAATGCGCAAGATGGTCTCGGGCGAGTCGACATTAATCTCCTCAAAGTTCCCCTTCAATTCGGTCTTGTTATGGATGTATAGGCCATAGATTACAGGTTTTTCTGTTTCGTTCACAATGTGTGCATCAGTTAGCAGCCTCATGCGTTGGATTTGCACGTGATCGCGCAATACGATTCGGACACTTCCTGTCTTTTTTCCCACGAGAACTTCATTCATTGCGGAGGTTCCCGTGATGTAAATGCTCTGTGTACCCCCGCCGGCAATACGCGTCTTTCCCTCAACAATCACATTATTGAGAGTAACGTCATCTTCTCCAACGGCTTCTGCCAGCAAGAGGTCCCCTTTGATAATTGCATTGGCCAGGTGGACTTTTCCAGTGGTAACCGTCACATTTCCAGCAAATACTTTTTCGCTATTTTCGGATCCGTAGGTGCCTGCCTGATGAATGAGTTCTCCAGATGCTCTCGAAAGCATGACCACTGCTTCCGCCCTGGAAATTCTTTTATTCGGTCGAAAGGTTCCACCCGCATATCCTTTCATATACCCAGTAGCTGCCATTCGTTTTACCGCACCCATACTCCACTTGGAAATCGAATCCCTGTCGGCATAATGTATTGGGTCATCGGGAATGTTTTCACTCTCTAACTGCAACATGCGATCCAGCATCACAGCAGCCTCTTCCCTCGTGATGGGTTGATTCGGCTTGAATGTTCCGTTTTCATAACCTTTGATATATCCTGCAGCTGTACCCTTGCTGATTTCATGCTGATACCATGAATGATAGGGAACATCCGAATAGGTAATCCCGGCTTCATGGGTGAACCCGAACACTTTGTTTGCCAGTGCAGTAAATTCAGCACGGGTTATGGGATCATCCGGCTTCACACTGCCATCGGTATAGCCTTTAAGTATCCCTTTATCCAACCACTCTTGCAGTTGGGTCGAGGCCCAATGATTCGTAAAGTCTGAACTGTTAGCAAAAACGAACCCATTCATGGAGAGTCCGAACGAACATAAAAGGAATAGTAGGATTCGAACATATACACTTTTCATTGCGTCCCTTCCTTATTAAGAACATTCGTAAAATTCCTTTTGCCAATTTTGTATCCTACATCATTATTGAACGGCCCTTATAGATTGACAAGATGACAGTTTTTTGTCACCCTCGCCCGCAGGTTGACGCTCGTTGATAAAAAAACAAGCTTCCGCGAGTTTATTAAAAACCCGTGAAAGCCCTTCAACTAAACCACTTGCCACTATTTTTTCAATAGCCCCCGCTTCGGCGCTTCTGCGCAAATTCCTTTTCCGCACCGGTTCAGACACTTGTTCACATCGATACGCTCAGCTTCGTATGGGGAAACGAAAGAAAACTCAACGTTACTCCCCTCCAAAGTCTACCATTGTACTGATTTCCTGTTTGTCCTGCATTCGAAGCAGCATTACTGTAGCTTCTGCCCGGG
>CAMIVR010000095.1 GCA_946402065.1 uncultured Brevibacillus sp. | reverse complement strand
GTCGATAAGAATTTATAAAAATTCTTATCGACATAAGCGCAACTAAGGCTACGCCAAAAGGCTTGGCGTAGCCAAGTTTTCTAATACACCAATGGAGGCACGATTTATGAAAAATAGCTATTCTACGCTTATCTTTTTTCTGGCTTTAGGTATATTTGGCATCATAACAACTGAAATGGGCATGATCGGAGTTCTTCCCCAAGTCACTCAAAAGTTTCACATAGCACCCTCGGAGGCCGGGTACCTGGTGAGTGCATTTGCTTTAATCGTTGCCATTTCAGGCCCATTCCTAACATTACTCGCTTCCGGCATGAATCGAAAAGCGATCTTACTATCCGCTATCCTGATGTTTGCCATCTCTAATTTGGTGTATGCTTATACGACCAGGTTCGAAGTTATGCTGGCTTTCCGGATTGTTCCTGCGTTTTTTCATCCTGTCTTTTTTTCGATTGCGCTTGCGACCGCTGCCAGCCTTGTTCCTCCCGAAAAGAGCGGCAAAGCGGTCACCCAGGTTATGGCCGGAGTAACCGTTGGATTCGCTTTTGGCGTGCCGATTACATCCTATCTCTCCACAAAAATTTCGCTGGACGCTGCTTTTCTGTTTGGAGCTGTTGTGAGCGTGATTGCCTTTATAGGCATACTGGTCTGGCTGCCTTCAATGCCTGTTAAGGGAAGAATGTCTTTCGGCAAGCAGCTCGGCATATTGCGCAAACCTCAATTGTGGTTAACGATCTTGATCGTGGTGATGATCTTTACAGCGATGAGTTCGGTTTATAGCTACTTTGCCGAATATCTCGGAGAAGTCACCCATATGAACGGTACCTGGATCAGCGTGATGTTGATGATCTTTGGCGTCACCATGATTGCAGGGAACTTCTTGTTCGGGTTCTTTCTGAACAAAAGCATGACAAAAACGGTTATCCTGTTTCCTCTCGTATATGCGGTCATTTACTTATTTACTTATTATTGGGGTTCTCATTTTTGGCCAATGGCGGTCATCGTATTTGTGTGGGGAGCTGTGCATTCCGGGGGTCTTATTCTAAGTCAAGCCTTGTTGATGACTGATGCGAAAGAAGCTCCCGAATTCGGTAACAGCTTATTTGTTTCCTTTTCTAATGTTGGCATTACGGTAGGGACATGGATCGGCGGCTTGTTTATTTCTCAATTGGGCGCGCATCAGCTTATTTGGAGCGGTATTATGCTTTTGTCACTTGCTTTCATACTGATCATGATAAAGACAGCAATTTCCAAATCACATGTTGAGAAGGCAAGCATGAATTAACGAATATATGATAAATGTAGAAAGGAAATTCTTTTTCAAATATGGAAATGGATAATTTAATTTTCGTAAAATCGAGAGAACAGTTAAGGTTTTGGCTACAGGAAAATAGTAAGACTGAAAAATCTTGCTGGGTCTTGGTTAGTATGACGCCCAAATCGGATACGCTCTTATATTTGGACGCGGTCGAGGAAGCTTTGTGCTTTGGATGGATCGATGGAGTCAAGAAGAAAATATCTGAAACGGGGCTGGCTCAGAGACTGTCCCCTCGAAGCAAAAAAAGCTCATGGACTGAATTGAATAAAGAACGTGTCCGCCGCCTCGAAAAGCTGGGGTTGATGACAGACGAAGGAAGAAAGGTTCTTCCTGATATGGATTACGATTCTTTTCGAATCGATCCCGTTATAGAGCAAAGGCTGAAAGAGGAAAAGCAAGTATATGAGAATTTCAAGGCATTTCCGGATCTGTATACAAGAGTTCGGATCGACACGATACAAAGCATAAAAAATCAACCGAAATTATTTGAGAGCAGATTAGACAAATTCATAGCAAACACGAGAGAAAACAAAATGTACGGCCAATGGAATGATAATGGACGTCTACTAGATATTTAATTTGCTCTGCGGCAAGTTAGCCAGATTATAGCAGAAAGAGATCACGCCAACACTTTAACAGTAAACATCACATCCAACCCGTCTTCAACCGCGCGTTCACATATAGAGGCAACCCGGTCGAGGAGGTTGCCTGTATGCCTATGAAAGGACACCCCCCGTTACTATGGTGCGAGCGCATCGTTTCCCCATACGCCCTTGACTCTGTTGGCTTCGAAAAAGATGTCCCAATTTGGAATGTCTCTCTGTAAACCCTATCTGTACTTTACCCCCCAAAGCAGATGGGACGACTATAACGGACCAATCTATTCGGCGTGCTTCCTTTAAGGGGCAACAAAACTGTGTTTTACTCAAGTATCCTTCCTTATAGACTGAATGACTTCATTTCGTTTGAACTTTACATAAATGCAGCATGTCTTTAATGATATCTGCCACAACATTCGGCTGATCAATATGAACTGCATGACCGGCATTTTCGAGAATAATATGTGTGCTGCGTGTTGATAATTGAGTCAGCTCCTTATGTAATGCCATCCAAGCAGACATCGATTGAGGATTATGATGAGGTTGGAATGAACCTGTTACGACTGTTAGCAGCTTGCTTCCGAGTGATCTGGCATTTCGCGCTTGCGCAAAGCTCTCTTCAATCTCTTGAAGAGAGGCTTCAAGAACAAACTGACGAAAATACTCTGCCTGAACTTCTTCAGACAACAAAGGAACCATTCTTTCATTCTGATCTTCATGACATGGCTCTAATAAAATCATGCCAGCAACGTCTTCGGGTTATGTAATGTGCACCCATAACCAGAATCAAAAACGACCGTTGGACAATCACTTCTTTTGCCAAAATATTTAAAATGTAGTGCAACTCCACCTATGTCAAGCTTTTGGCTCGTTTCATTTCTTGCGATGTCACTCATTTTATTGCCTCCAAGTCATTTTCTTATTTATAGAATACCCAGCAGATGCTTGAATGTTTTTCGAAATGCGTCAATTTGCTCTTCTACGCGGGCTTGATGGCCGCCGAACTGGATCGCTTCCACGACAAGACCATCGTTGATCGTAATCAGCATGTGAGCGAGTGTGTCGACGGGAAGATAAGGGCTGAATTCGCCGCGGTTGACGCCTTCTTGCAACAAATGTACGTACCGCCCGACCGCATGAGCGTATCTGCCGTTCATCCGATCCTCGTAGGTCATCTTCCGCCACTCTGACATCATCGCCTCGTACAATGCGGGAATAATGCCTTGCTGTATATCAGCAAGCTTGGCTAGCATATGGTCGAATAATGCGTCGACTGCCGACGACACTGTCGGATGTTGTGCCAGAAGTTCTTCCATCTGCCGATCGTTCTCCCGGTCAATGTCTTCAATTATAGCCAGAAGCATTTCTTCAGTACTGGAAAAATAAAGATATACACCCCCGCGGCTCAACCCGCTCTCTTCGACAACATCCTTCATGGTTGTTGTCTGGTAGCCTCGGCGAATGAAGACACGCATGGCCGCTTCTACGATTTCTTTACGTTTGCTTTCACGTTGGGCTTCCGTAATCCTCGGAGACATCTGGGATTCTCCTCTCACCTTTATAAAAACGACACTTATGTCGCTAACAAAGAAATTATAAACGATACGCGTGTCGTTTTCAATGCATTTTCATTTTTCAAGCTCTTCCCTGCTTGTCTACCCCTTGATTAGATGGCTTCATTCATTACACTTATTAAAAGAGCTAAGCTAACCGCTCAGTCTAATAGAGACCCCTTCTGTCCGTACAAAAAAGAACCTCCGCTCCCATCTTGCATATGGTTTCAGAGGTTCATATTCGAAATAATTTACCTTTTTAACCGCGTGGATCAATCTTTATAAGGATCGAACTCATCGGCTCCAGCCATGCATACGCCCACCGGCTTCAGCACATGCAGGACGTCAACCGTTTCTTTATGCGCCTCAAGCACGTCACTCAGTTTTTTGTAGACGAACGGACTTTCGTCAGTTCCGGCGCCGCGCAGCTCAACTCCGAACGCTTTGATTGCCGCATGCATCTGTTCGGTCGATATTTTCCCTCCGCTGCGGGTGCGCGTTTTCCAATTCATTTTCCCTGCGGCTTCCGTGCGGCTCATCAACCGTCCTGCGCCGTGAACCGTGCTGTAGAAAGCGTCTTGATTCTCCTGTGAGTCCTTGCCCCTCACGATAACAGAAATGTCTCCCATGCTGCCGCCAATAAAGCCGAGTTGGCCCGGTGCTGATGGCGTCGCGCCTTTTCTTACGACCACGTATTCTTTTCCTTGATGGCTTTCTTTCCAGGCAAAATTGTGATGATTATGGACTTCATACGTCGCCTCAGCACCCAAAATCGACAGTACTTGATTGATGACATAGTCACGTCCGGCATAGGCATACTTTCCTGCCAGCGTCATGGCGCGAAAATACAGATCGCCTACTTCACTATCCAGGTCAAACAGGGTCGGCGGCTGATCCATGCTCTCCCCTGCTGCCTTGTCCGAGAACTTTTTCCCATGTGCCAGATTCAGGAAACCACTCGCCGTCTTATGGCCGAATCCGCGGCTGCCAAAGTGATTGGCAATCCAGACATCCCCTGTCGCCTCTTCCACGCACAGATCGACAAAATGATTGCCGCTCCCTACCGTACCGAGTTGGTTGCGTGCCAATGCCTTCAGCGCATCATGCTCTTGTTTGCCGAGCTGTTTGTAGGCATTCCAGTTATCGTCGTCAAACAGCTCGTGGTCGACCTTCTCGTTATTGGATCGCCCGATGCCAAACGAGATGCGCCTTGCTATTTCGTCCATCATTTTACCGATATTGTCCTTGATCTCGGCGTACTTCAGATTGGTTCGGACGGCTTTGTTCCCGCATGCGATATCATATCCGACACCTGAAGGCGAGATTTGCCCGTCATACACCACGACACCGCCGACGGGCTGCGAGTAGCCTTTATGATGATCGGCCATCAGCAACACCTGAACGACATTGCCATGCTTTGCACAAGTGACCGCTTGCGATACAGCGTTCTCCAGAGGTGTCCCCCACACGCGCACATTTTCTAACGTTTGATACATGCTTTGTTCACTCCTTATGGCATTTCATGCGATGTGAAATCTGCTTGACCCTCATTATAGCCGAGGGTCGATCTCTTTTTCTTTTGCTGCTTCAAATAAAAGACTGGCGACAATTTCTTTGTACGCCTCATTGTGTTGCGAAATGGAATCGTACGGAACGGCAAGCATTTGACTGCCGAGTTGGTGCTCTCTTACGGATGTACGCAGTTTTTGCGTGATGTTTTTCTGCTTCATCAGCTTCCTGTACTTGTAGGCAAATCTGTAGTCGTAGCCGTAAATAATCGACAAGTATTCCGGATTTCGAACCTTCATGTACGGTATTTCATTCCCGTGCAAATGCTCTGGCTTGATCACGATGCCTTCCATTTGTTGTTCCAGGGTGATGTTCATGAAAAACTGCTCAGCTCTTTCATACGCATCCGGCAGGGATACATCCAGCAACAGGAAATCATCGTCCGTTATGAAGCTGTACATCACTGAAGTCTTCCAGTCTGGAATGCGTTCGCTCCCATCTGCAAACACGATTTTTAACAGGGCAAACGGTTTGTAATCCAGTGCGGCATCTTGTGCGTAAAGCTCTAGCTGCTTTTTATAGGTCGCATACGCTTTCAGGTGATCGTCGATCGGAACATACATATGCAAAAGGTCATGGATATACTTATAATTTTGATAGATGCTTGCCCCGTATTTTTCCGTCAACTCGTTTTTCGAGATGTGGTATTGATCCTTTTCAAAGCTGGTTGCTTGGTACGCTTCGACCAACCTGGTCCACGCCTGTTCAAAACCGTTTTGCTGCAGGTACGCCAATTCCGTTTCCAATGCCTTTTCGATTGGTTTGAACTGTTTATCGATCAATCCCTTGCCGATCGCGTTCCAGGGCAGAAGCTCTCCATCCAATATCAGCAGGGCAATCCGATGCTCTTCCATGTAATTGCCGAACTTGTGCAGCAGCTTTTGATACACCTCAGATAAGTCTATCTGGCTGATTTTGTAGCCATTTCGACTGACGGCAAAACAATGCTCCACTTCCCTGTGCAAATAAATCGTGCATCGCGAGCCCATGTATTTGGGTTGCAGGACGGCCTGTTTTACGCCACGGTTGGCAAAATCGTTCAATCCGGATCGCAATGATTCGAGATCATCGCTCGCTTCGTCCTTGTTGGCGGGAGACATCGTTCCCGAGATAAAATTCACTTTATTTCGCGCGCAGTAATGCAGTCTGCGGATATCCTCGTACCCTAAATCATCTGTTGATACGTTTCTTTGTTGCTGGAATAGCGTACCGAGGTTTTCCGAAAGCGCTGTCTGCCCGGACTTATGCGAGGTAAAGAAGGGTTTATGAGAGATGACAACCGACGTCAGGGCGTTGCCATAAACACATCCCGTATCGATATGCAGCTTGTTTTTAATGCGGAATGCCTGCTTTGCGGCAATGTGGCCAAAGATGTGATACGGATGATTGCTGACCGCTTCTTGTGCAAGGAAGGCTAGCTGGTCTTCCACTGAACTTGTACGGTCGATGCGAAAATTGCGTTGATGGCGAACTGCGTTTGCGTCTAATTTTCCAATGTATTTATTTCGGCACGGTGCGTGCGTCACATAATAGGACGGCCCGGTGAAACGGATACAGCGGTAGAAAGGCTTGGATAGCGAAAACAGGTGTTTAAACTTGTCGAATAACAGCGGATCGTTTGCCAGAACCTGCGTTGAGTCAAAGTAGGCATGGAGCTGATCTCGATCGACTCCTTTGATCTCGCCTTGCAGATACCTGTACACGAAGTTCTCGTGGTTTCCCATGACAAACAAGAAGTGCTCCTGATTATCGTAGAGAAAATCGATTGTTTCTCGTGTGTTTTTGCCTTTGTCGATCCAGTCGCCTGCCACAATAAGCTTGGTCTGCTCAACCTTTTCCGTGGCAATGATTTTATTCGCTTCTACTTTATATCCATATCCGAGCAACAGCCCTTTCAGTTCCTGAAGGCACTCGTGAATATCCCCGATCACGATGTATTTCTGATTGTTTGGCAGGATTGTCGACAGGTATTCATCTTTATTCTCAATGACGATCTTGTAATCCGGATGGGCCAACCGTTCTGCAGGCGAGTAGAAATCCTTGCAGCGAACCCGGTGAATGCTTGTATACCCTTCCCTGGACAAGGTCCGCAGAACCTCTGTTCGCAACCGGTTCATGTGGTTGGTGATCAGTTTTTTCGAACGGTCCGATGCATAGTAATCTTCCCGCTTGCGGTAATCGAAGACAATGACATCCAGGTGATAGTGATGTTCTTTTGCGATTTCGCGCACCTTTGCCCGAAAGTCTTCGGAGAGACCGGTCGTATCCAGGACGACGAATTCTGCATTGACGGGAAAGGAGGTTGCCATTTTCAATTTTTCAAACAACAGATGAAAGGCTTGTTCGCTTGCCTCCAGCATCACTTGGTCGTATTTGTCATATTCGTAGCCAAGCAGCTCCTGGCGGATGCTGTCGGAGGAAATGTATTGAATGTTTGATCGGACGTTTCGCATTTCGTCATCAAAGCGCAGCGCTGGAATCAGCACTTCCTTTGCAAAGGTCGTTTTGCCGCACTCTGTCGATCCGATCAGCATAAAGATGGTGTGCACCCTTGTTCGAATCTCCATGTTTACGCCCCCCTTTTCTTGAGAATTACGCCTTGGGTCGTGCGAATGTTGTCTACCCCATCGCCCATCTCCACGAACTGACCGTACACGTTCGCTTCATCGATTACGTCCGTCATCCACGTGCGAAACGCCTCGCTGCCCATCTCCCACTTGTGGTCTTCATGCCGGTATCCGTCGATTTCGTAAAACCGGTTAAAATCCGCATTCGGCGTTGTAATGATGAACTGTTCGAAAGCGACGTACCGGCAAATGCGGACGATCAACGCCTTTGCCTCTTCCTGACTCATGTGTTCAATCACTTCTGTCATGACCACATCGACTTGCTCACCGCCGTACTCTTCCAGGAAGTGATCAACGGACGATAAGGGAATGATGTTGCCGATTTCTTTCGACTGTGTTTTCCGGATCAGCATATCGAGCGCTTCCTGATTGATATCGATGGCATAGTAGTTATCCTGAATTTTCGGCGCAAACGGCATTGCATAAAAACCTTCTCCACAGCCCACATCGACGATCGGCTTATTAAATGGCAGTTTATCGGAAATATAGTATCTTCGTTGCACTGCCGTATTCCCATAGTCAAATTGAATGGCGTAGCGGTCCGTCTTCTCCAAGGCTTTTTTGTACTTTTTATAGCGCTCTTTGGAAGTCAGGAAGTTCCGCACAAACAGGCTGCGGATATAGAATGGCGCGTCAATTACATTAATGCTCTTGATGTACTTCTCCAGAATGCTGTCGGAAATATCGATGTATTCATTGCCGAACATCGATAAGAACAGGCACAGTACGCTTACGACGTGCAACAGTTCGTACAGGCTTTTCGTTGTCGTAACGGTGAGCGCGTAGCTTTTATACTCCAACCGAGTGAGTTCAAAGGAAAAATCTTTTAAATGCCTGGAAAAGAAATCGATGTATCGATCGAGCTCGATGTGAATCATGTTAATAAAGAACGAATGTTCGAAACCTTCGACATCCTGTGCACGCTGTTCTTTCAGTGGAGCAGAGAAAAATTCGTTGATTGCGTTTAGCGGAAACAGTGGCGTGTTGTAGCGTGATACGTTGAGATATTCAAAGGTTTCATTCTCGTGCTGCTTGTAGGAAATTTCGTTGTCGGCATCTTTAAAATACACGTGAAAGGTAGATTCATCCGAATACCACCCATAAGCCATTCCCTTCCGAATGGATCTGATCATCATCCCGCTGTTCGGGTTTTTCTTGATGAGGAAAGAAAATGCCGGATTGGTTGATCTGACGTGAACAATGGCCATCTCTATCTTCTCCCTGTAAAAGTCTCAATGTCGCTTTTTATGCACTCATCATCGCTCATTTTTCCATAACCGAACATGGCAAAAGTATTACGACTGTGAAAAACTTTCCATTTCCACGATCTGCCCTTGCCGATACAATGGGAGTAGGTAATTTTGGAAAAAAGCGGGGTATTCAGGTGGCTAGAGAAAGTTTTGACAAAGAAATTCAAATCTTGCGCATGCTGGTTCTTGCCAGTGGTGCGTATACCCGACAGCAATTTGCGGAGCGCTTGGGAATATCCGTGCACACGTTTGACAAGACCATCAAGCGGTTGAAAGATATCATTCTGACGATGGATAAGGAGCTGCCAGAAACACAGGGAAGCGAGATCACCAATTTGCTGCGATACAATTACTACGAGTCTTCAGACCCGATCCTGCTGTTTCTCTTTCGGGCGAAATCCTTAAAAGAATCGGAGAGCAATCGCCTATCGCTGATCCTTGCCTCCATTCAGGAAGATGCTTTAACAGCGGGCGAGCTCCTCGATCTGTGCTATCGCAAGCTCCCTGCCGATTCACCGCTTCCCGATGAGAAGACAATCCGCTCCGACCTCAAATATTTGGAGGAAGTCGGAGTCATTCGCAGGGATGCGGGCAAGCGTCCTTTCCGCTATCGCATTCATAATGATTTTCTTACCCAATTCACGGATGAAGAGTTGCTGGATCTGTATGACTTTGTGGACGTGATGGCAAATACACAGGTCCCTTCCGTTCAAGGGTATCTGCTGCGGGAGAGCTTGAAGAAAATCATTGCCCAGAAGTCTGACATGGAATCGTTCACGGATCGGTTGCTTTATAAATATCACTACGATTCGCGCATTCTGGATGAGGCGCACCTCTATACGCTGTTTGAAAGCATTCGCAGGCGCCGGAAAATCAGATTCCTGTACTTTTCGCCAAAATCGCGAAAAAGCTATGCCGCCCAAAAGACGAATCCGCTGTTTGCAAATGCAGCAACCGGAAGACAGGAGCTGATTCTTCCGTTGAAAGTCATCTATGATCATCAGTATGGCAGGTGGTATTTACTTGGAGATAGCCGGCGACAGGGAATCATGAAATTTCGCGTGGAAGGTCTTACTCAAATCGAGGAAGATGATGCGGTCTCTGAGGATCATTTCGCGCGAAAGCTGGAAAAACTGGAAAAGCAGATCAGCTACAGCTGGCTGGTCGACACGGGCAGGCAAATCAAAATCAAGGCGCGCTTTTATCATCCTGAGGGCTCGGTCAATTTTATAAAAGAACGGGTGCTGCTTCAGGGGCAATGGGGCGAAATAACGGAAGAAAATGAAGACTGGTTTCTTTATGAAATCATCGTAAACGGTACGACAGAAATAAAACCATGGCTGCGCAGCTTCGGTTCAAGCTGCGAAGTTCTTGCGCCGGCCTTCTTGCGCCGGGAGTTTATTGAAGAGTGGAAGGAGATTCAGTCCTACTATGAATCCGTTCGAGAAAATCAGTAATTTTCAGCTTATCTCCCGGCTTGATGAGTCGGGTACGATCGCAATTACTACGCACGAGCGTTCCTGGCTAAAGACAATGCTTGCCCATCCGGAGGCAGCTCATGCCCTTGCCGCGGAGACGTTGAATAAATTGGACAGCATCCTCAACGATACGGAGACCATCGATTACGCGAGCAGTTTGACGGAAAAAGCAAAAGGTCTGGAGAAGCAGGTCTGCCATCCGCTCTTGCGCAGGTTCCGCAGCATACTTTTGCAGCGGCAGGGATTCCGTGTTACCTACAAGAACAAGCATGAGGAAATCAAACACGATATCCTCGGCTTTCCGTATAAATTGGAATATTCGCTGGTGAAAAAAGAATGGTATGTGCTCTGGTACCATCTTGGCAGTCACGCTCTCATGTCTACTAGATTGCAGAACATCATTTCCATGAACGAAGAGGCGTTATCGCCAGATCGGGTATGCGCCTTGCTTTCCAGGATCGAAGCTACTCTGCAAGCAAGAAGAGATCACGTTATCATCGAAGTAATCAAAACCTACAACAAGGAGCTGTCGAGAATCCTGTATGCCTTCTCCTGTTTTGAAAAAGAAGTGGAGTATTGCGATGCCACGGATACATACCGGATTAAACTAGCCTTCCTCGTGGATGAAAGTCAGTATGTACTGACAAAGATTCGCTTTCTCGGCAAGCGGGTAAAGGTCATAACGAATCAAACGCTGCAGCTGCGGATGTATGAATCGTCGACCAAGGCGCTTTCGAGATACGGGATTGATACGGTTGAGAAATAGCTGGCAACAGTTAGGCGCTATTGCATTTGAATAGATGATAGCGGACCCGTCCCCTCTGGCGGCATTGCCAATGCAAGGGTGAAAGCCGGGAAAGCCGGGCGGTCACCCTTGCTTTTACTCCTTGAAAATGACCTGATCTTCCTTCGTGGAAGTATTTTCGCACTCCGGAATTCAGTGCCCTGCCGCTTCGTCCCGGCTTACGGAAACGGGTGCGGATACGGATTGAGCTGATTCGGTGTCAGCGGTTGCTGCACATAGCCGAGTTCGGCCGGTACCCGCAAAACCCTCTCCAACCCTTCCAAACGCGTAAGATGATGTCCGAACGTCATCGGCAGCATGCCCGGAATCAGTACTTTCACGCAATGAAGACCATTTCGGGCTAATTCCGGTGACGTCTGGTCGACTACGATCACATCGAGGTTCAATTCCCGAAATACCTGTAGCATGTCTTTCAGATCATCAGTTAAGTCGGCATGATGTGTGTTCCGCTTAAACTCCTCGTCAAACGTGCGCACTGGTCGATTTTCATCCAGCAAAAATTGCAAGCGCTCCTGTGCTTGCGGCAATCCGTACAGCATGGAATGGTCCTCCATGCGCTGTACCAAGGTCGAATCGTGGAGCATTTGCTCATACTCCTTGCGGTTCGCCGCCCATTTCTCATCGAGCGTCAGCATCAAACCGGCCAGCTCGTGAATCGCGCCTTTGGCTGCTCGCACGGGGTCCAGGTGAGCGGCGGCCGCACAGATGAGATTCATTCCCTTGTGCTTTCTGTTTTTCGCCAACGCCCAGATGCTAGGAATCCCGTTCTCCATCGTCGCGTTATACAAATACAGATCATACCCCGCCACCGCTTGCACTCGGTCGACCATTAACTGCAATTCCTGATCGTCGGCGGTCCGCACGTCCAGTCGGGGAAGCGGCAGCCTGGCGTACCAGGTAAGCAGGAAGGAATCTCGCTCTACAACCTCCATAATGCCGTAGAAAATCGCCTCCGCCAGACTACCGCCTAATGCGCAGCCGTTGGATGTCTCGAAGACATAGCCATCTCCGCAGCCCAAGCTGTAGTATGCGAGCAGCCGTGGAACCAAAATCGGACGTTCCTGTAAAAACGAATAGCCCCATGCCCAATCGATTGGGCGATCGGGATGAAACGGCTTGAACGGAAAATTCGGGAGCGCATACTGTTCCTTCGTGTGGACGCCTACCTTCAAAGGATGAAGCGCCTGGTCTTTCAGGTTGCGGAAGCTGTCGCGAATCCCCGCCGATTTACCCAGCGGCGCGATGCCGCAATACCGCTCCAGGCCCTCCAAAATCGCGGTCAACTCGCTTTCCGCATAGGAGTGAGTCCGGCCTGCCGTGGCTTCGTCCGCTGTCATCAAGGGCAGGTTCACACTCGCGGTGGCAAACGGCGACAGGAAAGAATGCATTTTTCCATTTAAAAGGCCCATTTTGTAATCCAGATAGTCCTTGACCAGAAATTGCTTCATGTCATCCATTGAACGGCAGCGGAAACTGCCTGCGCTGACCTTCGGACTCGGCTGCAGTGAGATCCCGGCGGCAGTCGCCGAATCTTCAGGCAAACGGCTGCAGACCGGACACAACGGACTGGGCAAGAAGGAGTGACGTGAACTCTTCAAAGTTTTCAGGTTGAGGAATAGCACCCCATCTTCCGGGAAGATCGTGCTGCCTTCCAATACCCTTTCCACCTCTGCGACGAGCAGGCGGCTAACGTGCCATAGTCCCATTCGCGAAGCCCACGGGTCTCGCGGCTTTCCCCCTTGCTCGGCAAGATTTCGTTGAAGCTCCGCCATCTCCTGGCGTTCGCTCTGTTCCATGAGGTGCCGTATGTCCGCACACTGGGAACAGCCGGGGACTCCCGGTCGAACCAGGGGCCCGATCATCGCCTCGCCAAATGAAACGAAACCGCGCAGCCACGGAATGCCAGCAGTCTGGAAAACCACCTCTGCCTGGCGATGAGCGGAAGGCTGCCAAGTGTCGTGCAGCACCAGGGCCAAATCCACGCCTGCTGGCGGGCCTTCCTCCACGTCCTTGTGACGAACGACCTTGTACTTGGTGGAAAGCGCTCCACACGTGAAGTCCGCCAGCAGTCCTTCTCCGACAATAAGCACGACAGTATTCATCGCGTTCCCACCTTTCGCAACGATACGCCAAACACGCCTGCAAGCTGCTCTTTCATGAACGGTTCGGGTGACAGCTCCAGGACATCCAGCTGATTTCCGGTTCGTTTCAATACATGCAAGGAGGAGCGCAGGAGTTCCCGATGGGACTTTGCAGCATACGCCGGGATGGCCAAGGAGTGCGGTACCCTCTCGTCCAGCAGCACGTCTGAAGCTTCGAGCAGTGAGGCCGAGTGCGGCACGGTCCGATTTTGCCCCCAGAGCAGCCCCTGCTGCAGCGCATACCGCAACGCCAGGGTTGCATTCAATCCCGGGCTGCCCCACCAGCGGCCACTCGCGCCGACCCACACGACTGGGAAGCCCGCTATTTCCTCACCCAGGCAAATGGCCGGTGCTCCAAGCATCGTCGTCAATGCCTGCACATAAAACCTGCAGCGCTCATCTTCGACTTCATGCAAATGAACCGGATAAACGGAAGGCATCCGCCCCGCCTGGCGCTTCCTCAGCTCTTCGGCCAAACACGCTTGCAACCCGCGGCAAATACCTTCCGCGATCGTCTCCCCCGCTCCGATGCCGACGTATTCCGGCGTATCCCCCCGTGCAGGAAGTAGCAGATCTGCCATTTTCGACACATACGTTTCAATCCCGACGAGTCCAGCTTCACGCATCGCCTCCTCATGGGTGAGACCTGTGCAGATCATGTCAGGGAGCAGCTTTGCCGGCCCCTCTGACAGCGGGTCGACTGCCTGAACGCGGCACTGGGCCAATGGAAGCTGGTTCAAGTCTCCTTGTTCCCAAGCATGGAAAACCCCTGCCGTCGGTGAGGTCAACCCGCTAAAATATGCGAGCAAATCGCTCGGCTCCTCGTTGTCCGAACACTGGTCGAGCATTTGTTCGCGAGCTTCCATCCGTTTTGCCGGCAGATGCCCGGTGACCAGCGGATGCGGGATGAACGAATGCCACTCTCCTTCCAGCGTCTCCGGATCAAGCAGAAAGAACTGATTGTGTCCTTCCGATTCGGCGACTCCCGCAACCGTTTTAAACAAAGTAAACGCGATGACATTGGCCAGCATCGCTTCCGCTGTGGATGAGTAGGTGGCGAGTTGCGAGTCATTGCGAACGGCAGTCTGGTGTACCCGGCGCCACGCCGATTCCCAACACCCCTCAGCGTCTGGATGCACGAGTGGTCCGGCCAGGCCAGCCTGTTTCAATAGCAAGGCAGGGAGCAACATTTTCCCCTTTTGCCTGCACACAGTATGCAGCATCCTCAGTTGCTCGACATCCTCCTGCCAGGAGACGTACAAAATCGCCTCATATGGATCGACAGCCTCCTGCCAGCCGCTCAATTCCCTGTCTGGCAAGGTAACTTCTTCCAGTGTCACCTCGGAATCCGCTTTGCGGGCAAGCGCTGCCAATTCGTCCAATCGCTCCCGATTCGTCGGCAAAGAGTCGGTAATCAGTAAGTGGAGCTTGGGCAATCCGGATTCCAGCAGAGCCGCCACCAACGACTCAAAAAATCCGCCGGAGCCAACCGCCAATACCTTGGCACGGCGATAGCTTTGAAACCGGTATGCGCCAGAATCGTTAAAATAGTCCAGAAATTCAATTTGCGACGCATATTTCTCGAGAACCTCATCTGCCAGTCGATGCTGGCGGTCTTGGCTAACATCCCGGACAAAGCCGTATTCAGCCAGCCTTTTTGCGATTTCATACACGCGCTCCCGGTGTTGGTCCGGCAATCCGTCAGTCAACTCCTCCAGCGTGTGCTCCCCGTTTAGCATCGGTAGCAGCAATTCAATCCACTGATCGATCGCTCGGCCTTCCATCCGAACCGAACCCGTGTTGTTGCGAAAGTACACACCGCCGTTTGGATCAGGGAGAAAAAACGTGTCTCCCTTTACGTTCAGACGGGAGGATGGCATCACATGTGTCATTTTGTTACTCCTTCCCGTGAACTGTTCATCCTTCAGAACCAGTTGCACACTGCATTCTTATGCACTCGCATTTGTCCCTGTCTCTCAAATGAAAAAACCTGCGAGCCCATGTACTGAGCATCGCAGGGGTGAGAACGAACCATATGACAATGGTCTATTTCTATTAAATGAAACAAAAGAAACAGCCGAAGCAGCCGAAACAACGGCCACGGCATCTTCTACCACATCTACATCTGCAACGGCCGCAACCGAAGCAGCCGTGGCAGAATCCTTGAACTTCTTCGGCATTATTCCTGGCCAGCTTGCTCGTTTTTATTTCTCCCAGTTCCAAATTTTCCAGATCTTTTTTGAAACGACCCATTCATAATCCCTCCACCTGTAAAATTGAGCATGAGCAAAATCCGAATAACCCGGTTGAAAATTTCGTGCAGCCTATCGATTCCCTCCTTTTTAATAGGTAATTGTATTGCTGTAGCAGAGTATGACGAAAAAGGAGGAGGTTCTTTAGGTTGTTTACACATCCTTTCGAAATTGGTGAAATGGCCTTGCTCCACTGTTTATCTGGAGCCCCGCCAACATTTTCACGAAAATAAACACGAAAGGTAATAAATGCATTGACTAGTTACTTTTAAAGCAACTGCCATAAAAAATACAAGATGACCATGCTAATGAAACCGTAGGCAACGATTATTTTTGTTCTGTACCTTTGACTATAGTCCCGAGAAACGAGTTGAAGCGCAATTCCCGACAGGATCATGTGAACAATCAGTAATAAAGTGGCCACGTAGCCATCACGATTTTCCTGACCGAACTACTAGATTCCAAGCTTCTCGGAAACATCTAATGGAAGACCAGAACAAGATCAAAGCGATGACCGGGTGAAGAGCGCCAAACATTCGAAGTGACGGAAAATCTCCGGATACTTTTGCTGTAGCATACTGTAAGATGATGAGTCCAAGCATACCGAGACTTTGCCAGCGTACCCTTTTGGACAACTTCCCGAAGGTCGCAAGCAGCAGCATCAAAATCGGCAAGTATTCAAAAAAATGCACGAAAACCGTATGCCCGCGCCAACTCGACGAGTCTACAAAGAGCGCCAGCCCGGCTATCAATACTTGTAGCGTGATACAGATGACAAATAAGCCGCTCAATCCGACAAATCCAACACGAAAATATCGAACCTTAGTCGAATTTTGCTCATGTTCAAGTTTCATGATGGGATACCCTCCACGTATTAAGATCCGCTGTGTACATCAGCTTTGTTATAGTATTGAAGCGACAGTATCAGGAAGCCTACGAAGCAAACAAGGAGACATCCTGAGACAATGGCAAGCTCATTCTGAACGCCTTCTCCTGCTACCATCCGCCTGATCAGCCCGATCGTATCCCGATAGGCTCCACTTCCTCCCACTGGTCCCGGAATCATGATGATGATGATGCCGATCACAATCGCCGGTATGATAGACCGGCTAATCATACTTACGTACATCCAAAGCGGAATAAGCGCCAGAAACAGGATACCTACTGCTGCATATACTTCCAAATAAACAACCCATTCGGATATTCCAATCGGGGTCTCCAGCAAAAGCAGTCCAAGCCCACTGTTAAGTGCAAAGGTAAGCAAAAGCGTTCCAACGATCATTGCGGCGGATATGAGCATTTTGCCAAGATAAAAGCTCATCCGGGCATAAGGATAAGAAAATAGGGTGTTAATCGTTTTGTCCTGATATTCCCTTGCTACGATGTAGCCGGTAAAAATGGAGAACAAGGGAGGAGCCGCCAGCATCACTTGAAATTGCAGATTTGTCTGGTACCATTCTTGCCAAGAGTAAGCATCTTTGGAGGCTATGACCATCAGCGTCGAGACAAGGGTTGGAAGCATTGTACCGAGAAGGGTTAACCATAGCAGCATGGAGTGTCTCAATTTGGCCGCCTCCGTCCGCAGTATTCTACCCATCCGCTGACCCTCCCGTTAACCTCAAGAAGTAATCTTCAAGCGAATCCTTCTGAAGAAATATCTCGCTAACCTCGACCCCCTCTTGAACAAGCATCTTGTTTAGCAAGGCAGAATCATCCAATTGTTCGTATATTCTGATAACCCCCTGATCAACGATTCGGTAACGTTTTAGCTTACACTTCTGCTCAAGTACATATGCGGCCTTGCGATCGTTTTTCACTTTTAGCTCCAGGTAATGCTGATTGAATGTATCGATTTCTTCCAGGCCAACTTCTTTAACCAAGCGGCCTTGATGAATGATACCGATTCGGTTTGCAATGAGCTGCACTTCGCTCAAAATGTGGCTGGACACCACAATCGTCATGTTCCGCGTTCCGGCCAAATCGAGCAGTAAACGACGAATTTCTTTTATCCCCCCAGGATCAAGACCATTCGTCGGTTCGTCCAGGATGAGCAGTTCGGGCTTATGCAATAATGCGCGGGCAATGCCTAGGCGTTGCTTCATGCCTAGCGAAAGCTTGTTTAATCTTCTTGTTTTCACTTCTTGCAGGCCTACAAGCTCCAGCGAATCATCAATGACTTTTTGATCAGGCATTCCCATTAAATAGCGATGAATTTCCAGGTTTTCTCTCACCGATAAATTCGGGTAAAAGCCGGGAAATTCGATAATGGCCCCGATTCGTTCCAAATGATCCGTCTCTTTCGCTGTAACTTTTTTACCGAATAGCTCCACTTCACCGGACGTCGGCTTAATCAATCCCAAAATCATCCGGATGGTGGTTGTTTTTCCGGCTCCGTTCTGACCTAGAAAACCATATATATCTCCTTTACGAACTGTCAGACTGACGCTGTCAACCGCTTTATGACTTTTGTATGCTTTGGTTAACGCAAAGGTTTGCAGTACCGTTTCCACGATTTTCTCTCCTCTCTTGCAATATGAAATCAGTATAGCCCTAAATCCTGACACGGCATGGTCGAATTTCTTAACTGTTTCTTACATTTGAAGAGGGAGATAGAACGTAAAAGCAGTTTTGCGGTTGGGTTCGCTGCTCACCGTTATGCTGCCCCGATGTTGTTCGATCAACATTTTTGTTATTGTCAAGCCGAGGCCGTTTCCTTGCAGTGATGTATTTCGGGAATCTACCCCTGTATAGAGACGCTCAAAAACAAAAGGCAGATCTTCCGGTTTAATGCCGCGGCCGCGATCCCAGATCTCCACCCATGCCTTGTTATCTGCTTTCCATAGCCGAACCCCAATCACACGACCGTCTTTGCCATAATGAAGCGCGTTTGTGAGCAGATTGGAGAGCACCCTGCGAAGACTGACAGCATCGCCAAAAACATAAATCGGTTCCTCAGGGATGGTTAATTCCGGTTGAATTCCTTCTTCAATAAAAGCATGATACAGCTGCAACACTTCTTCTTTTAACAGTTCATTCAATTGAATTTGGTCTTGACAGAGGGAGCCTTTCGTCTCTTCCAGCTTGACCAATTCGAATAAATCATGGATCAGACGGGTCAAAAATTCTCCTTTTTCAGACAGGATGTTTAGATAAACGTGCCGTTCTTCCTCCGTCAAACTGGAATCATGTTGGAGAGCATCAATATATCCGAGCATGGCTGTTAATGGAGTACGAAGATCGTGGGAAATGTTCGAGATCATCTGCTTGCGAACCTGCTCTAAATATTGGGTGCGGTTCATTGATTCTTTAAAATCCTGGATCAAGCCATTTAGGTTTTCAGCAAGGACAGAAAAGGTTCGGTTTGAGGTGTTCAGCCTAATATGTCGGTTGTACTGGTCGTTGCGAATATCAAGCAGCACTTCATTCATTTTTCGTATCAGTTTATTGCGGGAATAAAGAACACAAGAGAGGATCACAATCAAGGTAATCAGCAGTATGTATAAAAAAATGTTCATGGTTGCTCCCCCAAGCGGTATCCGATTCCCCATACGGTTTGAACGATGACTGGATTGGAGGGATCCTTTTCGATTTTTTTCCTTAATCGGCGAATATGCACCATGACCGTATTTTCGTCTGTCATGTAATTTTCCCCCCATACTTGCTCGAACAACTGGGCTTTCGTAAACACTTTTTTCGGATAGGTCATCAGCAGTTTGAGAATCTGGAACTCTTTAACGGTTAGATCAACACGGACACCATCTAACAGGCACTCAAAGGAATCAGGGTTCAACGCCAAATGACCGTGAGATAGCGTTTGACCCCCGTTCTTGCGATCATCCTGGAAATAAAAGTATCTTCTTAATTGTGCTTGCACACGTGCTTTAAGCTCCGTCATACTGAAAGGCTTCGTCATATAATCATCTGCCCCAAGACCAAGACCGAGTACGATATCGGAATCTTCCACTTTGGCAGAAATAATAATCACAGGAATCCGACCTTGAAGACGAATTCTTCGAAGTAGTTCGAGCCCATTGATAGAAGGAATCATCAGATCGAGAATGGCCAAATCGATTTTTGAGGTATTGATGTATGTTTCAGCCGATATTCCATCGTAAGCTTGACTGACCTTATACCCTTCCCTAGATAGAGCCCTGGCAATCAAATCATTAAGTTCCTTGTCGTCTTCTACGATTAAAACAACCCCGTAAGACATGGAATAAAACCCCCGATAAAAGTATTCTAAAGGAACCATCGCGTCACCGTTTTAAGAAAATCAGCTTGAACTCGAATGACCGCTAGTGTTTCATTTCAGAAAAAATACTATGTCCGCTTAGGTAAGTCAAGATTTGGCGGATTTGCTGATGAGAGAGACGACCCCACTGGCCAGGAGTGATTTTTTCGGCAAACATGGTTTACTACTAGGATTACTGAGCTTAGAGCAAGAAAAAACGCCAAGCCTCAAACGTCCGAAAGCTTAGCGTTTATTCTTCGTTAAAATGTTGGCGCGACCCCATCGGCAATACTGAGTATGATCCATACATACATATGCAGTGACGATATCATCATAAAAAGAGAGCCGCAAACTGTTCGCGGAACTGCTTTGCGTGGTGAGACGGATGAAATAAATGTCCCTCCGTCTTCACTCGAAGCAGCTTGCACGCCGCTTCGGCTTTGCGGCCAACCGTGACGACCCGCACGCCAGGGAACAGGTCTAGCACATCTTGCAGTACCGCCAGCCCCCACTCGATTTCATCCCGCGACGGCGGTCGATTGCCACCGTCTGCATTTCGCGGATGCAGCGGGAACGCATTCCACATGACCGGGGGTTTGGACAGTCGGCTTACGGATCCCCATACAACTGTCGCCGACGATTCCCCTTTGTTTCCCTCGACGACAAAACGCGTACCGGGGAAAAAGCAGTCGAGATGGCCTTCTTTTATCAGCTTTTCCGATGTGAAGGGAATTCCCGTTTTTAGACAGCCGTGAACTCCAGGTGCTTCGCCGACCAGCATCCACTCTGGTTTCAGCCAAAACAGTGCATGAAAATACTTGAGCAGATTTGCCTGCTTCACATTCGACTCTGCATAGAAGTTCGTGACATTGCTGGAAGCCTGTTTTGCGACCAGTCGTTCGACGATGGCCCGTGCTTTTTCGTCGAAAATCCCCTCTTCCGCCACTTCCGGATGCAGCCAGGCGTCCCCTTTTTCCGAATAGCCTTCTCCTTTTACACGCTTCCGCTCTCGATCCGCCATATTATCGCCCCTCCCTTGATTCGATTATGAACTGGGAATTTGAGGAAGACAAACGGCAAATTCGGCGGTTTTCCCATGGCTTTCCTAGAAGGCCAGTAGGGCGATCTCGCGTTTTCTGACGCAATCGTAGCGTTACTCCTCAGAAGCATGTCGGGTTTCTATGCAGGAAGAGAGATCGCCCGTGTTTCGTCCTTGCCCTGACCGGACTTGATCACGGATCGCATCGACAACATCGCAAGCGACTGGCACACCTTCACAGCGCGTAGCTGATTAATCCAGTTCAGCGCGGGAGAATAAATCCCGGATGACTGCATCGTCCTCGCAAGTATCCTTAAATGCTAAAGCAAAACATTGGAGCGCCGCCCGATTGTTTGAATACGCGCAGAACATATCGGCTTCCGGGTCAAAATGCACGACACCTGCCAGCTGCGGCATTTTTTCCGCAAGAAATACAGCAGCCAGGGAAGCCCAATCGTACCCGTTGCCTTCAAATCCCTCGTCAGCCCGCATGTCAAAAATGTCGTGTTTATACATGCCCACATTCAAAATCATCGATGTGTTGCCGCTATCATGCTCGATTAGCTGGAACGGTTTCACTTTTTCCGCAATCTCCGCATCACTGTCCACGGCAGCATTTGATTTCAGCTTTTCGAGTAACGGAGAAAAGTTCCGTCGGTACCTTCCCGCTCCTCCTCTTCAGTCGAGTATAAGAAATCTTCATGTACCAAACCGCGAATAAAGGCTTCAAAGTTTTTTGCCAAAAACGTAATTTCATAATCGCTTTCCTGTCTACATGAATGACGGCAGGTTCTCCGTTTCTGCCGCAAGCCCGATAATCCAGCATACGACATCATGACCTGCAGAAGGGCAATCGCAAATCACGACGCCGATATCGGGATAACCCCATTCTTCAATCATAAACCTGCTGCCAAACGCTCCGCACAGAGAGTATCGCTTATCCCGTCCGATCCCCATGATACCGGTAATCGCAATATGGTCTTCCGCCCAAGACGTCGCTTCCTCTGTAGGAAAGCAAGTATTGATCGGCATACCGCCGTTATGTACATTCATCATGGCTATGTAGGAAGCCGGCAATTTGTAGCCCAGTTCGTTTTCGATTGAAGCAATTAACTCATCTGCAGGCGGCTCGTCGACATACTCTTTTAAAGCGTAGTCGCAATCGTCCCAGAAGTTCGTGAAGTCAAAACCTTCAAAGGGGACTCTTCCGTATTCATTGTCGCCATTCTGTTCACTCTCTGGCTGAACAGTCTTTACCTGCTTTTGTTTACGCTGCATCCGGTAGAAATCTCGGTGGCTCCAATCTAAAAACATCAACGTATATTTATCTTCGGCGTCTAGTTTATTCGCCGTTTCAAATGCGCGTATTGCGTCTTCATACTGTTCCAGGTAGTAGTAGGAATAGCCCGCACGAAAATGCCAAAGCGGATCATCCTTGCCTTGCTTCTCTATCGTCAAAAGCTGTTGCAATGCCTCTTCATAACGTTCCAGGTTGTTCATCGCTCTTGCCAAATGGCTGACCAGATCATAATCTCTGTTTTGTTCCGGAATTTGTAAAATGGTGTCTACTATTTTTTCGAATTCATCTTCTTCATGCCAAAGGTTTAGTTGCTCCAACAGATCTGATTCCATGACTCTACCTCTTTTCGTTAGGCTTATTTCTAAAAGATTGTTGCTATATGGGACATATGCTATCAGGACTTACCCACTTAATGGAGATGAATACCAATTTTGTTGCATAGAAAACC
>CAMIVR010000094.1 GCA_946402065.1 uncultured Brevibacillus sp. | reverse complement strand
CGTGGAAGTATCCCAAGGCCGACTCCGCCCAGCCCCCCAAAAAGTGACGTGGGCCTTCGAAGCATATTCCGATTACTTTTCGGGGACCCCAAGCCCCAAAACGGAACCGCGCTCCAGGGCCAGCTTGAACGCTCTTCACAGAGCTTCAAGCCTTTATTTCGCTACTCTTCTCGCCTATTTCCGGGCAAGGCTCGACCAATACGGAGCATACGCCGAGCGGCAAGCCTCCACCGCTTCAAGCAGCTCCGGATTCACCGGGCGATTGGGAATGACGTGCGGATCGTGAAACACAACCTCATGATCCATTAGTCCTTCGAAAATCCCGAGCGTCGCAATCGGCAGATACGGCAGGCTGTAGCCGCCCTCCTGCAGCACCACGAGCCGCCCGCCGCAGATTTGCTCCGCCAGCTCGCGCAGTGCCTTTGCCATACTGCGGAATCCGGGCCGCATGAGCATCATCCGGCCCAGCGGGTCAAGCCCGTTCGGATCCTGCCCTGCGGAGATGAGCAGCAGCTGCGGCTTATACTCGGTCAGGATGGGCAGCACCAATTGCTCGATCGCGTGCATGTAGCCGGCATCGCCGGTCGCCGACGGCAGCGGGATGTTGACGTTATAGCCCGTTCCTTTGCCCTCGCCGACCTCGTCGACGAAGCCCATATACGTCGGGAAATAAGCGTATTCATGCAAGGAAATGCACAAGACGCTCGGATCCTGATAAAAAATCTCCTGGGTGCCATTCCCGTGATGGACGTCCCAGTCGACGATCGCGACCCGCTCCAAGCCATATGTTTCCTGGGCGTAGCGGGCGGCAATCGCGACGTTGTTGTACAGGCAAAAGCCCATCGCCTGATCGCTGCTGGCGTGGTGACCCGGCGGGCGGATCAGGGCGTATGCCTGATTCGGTTCATCGTCGTTCATGGCGATGTCGACAGCTTGCAGCGCACCACCGGCCGAGAGCCGGGCGATTTCTTCGGAGATGGAGCAGCCGTACGCTTCCGGGCCGAACAGCCGTCCGCCCTGGCTGCTGATCGCGACCATGTTGTCGATGTGCCGCTTTGTATGCACACGCAGCAGGTCTTGCTCCGTCGCCGGATTCGGCCTGAACTGCTTCATGTGGGCCAGCAAGCCGCTTTTATCCAATATGTCTTTGATGTAGCGCAGCCGCAGGTGGTTCTCGAATTCCGGGCCGACAGTAACGGTTTGCTCGCCGGCAAAGGAGTAAATTTGCTCGCCTGTGTCGTGTTTTAAATAGTCTTCATGGTATACGAGTGCGATCGGTTTCACAGTTTGGTTCCCTCCCGAAGGATCAATTGTCAGGATAGTACGGTTTTCTGAGTGGAGGCGGCAGCTTCATCCGCTTCTTCAAAGTGGAACTCCGGCGGGCGCTTGGTGAACATTTTTGTCAAAAACGCCAGGTAGACGATGCCGATGGCGACCCAGATGCAGCCCAGCGTGAGCGAGTGTCGATCCAGATTGCTCCACAGCCAGATGGTAAAGAACGCGCCGATTAACGGCAGGACGAGATAGAGGAAAGCCCCTTTGGCGCCGCGCTGCCGATTGCGGATGTAGTAATGGAAGACGACGGAAATGTTGACGAATGTAAACGCTACCAAAGCTCCGAAGTTGATGAACGAGCTGGCGGTCGTCAAGTCGAAGGCGAGCGCAGACAGCGAAAACACGCCAATCAGGATGATATTGGCCGCCGGCGTCTTGAACCGCGGGTGCACGTAGGCAAACACCTTGGACGGGAGAACGGATTCGCGTCCCATGCCGTAGAGGAGCCGGGCAGCGCTCAAATGTGCGGTAAGCCCCGCTGCCGTGCATGCGGTAATCATTCCGGCGAGGAAAATCGCACTAAACAGTGATCCGCCGATGTAGCCGGCAATCTCGAAGGCGGCAGAATCGACAACTTGAAAGGAGGTATAGTCCGGGTAAACCATCTGCCCAATATAGGAGACGAGCGTGAACAGAGCGCCCCCGATCAACGCGACGAGAAATACTGCTTTCGGTATCGTCTGCTTCGGATTGATCGTTTCCTCCGACAGGGTCGTGACGGCGTCAAACCCGAGGAAGGAGAGACAGAGGATCGATGCGCCTGCCAATACGAACGAGTAGGACGTATTCGGGTCAAAGAACGGCATGGAGGAGAGCAGCGTGCCGGTTCCCATACCCTGCAAGACACCTTTGATGGCGAGGATGAGGAAAATCGCAGTGACGAGAAACTGGAAGAGGACAAGCAAGCCGTTCAGCCTGGACAAGAAGCGGATGTCAAAAATATTGAGTATCGTAATGACGATAATAAATCCGACGATCCAGACCCAGGACGGAACGGACGGGACTGCGGCAGAGACGAAAATCCCGAACAGCAGCGCGTTAATCATCGGCAAAAAGAGGTAATCCATCAGGACTGCCCAACCGACGATAAAGCCTAAGTGCGGGTTGATCGATTTCTGCGTATAGGTGTAGGCAGAACCGGAAGTCGGGTACGCCTGCACCATTTTGCCATAGCTGTAAGCCGTGAACAGCATCGTCACGAGAGCGGTCAGGTAGGCTGCCGGAATCATCCCATGCGTTGTCTGTGCGACTACGCCGTACGTTGAAAATACAGTCATTGGAGCCATGTAGCCGAGGCCGATCATGACGACCGGCAGCAAAGTTAACGACCGGTTGAAGCGATTTGCTTGACTGTTCATCCCATGTAACACCGCCTTTTCTTAAATGAACTGCGCCTGTTGATTGTTTCGGGTTTGTATGGAGCACTGCGCCGGATCATTGGGGGCAGTGCTCCGAACGGTTTTGTGGCAGTCAGAGATTATTCTCCCAGCAGCAATTCAACGCTCTCGCGGAATACCTTGGTGTGGTAATCGATATCCGCTTCGCTGGTCTCCGATGAAATCAACGCCATGTTGTGGAAGGGCGTCATCAGGATTCCGCGGTTCAGCGCGGCAAGGTGCATGAAGCGATCCAGCTCGTAATCCACCGCCGCTGCGGCCTCGCCGCCGTTGCGCGGCGGAGTGTCGCGGAACCAGTATTCCGTGCGGCAGCCCAGTCGCTTGACGATCCACGGCAAATTCTTCTCGCGAATCACCGCTTCTACCCCGGCGGCAAAGCGTTCGCCCAAGGCGATGTTGCGCTCAAAAGAAGCTTCCGTCAGCACGTTTTCCAGCGTTGCCCGCATGGCTGCCATCGACAGGGCATTTCCGGCCAGCGTTCCGCCGATTCCGCCCACATCTGCGCCTTCCAGTTCGATCGTTCCGCGCAGGCGAGCGGCCACTTCCTCGCTGAAGCCGTATACGGCGGTCGGAATTCCGCTGCCGATCGCCTTGCCGACCGTCAACATGTCAGGCTGCAGGCCGTGTGCACCCGTGTAACCACCAGGTCCGGCGCTCATCGTATGCGTCTCATCGTAAATCAGCAACGTTCCCGTACGCCGGGTAATTTCCCGCAGGGCATCGAGAAACCCGGGGTCTGGATGAATGATGCCGATGTTCGTCATGACCGGCTCGGCGAGCACGCAAGCGACATCGCCTGGCGCCAGCGCTTTTTCCAGAGCCTCGATATCGTTGAACTCGACGACCTTGGTCGTGTTGATCGGGTCTACCTGTGGCCCGATATTGCCTTCGCGACAGTGGGCCACGCCGTCGGTCAGCGTGATGAATGACTCGTCAACTGTTCCGTGGTAGCAGTAGTTAAAGACCAGCACGTATTTGCGCTTGGTCAGGTGCCGGGCGAGGCGGAGGGCGAAGCGGTTGGCGTCCGTAGCCGAAATCGCCACTTGCCAGTACGGCAACCCGAAGCGGCGGGACAGCTCCTCCCCTACCCATACCGCGTCCTCCGTAGGCAGCATAAACGTAACACCGCTTTCAACCCGTCGGGTAATCGCGCCGACAGATCCTTTCGGTGCGTGCCCGGTCATTGATCCGGTATCGCCGAGGCAGAAGTCGATATAACGGTGGCCGTCAACATCCGTAAAATAAGCACCGGAGCCGTCTTTCACAAAAAGCGGAAACCCGCCTGCCCACTTGACCATCCAGTTCATCGGAACGCCGTCGATCAGACTGGCTTTGGCCCGTTCAAACAACGACTTGGAGCGGGGGTGCTCCGCTTCAAAACGGGCAAGCTCCTCATTCAATACATGCTGTAATCGTTGGCGATTGATCATTGCTATCTCCCCTCGTAGTGAAAAATGTTCGCTTTTCTCATGTAGCTGGAGATGCAAATAGCGTACCAACGAGCAAAAACCTATCATCAAGGGCGATGGTAGGTTTTTTGCTGACGCTGATTTTTCAAAAGTGACAAATTGGGCTGAAAGGGAGGGGAGAGAGCGAGCAGGACGGCGGGAGTCGGGTTGTTAGTTTTGACAAATGATTTATCAATTCTGACAAATCAGCGCGTACCTTTTTTGCTGATATTCAGTTCCCTGATCCGGCGATACAAGGTCGACTCGCTAATGCCGAGCAGACGTGCCGCCTGGATCTTTCCTTCGACCGAATACCCCGTCTGGTTCAAGCAGTTCTCGATCAGTCCCTTTTCCACCGCATCGAGCTGTTTTTTCAGCGCCAGCGGCTTCGTCTCTGCCGTCGACGGCTCCAGATTGCGGCGCAGGCGGACCGGAATGCTTTGCATCGTGATGACCGGTCCGGTTTCGATGTTGACGGCATACTCGACGACATTTTCCAGCTCGCGGATGTTGCCCGGCCAGCTATAGCTGGTCAGCAAGTCCAGTGTCGGGCGATCAAACCAGCTGATCCGCTTGTCGAGCAGCTGCGCGTATTTGATCAGGGCGTGTTCCAGCAGGATCGGAATATCCTCGCGGCGTTCGCGCAGCGGCGGGACGTGGATGGGAATGACATTGAGCCGAAAGTACAGATCTTCGCGGAATTCGCCATCCTTGATCATCCGCTCGAGATTGCGGTTCGTCGCCGCAATGACGCGGACATCGACAGGGAACACTCTGCTGCCGCCCACGCGTTCAATTTCCCGCGACTGCAAAACATGCAGCAGCTTGACTTGCAGGTGCAGAGACAGGTCGCCGATTTCATCGAGAAAAATGGTCCCGCCGTTGGCCAACTCGAACTTGCCTGCTTTCCCTGATTTGCTTGCGCCGGTGAACGCGCCTGCTTCATAGCCGAACAGCTCGCTCTCCAGGAGCGTGTCGGGAATGGCTCCGCAGTTGACCGTAATAAACGGCTTGTGTTTACGCGGGCTGGCAAAGTGGATGGAACGGGCGAACAAGCCTTTTCCCGTTCCGCTTTCTCCGGTAACCAAAATCGTCGAGTTGCTTTGCGAGATTTTCTCTCCCTGCTCCACGACCTCGCGAATACACCTGCTATTGCCGATGATTTCCCGAAAAGAAGCGCTCTCTCGCTTCTCTGTCATGTCGTAGACCATGCGCCGGACGTCGGCCATATCCCGAAACGAGACCACTGCCCCCATTGCCGTCCGGCTGTTTCCCGTCCCGCTCCAGTCTTCGCCGTTCAATATCGGGCAGACCGTCGTGAAAAAATGCATCGTCTTCCCGCTATGATCGCGATACATTTCTTCTCGGTCGCGGTACTCCACGCCACTCTCGATGACGTCCATGACCGGGGAGTCGGGCCAGATCGAGACGAGTTTTTCCCCGACCAATTCCGCCCGCGACTTGCCGATCAGCTTCTCTGCCATTTGATTGCTCGTGGTAATCGTGCCTTCGCGGTCGACGGCAATAATGCCGTCGCGGATCGTCTCGACGATAGTGGTCAGCTCCGTGGCGATTTTTGCTTCCGATACTTTACTGGCCAAAAGAAATGCCATTCTCTCCAGGAAGAGCAGCAAGTTTTCCTTGTTTTGCAGCAGAGAATCTCGCTGCTGCTCAGTGAAGGCTACCAGCCCAATCAGTCCGATGACCTGCGGACCTAAAAAAATGGGACAGCAGACCTCTGCCAATTCGCTTTCACGCGCATCGTATACGGGATCATTGCCCGCGTCTTCGATTATATAGACCTGTCCAGTCCGCAAGGCCCGACTGTACGTATATCCTGATTCGATATTGCCTTCTTCCTCCTGCTGGCCGATCTTGTCCTTATATCGCCCCGTCCCGGCGACAATCGTCAACGTATCGTCTATGATCTCAACTTCTATTGTCAATGCGGCGGTTATCGCTTCCGCAATCTCTTGGGAAATACGGTGTAACGCAGACAATCTGGACACGGTAGCACCTCCAATTTGGCTTGGCGTTTCATTGGGTGAAATTTCTTGGCAAGGTAATAATAAAACAAACATTGGCAGCAGGTGAAGAGCGTTTGCGCCGGGAACACGGTGAACCCGGAGCCGTTAGCTACAAGTCTGAAGGAAAACATTCGAAAAGTACAGGATTTTCCCGGACGTAGTGGTGGCATGGCATCAGGGAATTCGTCCCAGCGGCCAAGCCGGGCGGACGCAGCTGTCGTGCTGGCGGAAATGAAGGCAACAATCCAAGCGGCAAAGAGAAAAATGGTGATGGTTACATAAAGTGGAAATCGAGGGGGGAACCTAAAAAGACATAACAGTCTATGCCCGGAGGTGGCGTATGGGTGGGTTTCATGCAAGGATAAGTATATTACAGGTGTTCATGGTGCTCACCTTGTCCATGGGCTTGACAAGCCACGTCATCGTCAATCCAATGCTGCTGGATGCCTCCGGACGGGATGCCTGGATCGCCGTACTCATGGCAGGTGCCGTTTATTTGCTCTGGGCCATCCTTATTTTTTTTCTGATGAAAGCGTCCGGGCAACACAATCTGATCGCCTGGCTGACAGAGCGGGTGGGACCTGTCTTAACATGGTTGACAATAGCCCCCATCTGTGTGCAGATCTACCTGATCGGGGGTATGACTGTTTTTCATACAGCTACCTGGACTGTGACCAACTATCTGCCCGTAACGCCCGGCTTTATTTTGGCGATTGCCCTCGTTTTTGTCTCCTATTACTCGGCAAAAACCGGTATCAAGACCATTGCCATCGGTGCTGGCGTTGTTCTGCCATTTGTTGTTCTGCTGGGAATTTTTGTGGCTTCTGCCAATCTGCAGCATAAGGACTACGGAATGCTGCAGCCTTTTTTGGAGTATGGATGGAAACCGGTGTACAAAGGGATGATGTACGCCGGAGGAGGATATGCCGAATTAATTTTTCTGCTCCTGCTTCAGCATCGCGTCAAATCGAGGATTCGCCTTTGGCAAATCATCCTGTATAACATCGTACTGATTTACTTGACATTGGGTCCCATTACGGGTGCGATAGCGGAGTTTGGGCCCGAAGAAGCGGCCAAGCAGTGGGAGTCGCCCTACGAACAATGGCGTTTGGTCGAAATCGGTCATTACGTTCAGCATATGGACTTTTTCTCAGTGTACCAATGGCTGTCTGGTGCCTACATCCGCATCAGCCTCGCCATGTTTCTGCTCGGAGAATTGTTCTCGCATTCCGTTCGCCGATACAACTGGATTGTTCTTGCGATCGCGATAAGCTATATCATCCTGTTTTTTGTCCCGATCAGTCAGCATGTTTTTTACGAATGGATGTACCATATCTACTTCCCGTATTCTCTCGTCACGGTTGTTTTCATCTCGCTGCTTTGGGGCGGGATTGCCTTATTTACCAAGCAAGCAAAGAGGGGGACGGCATGAACAATCAGGACCAGTCAACGGATACGCTATCCTCGTGGAATGTACAGCACTTGAAGCATTTGTTTCATTTCTGTGATGACGTGAATATCAACAGCTATTACTTTGGACAAAACAACACGGACACAGTCGTCCTGATCCACTGTGATGGAATCTGCAATAACGCAGAGATTAATCGCGTTGTGCTTCCGGAGCTGGAATACTTATATGAAAAAACACACTTTGCCAATCCGCTGGCGATTGCGCAACATAAGCGTTTGCCATTAGAATCGCTTACCAGCAGTAACCTCGAAAAGCAGGTGACAGAGCTCGTCTTCGGCGGAAGCCTGATTCTGTTCTTTCAAGGGCTGCACTGCCTGTTCGCCATGGATCTCTCTGATCCGCCGATTCGCACGCCTTCCGAGTCCAGTACCGAAATTTCAATCAAAGGGCCAAAGGATGGGTTCGTGGAGGATCTTGTCGTCAACATCGCGTTGGTTCGCAAGCGGATGCGGAGCAATTCCTTATGTGTGGAAAAGTTCGTCCTTGGCCGCAGAACGCGAACCAGAGTGGGGTTGCTCTACTTAAAAGACGTCATCAACCCGCAGGTGCTTCAAGATGCCAGACGCCGTTTGAATCAAATCGATGTGGACGGTATTCACGGGGTGAATCAAATCGAAGAGCGCATGACACGTTTTCGGTTTGCCCTGTTTCCTACCCTGGACAATACCGGCAGGCCGGATTACGCTGTCAGCAGCCTGCTGGCCGGGAGATTTGTCTTGATGGTTGAAGGGAATCCCACCGTTCTGATTGCTCCGGCTACATTAAGCCTGGTAATGAAATCGCCAGAAGATGTCCAGTTCAATTATGCGTATGTTTCGTTTGCCCGACTTGTACGTTTTCTCAGCCTGATCATGTCCATTTTTCTGCCAGGACTGTGGATTGCCCTGGTCTCGTACCACCAGGACCAGATCCCGTTCAATCTGTTGGCCACAATCGCATCGACCCGGATCGGGATACCGCTGCCGCCCTCGATGGAAATGTTCATGCTGCTGATGCTTTTGGAAATTCTCCGCGAAGCAGGTGTTCGTCTGCCCAGTTCGCTTGGCCAGACCCTGACGGTCGTCGGCGGCCTGATCATTGGCGAGTCTGCCATCCGGGCAGGGCTTGTGTCCCCATCAGTCGTAGTAGTCGGCGCCATTACCGTTGTAACAGGAGCGACACTGGTCAATCAGACGTTGAGTACAACATTGAGTGTCTTGCGCCTGGGAGTGTTTTTGATTTCGTCGATCTTGGGGATGTATGGCTTGATCCTGTCGATTTTCGTGCTGGTCTCATACCTGTCAAAATTGAAATCGTTTGGCGTCCCTTATTTGTCTACACTGTCTCCGCCTACCTACAAAGATGTAGTCAAGTCAGTCTTGAGGGTTCCATGGAAATTCCTGTCGCAGCGACCCGGGAGCCTGAACACGGTAGACTCTGACAAAAAAAAGGAAGACAACTCATGAAGAAGCTGTTGTATTGCTGCTGTTGTTTGCTGATGGCTGTCAGTCTGACAGGCTGCTGGAATTCAAAAGTGGTACAGGAAATGATCTACATTACATCGATTGGGCTCGATTATGAAAACGGGAAGTACATCATTTATGGTCAACTGCTCAATTTTTCCAATGTCGCCAAGCACGAAGGAACGGAGGTAGGCTCCAAGATCCCGGTATGGGTGGGCAGAGGCGAAGGGCCAACGATTACAGAGGCTGCTGCAAACCTCTACACGACTTCACAGCTGCGCATTTTTTGGGGACATGTCAAGGCAATCGTTGTAACGGAGAGGATGATGAAAAAAGGCATTCACAATTTATTTGATTTCTTTAGCCGATACCGGGAGATCAGGTATAACGTTTGGATTTACGGCACGAACGAGAATCTCGTCGATATACTGTCGCAAAACTCCATTATGAATCTATCTCCATTGCTCTCTGTCATGTTGAACCCCACGGATATTTTTTATCAGCGATCGTATATACCTCCAGTATACGCCCGGCGATTTATCTCTGAATTCAATGATCCCGGACAGACTGCTGTTATGCCCTCGATTAGCATTAACAAGGATGCATGGAAAGAGGCGGAAAAAGATGTCAAGCTGCTCAGAATAAATGGTTCCTATTACTTTCGCGACAACAAGGTGGTCGGTTGGCTCTCGGAGGAAGATTTGAAAGGCATTCGCTGGGCGGAAGAAAAGATGAAGCGCTCGCCGCTTGTCGTCGTCGAAAAGGGGAAAAAAGCGGCAGTCTTGATTCTCGTTCGGCGAAGCTACCGGGTAGAGCCAATTGTGGAAGATGGCCGGGTCCGCTATACGATGAGAGTGAAAGCAGAGGCGTACATCGACGAATTAATGAAAAATATTCCCGAACGCACCATCGAAGCGAATGCGAATAAGGCAGTGGCAGACGAGATTATGTACACATTCAAGAAGGGACTTTCCATCAAAGCAGACGTACTCCAGTTGGACAAGACGTTATATCGCAAAATGAATCGCAAGTGGCATGAAGTCCATAAGAAATCGAGCTTTGTCTTGGACAAGGACTCGTTCAAATCCATTGAAGTACATGTGCGTTTGCTGCACTCCGGCAAGTATAAAGAGCGCCACAAATAAACAATTTGTCGGGATGGACTGTACCCTTCCGCTGACAGGCAAAGGCTAAAAGAAACGAGACAGGAAGGACAGATGCGCATGCACGAGTCAGGTAAATTCTTCATCCCCGACCAGGCCGAGCTGGAGGCAATCGCCCGGGAAAAGGTGACCGTCTGATGCCAAACGGCTGGCGCAAGCCGATGCTCCCGACATTGGCGGACGAGCTGCCTGTTGGCCCGGACTGGCGGTATGAAATCAAATACGACGGCTACCGTGCCATTCTGTACGCATCGGAAGCCGGTCTGCAGCTGATCAGCCGCAATCTGAATCCGCTCGCTGCGGAGTTTCCCGAGGTGATTGCAGGCATAAACGCGCTCAAGCCCAAGCTAAGTCCATTCATGCCCGTCGTCATAGACGGCGAGCTATGCGTACTCACCACAGAAAAGAAAGCGGATTTTGCTGCGATTCAAACGCGAGGACGGTTAAAGGCGAGCGATCGGATCAGGCAAGCGGCTGAACAGCTTCCCGCTCATTTCCTCGCTTTTGATCTGCTTCAATGCAACGGAGCGGAGCTGGCAAATCAACCGTACGCAGAACGAAAACGCAGTCTGGCCGAGTTGATGCTGGCCCTGGATCGACCGCTCCATGTCGATTCAGCCAGTCCGGTACCGCTGCAGTACATCCCGAGCCAGCAAGATCCGGAGGCGATCGTCACGGAGATGAAGCAAGCGGGCTGTGAAGGGATTGTTGCCAAAAAGCTGATGGGGCGATGGCTGGCAGGCGCACGGACGAGAGAATGGATTAAGGTGAAAAATTGGAAAGAAGCGAATGTAATCCTGACCGCGTACGAAAAAACCAACGGCTTTTTTCGCGTAGCCGTGAGTCAGGCGGGGAAGCTGATCGACGTCGGGGTCGTTTCCCACGGCTTTCAACCGGAAGAACGGCAAGCGCTGATTGAAGTAGTCAAACGCAACAAGGCAGGTGAAACGCCGGAGCGGATTGCCATTGCCCCTGGCCTTTGCCTGCAAGTGAAATTTCTTGAGCTGTACAAAGCGACACTGCGCCAGCCACGGTTTGATCGGTTTCGCTTTGATTTGAAATGGGAGGAATGCACGTGGGAACAGCTGCTCAGGAGCGACTCGAAGTAACGGTCGGTACCGAACAGGTGACGATCACCAGCCCGCTGAAGCCGGTCTGGCCGGACAAAAACATTCGCAAGCAAGACTACCTGATCTATCTTACCCAGGCTTCACCGTATTTGCTGCCTTTTCTGCAAAATCGCTCGTTGACGGTGATCCGCTATCCGCATGGCGTCGGCGGTGAATCGTTTTTTCAAAAAAACTGCCCAGCCTACGCACCGGATTATATCAAGAGGCACAAGGAAAACGGCATCGAATACATCGTGTGCGATAACCTGGAAACGCTGATCTGGCTCGGCAATCAACTGGCGATCGAGCTGCACGTCCCGTTTAACCGGATCGATTCGCATCAGCCGTCGGAAATTGTCTTCGATCTCGACCCGCCTTCGCGGGAGTCGTTTCACCTTGCAGTCGAGGCGGCGCTCATTTTCAAAGACGTGCTGGACCGGCTCAAGCTGATCTCGTTTGTCAAAACGTCAGGCAACAAAGGGCTGCAGATTTATATTCCGCTGCCGGAAAAGCGCTACACCTACGAGGAGACGAGGCTGTTTACGAGCTTTCTCTCTGACTATCTGGTCGCCAGGGAACCCGAGTGGTTTACGACCGAACGGCTGAAGAAAAACCGCGGCAAGCGGCTGTATGTCGATTACGTTCAACACGCCGAGGGCAAGACGATCATTGCTCCGTACTCGCTTCGGGCCAATCCGCAGGCGCTCGTCTCCACGCCGCTCTACTGGCATGAGGTTACCCGCACTTTGCTGCCGGATGACTTTCCGATGGAAGTCATTATGCCGAGAATCCAGGCGAACGGCTGTCCGTTTGCCGACTTTGCCCGGGCGAAACAGCAACAGCCGTTTGCCGATGTGCTTGCCTGGCTTTTACGGGAAAAAGCGAAAAACTAGTAACTTTATTTGTGCTCATCCGTCTTTACTAGTGGAACAACCAAAATTTTGCTGAATCGTAATTGGGGTGTAGAGCAGATGAGCAACAATCCGGGGGAAATCACCGTGACGAATGTGAATCACTGCTATGGTACAGGCAAGCTGCGAGTGCCTGTCCTCCATAACATTGACTTGCATATCGACAAAGGTGAGTTTGTAGCATTATGCGGAACGTCGGGGTCAGGGAAATCGACGTTGCTAAGCTTGATGGCCGGGTTATCCAGACCCGACGAAGGGAGTATCGCGATCAGTGGCGAGGAGATCTCCCGGTACAACGAAAATCAGTTGTGTCTGTTTCGCCGTAAGTGCTTGGGCTTTATATTTCAATCGTTTAATTTGCTGCCGAACTTGACTGCGCTGGAAAACGTCGAGTTGCCCTTGATTTTTTTAGGGGAGAGCAAGCGCAAGCGAATGCAGCGGGCAAAAGAAATGCTGGAAAAGGTCGGATTAGGCGAACGGATCAAGCATAGGCCGAACGAACTGAGCGGCGGGCAGCAGCAGCGCGTCAGTATTGCCCGATCACTCGTGACCAACCCGAGCATCGTGCTTGCCGACGAACCGACGGGGAACCTCGACAGCGCTACAGAAGAAGAAATTTTGCAGCTCATGCGGCAGATGAACAGGCAAGACGGCACGACATTTATCATTGTCACCCATGATCAGGAGGTGGCAAGGGAGTCGGATCGCGTAATCTTCCTGAAAGACGGAAGAATTGTGCAGAGGGAAAGTATGCTGGCGTAGGCAAGCTGATAGAGAAGGTGTGGGATTAGTGAGATTACTGGATTCATTGCGAATTGTTTGGCGAAACTTATGGCGCATGAAGCTTCGGACCATTTTGACGTCAATCGGTGTCATGATTGGGACAGCTTCGATCGTGGCGATGATTTCGCTCAGTCTGGGCTTGAAGGAGAATGCCGTCAAAGGTCTGGAGAGCTGGGGAAATCTTACCGAAATGGAGGTACACCCAGCCTACTTCATGCCTGATGACCGGACGGAGATACCGCCTGATCAAAGGAAGCAGTTGAACAAACAGGCGGTACAGGAGTTAAAGGCCATTCCTGGCGTAGAGGCGGTTATGCCGACAAAACAGTTGTATTCTCAGACGACGTTGAAGGTCGGGCGAAGGCAAGGGGACATCCAGTTGATTGGTGTCGATGTCAGAGAAGCCGCATTAATGAAAAAGAAGGATATTGAAAAAGGCGAGTTTTTAAACGGCCCTAATAATGAAATAGTCATTTCCTATGAAGTAAGCAGACAGCTGCGCGATGTCGAGAAGGAGCGAAGAGAGGAACGGAAGCGTCGGGCCAATGCCCGTTCGGGTGGGGGACAGCAGAATAACTTCCCTATCTTCCGTGGTGGTGGTGGCGGCAATGAGCAGGCAGCCATCGATACGGTCGGCAAATCAGCGACGCTCGTCTTGACCCGCCAGGTCATGAACGACAATGATGAGCCTGCGTTTGAAAAGAAAGAGATTCGCGTCAGAATTGTCGGGCAGTTGCAAAAAGAGGAGAATAACTACTACGGCCCTACTGCTTATGTGCCGATGGGGATGATCGATGAATTGAACAACTGGCTGAATGCCAAGAACGACAGGAACGACAGGAACAGCGGTAAGGAGTCGAAGCGGAAAACAACCAGAAAAAATAAAGACGACGTTCAATACGACAGCATCAACTTGAAGGTGTCTGGCCGCGAGTACGTTGAATCTGTGGTCGAGGGGGCACAAAAAATCGGCTATGAAATTTACTCGCCTGCACGGCAATTAAAAGAGATCAACAAGTTTTTCTCCGTGGTTCAGTTGATCCTCGGCGGAATCGCCGCCATCTCCCTTTTGGTAGCGACCATCGGTATTGTCAATACGATGATCATGTCGATTTTGGAACGGACCAAGGAAATCGGCATTATGAAGGTAATCGGGGCCACGGTGTACAATATTCGCTGGCTGTTCCTGATCGAGTCCGGCTTTATCGGCCTGATAGGCGGCGTCGCCGGACTGGGCATTGCCTATGGCGCGGTTAGCCTGCTCAATTACCTCGGCAAAGACAGCTCCGTCTTGAACATGTTCGGCGGACCGATGGAGGGAGCCGAGACGCAACTGGCCGTCGTGCCGATCTGGCTGGCTTTGACCGCCATCGGGTTCTCGTTCGTCGTCGGTCTGCTCGCAGGTATTTTCCCTGCGTTCCGCGCATCCAGACTAAGTCCATTGCAGGCCATCCGTTCCGAATAATTATATAGAAGAAAGACAGAAACTGGCGATCAGCCATCAGACGGCTGCATCGTTACGGATAACAAGTATGAAATGTGGGGAAAAAAGATGACAAAGAAAAAATGGATCATAATCGGTGTAGTGGCGGTGCTCCTTGTGGGCGGGTACTTCGGCTGGAAGGCGTGGGCCGGCAAGAAAGATCCGGCGGAAGATATGGCGACAGAAGCACCGCCAATGCCGACAGCTAAGGCAGATGTGGGTGAAGTGAAGAAGACGGTTTACGCGACAGGTGTAATCGAGGCCAAGGAGCATGAGGACGTGAAGTCGGACAGCTCGGCAAAGGTGGCCAAGCTGCTGGTCAAAGAAGGGCAGCACGTCTCCAAAGGTGATGTCCTGTTTACGTATGACAGCACCGACACTCAGCTCGATTACCAAAAACAGGTGCTCTCCGTAGATAAAATCAAAAAGGAAATGCTCGATCTCAAGGAGGAAAAAGCACAGATCATTTCTGATCAAAAAGGCGTGGTCAAGGAAGTGAGTGTAAAAGTTGGCGATGAGCTCAGCAAAAATACAGTAATCGCAAAAGTGGCCGACATCGATCATTTGAAGATTACGGGTAGGTTTTCTGCTGCTCAGAGAGACAAGTTCCATGTAGGCCAGAAGGTCAAGGTCTTTTTGCAAGCGTCGTTGTCCTATATAGAGGGAACGGTAACCAAGCTGGACCAGGTGGGAAAAAAGGAGAAGGATGCTGGCGTTCTCTATGACGTCGATGTCATTGTCAATAAGGCGAGCGGGCTCGGGGTAGGGGATTATGGATCGGTCCAGTACGTTAGTCCGAGCGGCGAGATCACGATGAGCCAAGTGGTTACAGCCTTTACATTGCCCGATGTAGTGGAGATTACGGCCGGAACGACAGGGAAAGTGGGCAGAGTGGCCTTTAACCAGGACGATCAGATCCAGAAAGGCCAGCTGTTGATTGAGATGGACAGAGAAGCGGCTGAGCTTGAACGCAAGGAAAAGGAAATCGCCGTGAAGGAAGCGGAGCGCGGGCTGGAGCAGCGGCGCAAGGACATAGCGAAAATGCAAGTGACAGCCTCCGTCAGCGGCATCGTCACCAAGGTCAATGTAAAAGAAGGGGAAAGTGTCGATAATAGCAAGCCGGCTGTTGTCATCATCGATATGTCTGAAGTCTATATGAAAGCGTCGGTGGACGAGGTAGACATCCCGCTTGTCCAGATTGGCCAGCCGGTTGAAGTGTACGTTACTGCTTTTGGCAATCAGGTCTTTCACGGCAAAGTGGTCGATATTCCGCAAGAAAGTGTGACACAGGACAAAAACGTGCGATTTGAAGTAAAAATCGCCATTCAGGATGGGCAAAAAATGAAGCACGGCATGTCCGGTGACTGCGATATTATCGTCAGCAACATACAGAACGCCGTACGGCTTCCGATCGATGCCGTAGAGATCATGGAAGACGGCAAGGGAACGGTCATGGTCAAAGACGCGAACGGTCAACCGACTCCGAAAGAAGTGGAGACCGGCGTAGAGGGGCTTGAATTCGTCGAGATTAAAAACGGTCTGAAAGCAGGGGACGAAGTGATCCTCGGCGGCGGTGGCGGCATGATGCCGTAGCAGGGCACAAGTGTAAAAAAGCAAGAGCGTTTCTGTTGCGGAGCGCTCTTGCTTTTCGCTTGCGTCATTTCATCATCCGCCCAACAACCGGATACGAAAACGGCGTGTCATTTAGCGAGTAAATAATTCCTTTGATCGGGTAGTAAATGCCCATAATGGCAAAGACCACCAAGAAGGGAAGGCCGATCAGGAAAAAAGAGAAGATGACAGAAATGCCGATCAAAAGGCTCAGCCCGATATGGAACAGCAGAGCCTGAAGTGCCATCTCGCGCAGTTCCCGCTCGGCCGTGATCAGCCAAACCAGCAGGGGGACCAGTATCGGGGCAAAGAAAGCGCTCGCATGGGTAATAATCTTGATTCCCTTATTCGTATCCATGTTCATCCTCCTTTCCAGTGCTGACAAAAAATGAGAAAACTGACTGTCATGCTAACTGTAGCAAGATTGTTTGGCAAAGAGAAGGGGCAGATTCGAACCTGTTCACAAATTTGTTAACAAAATGACCACAATTTACAAATCGGGCAGGGTGTTTTTTTGTATACTTAAAGTAGCTTGCGCTAGGATGTGCAAGGCAATCGTTAGTGATGTAATGATCAGCTGTCGTCAGTACTCTTTTTTTATTGGGCCAGATTAGAAAGGTTGCTATTTATTTTCTAGTTTGGTTATCATATAGGATGGAAAGTAAAGTATTGGAGCCATCTATGGTAAAAAAGAGTGCTAGTAGACTCTGGTTGCATTTCGTATGCAATCGTAGTCTATTACAACACAGAGAAAGTGGGGTTAAATTGTATGAAGAGTCGATGGCAACATACTATGCGTCTACTGTTGTTCGTAGTGGCGACGACGCTGGTACTCTCGGGTTGTGGTGACCCGACACTCTCCGCATTGCTGCCGCAGGGGCCGGTAGCCGAATCGCAGTATTGGTTGATGAAGCTCAGTGTGTCAATCATGCTCGGCGTTTTCTTCGTTGTTTTAGTCATCTTTACTTACGTTTTAATTCGTTACCGTAAGCGCCCTGGTCAAGACGGTATTCCAAAGCAGGTAGAAGGGAATCATAAGCTGGAAATTTTATGGACCGTTATTCCTTTTTTGCTGTTGATCGTCATGGCTGTACCGACTGTATCGATTAACTTCGCTTTGGCCAAGCAATACCCCAAAGAGGAAGCGCTTCAAGTCAAAGTAATCGGCCATCAGTTCTGGTGGGAATTCCAATACCCTGATTTGGGCATTACGACCGCGCAAGACCTGTATATTCCAACAGGCAAAAAGATTCAGTTTGACCTCACATCTGCGGACGTTATCCACTCGTTCTGGATTCCTTCGCTGGGCGGGAAAATGGATACGAACCCGGGATTAAACAACAGCTTCTGGCTGCAAGCCGATAAAGCAGGCGTTTACAAAGGTAAATGCGCCGAGCTCTGTGGTGCGTCCCACGCTTTGATGGAATTCAAGGTCGTGGCTGTTACGCCGGACGAGTTTGGGAAATGGACGAATGATTACAAAGCAGCAACAGCAGCAGCGCCAGCTACTGATTTGGCTAAACAGGGCCAGGAAATCTTCCAAAAAAGCTGTATCGGTTGCCACGCAGTCGGTTCGCAAGGCGGAAATCTGGGACCGAACCTGACCGATGTCGGCGCACGCGAAAGAATCGCCGGTATACTGGAAAACAAGCCGGACCAAATGGCAAAATGGCTGAGAGATCCGCAAGCCGTCAAGCCTGGCAACAAGATGCCTAACCTCAACCTGGAACCTGGCCAAGTGGATGCGCTTGTTGAGTACTTAGAAGGACTGAAAGTGAAGCAATAACAACAGGTAGCTTGCCTTGTTAGCTAAACTGAAAAAAGGGGGTAAAACCGTGTCTGCACATGCTTCTCACTCACATTCGAGATCGGGATTATGGGATTGGCTTACGACCGTTGACCATAAGAAAATTGCAATTCTCTATTTGGTTGCAGGGGGATTTTTCTTCTTGCTGGGCGGTATTGAAGCCCTATTGATGCGTCTTCAGCTGATTTCTCCAGAAAACACGCTGATTGGCGCTGCGACTTTTAACCAACTTCTTACCATGCACGGTACCACGATGATCTTCCTGGCAGCGATGCCAATCATTTTCTCACTGATGAACGCAGTTATCCCGCTGCAGATCGGTGCGCGTGACGTTGCGTTCCCATTCGTCAACGCACTCGGTTTCTGGTTGTTCTTCTTCGGTGGATTACTCTTGAACACAAGCTGGTTTTTTGGCGGAGCGCCTGATGCTGGTTGGACCAGTTATCCGACACTGGCTAACAACGAGTTTAGTGGTCACGGCATAGACTTCTACGTATTGGGTCTGCAGATTGCCGGTCTTGGTACGCTGATCGGGGGGATCAACTTCCTCGTTACGATCATCAACATGCGTGCACCTGGCATGACGTTCATGCGTATGCCTTTGTTTACATGGAGTTCATTTGTAACGTCCGCACTGATTCTGTTCGCTTTCCCTGCGATCACAGTATCGCTTGTGTTGTTGATGTTTGACCGTTTGTTCGGCGCGAATTTCTTCAATGTCAACGCCGGTGGTAACGTAGTTATCTGGGAGCATCTTTTCTGGATTTTCGGTCACCCCGAAGTGTACATTTTGATCTTGCCTGCATTTGGTGTTATTTCCGAGGTAGTTGCGACATTCTCGAAAAAGCGTCTGTTCGGTTATAGCTCCATGGTATTTGCAACTGTACTGATCGGGTTCCTCGGCTTCATGGTTTGGGTTCACCATATGTTTACAGTTGGTCTTGGACCAATCGCCAACACGCTGTTTGGGCTTGCGACGATGCTGATCGCAGTTCCGACGGGGATTAAAATCTTTAACTGGCTGCTCACCATGTGGGGTGGACAAATCCGCTTTACAACAGCGAACTTGTGGGCGATCGGATTTATTCCGACGTTCGTTATCGGTGGTATGACAGGTGTTATGTTGTCAATACCGCCTACTGACTTCCAATATCATGACAGTTACTTCGTTGTAGCGCACTTCCACTACGTAATCGTTGGTGGTATGGCATTTGGTTTGTTTGCGGGTCTTTATTACTGGTGGCCGAAGATGTTCGGTAAAACACTGAGTGAAACAATCGGTAAATGGAATTTCTGGCTGTTCTTTATCGGTTTCCACTTGACCTTCTTCCCGCAGCACTTCCTGGGTCTGATGGGTATGCAACGCCGCGTATTCACATACCTGGCTGGCCAAGGACTGGATACGGGTAACCTGATCAGTACAATCGGCACGATCATCATGACGGTTGGTACACTAATGTTCCTGGTTAATATTTTTGTAACTGCAGCTAGCAAAAAACAAGCGCCTGCAGACCCATGGGATGCTCGTACATTGGAATGGACAATTCCATCTCCGCCGCCTGAGTACAACTTCGCACAAACTCCACTCGTACGGGGCCTGGATGCTCTCTGGGTGGAAAAAATGGCTGGAAACAAGGGTATGACATACGCAGAGCCGCTCGGTTCCATTCATATGCCGTCGCCTTCATTCCTGCCGTTCATGATGTCTCTCGGTTTGTTTATTGCAGGCTATGGTTTCATGTACCACATCTACATCCTTTGCGCGATCGGTATGGCTATTGTCTTCGGTTCCATGTTAGTGCGTTCGCTGAAAGACGATCACGGCTATCACGTAGACCCGGAAGGATTTAATGAAAAGGGGGTTAAGGCGTAATGAGTGATCACACACTACACACCTCTGCTCTTCCAGATGAGCCGGAAAAAGCCACCCTTGAGGGTAGAAATAAAGTTCTTGGATTTTGGCTGTTTCTCGGTGGGGAGACTGTATTGTTCGGTAGTTTGTTCGCTACCTTTATCTCCTTGCGTGATCAGGTGAATGGTGGACCGACTGGTGTAGAGCTGTTCTCTTTGCCACTCGTTGCCGCAGCGACGTTCTTCCTGTTGGTAAGTAGTTTGACAAGTGTTATGGCTACGTTGGCCATGCACCGTAAAAACTTCCAAGCTATGATTGGCTGGTTGATTGTAACGGTTATTCTTGGTCTTGCGTTCCTCGGTCTGGAGATTTATGAGTTTGTTCACTATACGCATGAAGGACATACGATGGGTTCCAGTGCATTTGGTTCGGCGTTCTATACGCTGGTTGGATTCCACGGTGGCCACGTAGCGTTTGGTATCGCCTGGATTACGACACTGATTTTGCAGTCGATGAAAAAAGGTTTGACCGTTGTCACAGCACCCAAGTTTTATGTTGCTGGTCTGTACTGGCACTTTATCGACGTGGTGTGGGTATTCATCTTCACCGTTGTATACCTCATGGGAATGATGGGAAAGGGGGCCTAAACGATGGGAGCAGATACGCATGATACTTCTTCTCAGCGTAAGCCGGCCGTGAAACACGACGGGGCCAAGGTTCACCTGGTTGCGTTTTTCTTATCGATTGTCTTCACTTTGCTGGCATTTATTGCGGTAGGATACGAAGCGGTTCCAAGAGGATTCGTCGCTCCATTTATCGTCTTGCTTGCCATGGTGCAGGCTGGATTCCAGCTTTATGTCTGGATGCACTTGAAAGATAAAGGCCATGCGTTTGCCAAAATCGCGATTGCAGGCGGCACGGTCGTGATTATTCCTGTGGTGGTTACGTTTATTTTCTGGATTTGGTAGGTTTTGTCAGTAGGGGGCGCTTGGGTTAGTGCCCCCTTCTTATGTAGGAATTTTGAATGCTTCCGAATTTTGCAGCGAGGGGAGGAGAACGAAGATGAATCACGATCATGGAAGCGCCGGATTGACCCCAGACTTCTTTTCAATGTGGGGCCCAGAAATGATGCTCCTTGCCATTTTGCTGGCTGCAGCATATTTAGCTACCGTCGGGCCGCTTCGAAAGCACTTTTCCGATGCAACACCCGTCCCAGCATGGAGAAAATCAATGTTTTTGCTCGGTCTGCTGCTGCTCTACATTGCGCAAGGCAGTCCACTCAACTACTATGGACATCACTTTTTGTTCAGTGCGCACATGGTGCAACAATGCTTGCTGTTTATTTTTATGCCACCGTTACTGTTGCTAGGTTCACCTGAATGGCTGCTGAAGCCATTATTCAAACCGAAAGTTCTAGGAAAAGTCTTGAGATTTCTGACGAATCCTTTAATAGCTGTACTTGCATTTAACTCGTTGTTTTCGTTCTACCATTTGCCGTTTCTCTTCGATATGTTCCACAGTAATATGCTCATTAATACACTATATCACTTTGTTTTGCTCATAACCGCATTTATCATGTGGTGGCCCATCCTGTCGCCGATCTCGGAACAGGAGCAGTTGTCTGACCTGCGTAAGATTGCCTACATCTGTGTGAATGGCTTTCTCTTGACACCAGCCTGTGCGTTGATCATTTTCTCAGACAATCTTTTGTTCCAGTCGTACATGCACGTGCCGCAGCTCTTCGAACAGCACTCGCTGCTTCAAGATCAAAAGCTCGGCGGCGTCTTGATGAAATTGCTGCAAGAAGGCAGTTATGGCTCTGTTCTGGCTTACATTTTCTTTAGATGGTATCGAAAAGAGCGAGAGAAAGACGGTGTGGATTTGTTGTCGCCGCAGGTGCACATTCTGCCTGACAACGGAGATAACACTTCCAGAGCGTAAGCTTGCCAAAAGACTTTAAACTGGAAGGGATCTTGTATGATTAAAATACTACCGACCATCAGTACGACGTTTATCGCCTTGAGTGCTATCTGTGTGGCGGTTGGCTGGTACTATATCAGGGCGCGGAACCAGGAAGCACATAAAAAGTGGATGCTGGTCGGGTCGCTGTTTGCCACCATCTTTTTTATCATCTATGTGTCGCGGACGATTTTTGTCGGCAATACGCTGTTTGGCGGACCTGACAGCATCAAAGTAATCTACCAGATATTTCTCATCTTCCATATCGTTCTGGCTACAGTTGCTGCCGTGATGGGTATCGTCACGCTGACGCACGCGTTTAAAAAGCGCTTTGCCAAACACAAGAAAATCGGTCCATGGACCGCGATCATTTGGTTTGCGACGGCGATAACCGGTGTTACGGTCTATACGCTGCTCTACCTGATTTATCCTGGCAATACGACAGCCAGTATGATTAAAGTAATCCTGGGTTTTTAAGTGAAACCATGTCACAAGTTGTCAAGCCGCCTTTTCTCTTTGCAGAAGAGGCGGCTTTTCTACATTCGTACAGCGGGCAAGGATGGGCGTTTGGCAAGGAATGGGCCGGGCAATTCCTAGAGAAGCTTTATCCCGCTCAACAGGATGATGAGAGAGATAAAGTAGCGCAGGAAGAGTGTAGGCACTTTTGTCGCCAGAATGCTGCCGATAAAAACGCCAGGGATGGAACCAAGCAATAATTGGAAGACTAACCGGTAGTCGACATTCCCGTAGCTCATGTGGGCAAATCCGGCTGCCGTGACGAGCAAGAGGGCGTGGGCGATGTCTGTACCGACGATCTCCTTGCCGCTCAACTGAAAGAAGTACATGAGGGCGAGAGCGAAGAGGGAGCCGCTGCCAATCGATG
>CAMIVR010000093.1 GCA_946402065.1 uncultured Brevibacillus sp. | reverse complement strand
CATCGGCAGCCTGTCCAAATCGCTCAGCCCGGGCCTGCGGATTGGCTGGATCATCGGTCCCGAGCCCGTCATCAAGCGCTTGTCAGATATTAAAATGCAAACTGATTACGGCTCCAGCTCACTTTCGCAACGCATCGCTGCCGAATGGCTCGCCAGTGGCAGCTACGAGCAGCACCAGCTTTCCGTCAGAGCCTTTCTGCGCACGCGCAGGAATATGGCGATCCATGCGCTGGACACATATCTGCGCGATGTGGCAACCTGGGAAGTCCCTGCCGGCGGATTTTTCATCTGGCTGCGCATTCAGCCAAAGGTATCAAAGCGTGCGCTGTATGAACGAGCCCTCTCGCAGGGCATTCTGATCAATCCGGGGAGCATCTATGCGGAACCGTCCGATCAATACCTCCGCTTGTCCTATGCCTATGCATCCGCAGATGACCTGCAGGCTGGCATTCGCAAGCTGGGGCAGTTGATTCGCGAGCTTGCCCGACCATAACCCATAAGGCGCAAGGTACCGTTCCCCGTTCTATTCCCCTTGATCGCTACAGGATTTTGCGACGATCCTGTTGTCCCAGCCCTGGCTGCATACCTCCGTTCAGCCGAAAAAGGGGCTGTCTCTAAAGCCGATGTTTTAGCTTGGAGACGCCCCTTTGAAAGATAAAAAACGTTGATAAATCCATATTTTCGATCTTGGATTACTTGTAATTTTGCCTTATTTGGACAGCCCTTTGAAGTTCATCTGCGCATATTGTGTATAGACCATTAGGAATAGTCCGGCTTAACGAAGTGCGATCCAAACTCCGGCACCAATCATCATCACACCTGCGATGCGGTCAATGAGCGTCCTGGAATTCGCCGCAGAGAACATTCTTCGAACCACCTCTGCCATCAAGCCATAACCGATCACAACACAGGTCATCACGCAAATGATGATGGCACACAAAATCAGGTAGCTGTTCATGGAAACAGCTGACATATCAATCGCACCCGGTAAAAGCGCCATGTAGAAAACGACGGCAATGGGATTGGAAAGTGTCATCGCGAGGCCAAGGGCGATCTCCATGAAAAAGGATACCGGTTTTGTCTGCTCTTCAGCTGCCAAAATACGCCCAGCCTTCCTCCATTTTTTGATGCCGAGCCAGACGAGATACAGGGCACCGCCGTATTTCAACATCAGAAACATAGGCCCAAGTACTTTGACAAGCGCCGTGAGGCCGAGAACCGCAGCGGTAAGCATGAGCAGTTTGCCCAGAACGATCCCCAATGCCAGAGGCAGACTGGCGACCAGCCCTCCCGCAAGGGTCCTGGACAATAAGCCTGCAATTTCCGGTCCGGGCGAAGCGGCAGATACGGCAAACGCCAAAATAAACACGGTATAGTCGGACATTTTGCATCCCCCTGAAACGAAAGTCGTTTAGCTCGTAGCCAGATTAGTTGCGTATCCTTGCGTTGTCGCTGACAGTTCCGTGTGCGGTTGACCTTCGCTGCGCCAGTTGTTTGACATTGTTGATATTGACCAGAATGATTCCGATGATAATCGTGATCCCCCCGATCAACGACAAGAACGTGAGCGGTTCATGATAAAGACTGACGCCCAAGACCAGGGAAATCAATGGCGAGATGTAGAGCCAGGTCGCCGGAAAGATCGGATTGGTTTTGGCTACGAGCCAATAGAAAATGGTGTGCCCCATCATGGAACCGACGAAGATCAGGTAAAGCAGCGAGCCGACAGCTTGCAGGCTCAGCATCGACTCAGGCCGGACATGCTCTGTAAGCATGGATAAGACAAGCAGCAGTACTCCGCCGTACATCATTTGTGCTGCGTTCAGCGTGATGGGAGACGTACCGTAAAAGCGTTCGAGCACACGCCGGGAGTAGACGGCTCCGGCTGAGTAAAAGACTTCGCCAATCAAGACGACAATGCATCCCAACAGCCACCATTTGTCGATGGTGACCGTAAGTCCTGGTAACAGCAATACGAGCACACCGGCAAAGCCGACGAGACAACCCGCCCAAGATGCAGCGGAAAGCTTTTGCTGCGTCAATCTCGTCTGAAGCAGCAGTACCATCAGTGGACCCGTTGCTGATAAAACAGCGGCAATTCCCGAGCTCAGATACTGCTCTGCCCAGTATAATGTGGCAAACGGGCCAAACGTCAAACCTGTACCGGTAAACAGCATTTCCTTACGGAGCAGCAGCGACAGGCTCGCCTTGCCCCTCCACATCATCACGAGAAACAGAATGAGACCCGCGAGAAAAAACCGCAGACCGGCTGAGAGAAAGGGCGCTGCTCCCGCGTCGATGCCGACTTTAATGGCCAAAAAAGTCGTTCCGAAAATCAAACACATCAGGATATAATTGAACAGTATCATTTCACTTCCTCCTTTTCCTCATCATAAGCGGCATGGAGTAGAACAGATTACATCTGATAGAACAGATTGCCGATCGACCGTGTATAATGAGGGCAAGGAGGTGTGATGTGGATGAAACGGAGCGTACTATCAAACGTTCATTCCGATAAGCTGTTCGAGCAGATCTACGACTATCTGCTGGAGCGGATCAGGCGCGGCGAGTGGAGGGCACATGGGAAGCTTCCTTCGATTCGCACGTTGGCGCTGGAGTTCAACGTGCATCGCCTGACGGTTTTTAAAGCCTATCAACAGTTGAAGCAAAATCGCTACGTGTATGTAAAAGATAAATCGGGCTACTACGTTCACCCCGACAGTACGCTGCCGTTCGATTCGCAGCACGACCCGATCATTTCCGCTTACGTCCATGACAGCCACCTCTCGGAAATTCATCAGGTGCAGGCGACCTATCAATTTTCCAAAGCACTGCTCGACCCTAATCTGCTGCCGAATCTGTATTTTTCCGAATACGTCAAGAAAGTTTTTGATATGTACCCGAAAGTACTCGGCACATACGCCACCATTCAAGGCGATGAGGAACTGCGGGAAGCCCTGTGCCGCTATTTTACGGACACGCATGGCTTCTACCTGACTTCAGATGAGCTATTGATCACGTCCGGTTCGCAGGAGGCCATCGATACGGTTGCCAGAGTGCTGGTGAAGCCGCGGGATGTCGTACTGCTTGAGCGGCCCACGTACAGTCCGGCCATTGACGTATTCCGTAGACAGGGGGCGACGATAGTTCCCATCGAGATTCACCCGTACGGTTATGATTTGGACCAGGTAGAAATGTGCATGCGAACCTATAAACCGCGGTTGTTTTATCTCAATCCCACTTTTCACAATCCTACGGGCTACACGGTCCCTGCCGAGCAGCGGAAGCGGTTGGTAGAATTGGCGCAAACATATCAGTGTCTGCTGATCGAGGATGACACGTACCGCGATATTTATTTTGGCGAGGAACCGCCTCTGCCGCTGTTTGCCTACGACACAGCGGGAATTGTCATCTATCTGCGCAGCTTCAGCAAGTACATTGCGCCTGGCCTGAGCATTGCCGCCGTGGCATGCAGGCCTGCATACATGAAGTACCTGATCCGCTCGAAATCGTTGTCAGACAGCGGGACACCCTTGCTGAGTCAAAAGGTATTCCTGCATTATTTCTTTTCCGAGCGGATGCAGCAGCATATAGCCAAGCTTCGCATCGCACTGGCCGTTCGCAAGGAATTGATGGAAGAGGAGCTGGCAGCCACTGGCTGGACGTGGTCCAGTCCGACCGGAGGCTTTAATTTATGGATAAAACTGCCGGAATCGATCCCGATGGAACCGTTGCTTAGCAAATGCATCGAGCACTCCATTACCTTCGTTCCCGGCTCCATCTGCGATCCGCTCAGGGAGTTAAAATCGTGGGTGCGGATGAGCTATTCCTTCTTGAGCGAACAGCAGCTGCGGGAAGGCTTGCAGCGGCTGATAGCCCTGGCAAGTCTGGTAGACACGAAGCGTAACCAGTCGGAGCATTCCTGAAGACCCAGATGACCAAGAATTTCCGGAAATGCGGATGTACAATAAAACCAGTCAACCGAACGTGTGGTTGACTGGTTTGCCTTACAGACTCCTTAGTAAATCTCCTTGGCATCAGGTTTTAACTGCTGCACGTGCTCAAGATAGGCTGTGACGCGGCGATCATCTTCGTGCGGATAGGCAAAATGCAAATGTTCGGCCACCTCGACTGCTGTTTCGCGGAACAGACGTCCCATGGCAGACAGGGCATTCCATACGCCTTCATACGTGCCATCGGCATAGGTGGACAGAAGCTGCTGCCAGCGTTCCTCCGACAGGTATTTCTCCAAGTATTTGCCGCTCTTCCCGATGCTCAGGGAAAAATCGGTGCGGATGCCGACCTGCCATTCCAGCATCTTGAACAGCATCGGCCGTACAAAGCCATTGAGATGGTCTTGTGCATACAGCAGCTCTTTTCTCCACAAGCCTTTGGCTACATAGGTAGACACCCACCAAAACTCATTGCAGCAATCCTGGAAAAACGCTTCCGTCGGCCGCTTTACCCAGTAGTCTTCATCTGTTGGCGGAGGAACTTCCGGCAGGGAATCGTCTTTGTCCAGCAGAACGATCAGCAGCTTATCTTCTTTGCAATACTCGTCTTTTTCCTCCAGCGGAATCAAGGTCAAGTCGATGCGGTTTCCATCTGTAAACAGCATCAGGTACGAAAACCGATTGCCCAAATCTGGTGGAAACATGGACATATGTTCGGGTGTTTGCAGAATGATTCGATCGCCAAACACATCGATCCACTCGGGATTTTGAATGAACGAATCCATTTCCGTCACGAGAAAGCTGATGTCGTAATCCTGAAACATGTCTTTGGGCACATTCGGATTGGTCCTTGAGCCCTCTAATGTTACAGCGCGAATCCGTTCGTCTGCTTTTGCGAAATTGATGATAAAATCGTACATTTCTTTTTCCGTTCTCATCGTCGCCTGTCGACCTCCGTATTTTAATCGTGTGTTGGGTGGGTAAAGAACGCCAGGCGGTCCGCGAGCTCGGGCTTCATCTGCAATCCGTTACAATTTGTCTAACAGCTTTTTCATTTCGTTCTTCCTTTCTTGCAAAAGTCTTTTGTGCCTGTTTCTCAAAGATTACCATATTTCGTGTCCGATCAACAATTCATAACCTTCCAAACAAAAAACGAACCGTTATGCGATGAACAGCGGCTTCCTGCTTGCTGTTTACCACGATGTTAGCTCCGCTCTTTTCCATTGATTCGGTGCAATGCAAACGTATAGGTACCCGCTGTCCCACGCGATTTCTCCGACATTCCCCGGAGCTGACGAAGACACCGGGGTGGCAGATTTCCTGATTCGGATGCGATCGCCATTCACGTCGAGCTTGGCCGTGGCATCTGCATTGCCAATACCGACATTGCCATTGCTGCGGTTAATCGAGAACGTCGTATCAATCACTTCCCCCGCATCAGCGTGACGGATTATACGGAAATTCGAACCGGTGGACGCTCCAGCTTCTGCCATACTGTCGGCCCTTATCGTCCATCGCGGTGATGTTGCATGTCCCGTAGACGTTTTGGCGAGCTGCACATCGCGATTTGCGCCATTTGTTCCGGCCACTCGCATGATCCCGTCCATCACATTAAAGTTCGCTGAGTGTGTTCGTATCTCCGCTACGTCCTGGTCGAAAGGAACCTCGAATCTGGTGAACAGCTGATTCGCATATTGCCCTGATGGAGACATCGTCGTTTCGATCGAGAGGTGGTTGTGATCCTGCTGGTTGGGATCATTTGCCTTGGCATGGGAGACGATTGCTGTTTTGTCCTTCCCTGTTTCATCAGCCCAGGAGATTGCAGGTTTTGCCCGATCGGCAGTCCACTGCAAGCGTATGAGGTCAGACAAATGTCCTTGTGAATAGATCCATTGCTGATCCGTAGAAAGATGGAACCGCTGGTTGTGGGGCACCTCGATCCCTCCCCCTGGCAATGGTGAGTTGGTAAATTGGGGGTCGATTCCGCTGCTGTCCGCATGAACCATGCTGAAAACGCCAAAAGTCAGTCCGAATGTAAGTGTAACTGCTCGCAGAATTTTCATCGTCTCAGTCCCTCCATTTGCTAGGTCGATTACTCGTATCCAGGCTTCCGGATGAATGGCATATTCGGGGTAGACCCACTCTACTTCACGGCGAGAGACACTCCATCAATCGTATTGACCGGCAAAATTTTATCGCGGCCCAGGCTCGCGACATAGGCCAGCACCTTCTCCAGCAACGCCGGTTTTATTTCGTACAGGTCTCTGTTATCCGGGTCGATACCGTGCAGCATAATGATACACCATTGCTTGTTTTCTACGGCCTCATCAATTCGCTGTTTGATCTGGTCGAACGTCGTCTCATTGGTGACCGCGATTGCCGTATGCAGCCACAGTTTGTCCGCAAGGGGAATGTCGTTCTGCAGGTGTTCAAAATTTCGCGCGGCTTGATAGTATTTTTTCACTGCGGCTTTTACTCGCTCGTCGTACATGGAAAACGGGATCCCGATCGTTTGAACTTTGGGCACAATTTGCTCCAAGACTGCCTTGCTTTCTCTCAATTCAAAGTCCAAATCCTCATCCGAGAGATTCGTTAACCCCTCCTCATGAGAATAACTGTGAGAACCGATTTCGACCCCGCGCGCGTACATATCTTTCATTTGATCGGCATCGAGATACATCGTCTGCGCGCCGTCTTTCACTTTTCCGGCAATGACGTTGTCGGTTGCCGGAATTCCGTATTTTTCGTGCAACGGCAAGGCAAAATCATAGAATGTATCCAATCCGTCATCATAAGAGAACGTAATCATGGCTTGCCCTTTATAGTCCTTCGCCGAAGGGTTGACGATCTTGTTCGTAATCCAGACCGATTTTTGCGAGTCATTCCATTGAACCCCGCTCCCTAATCCTTCAGCCAAATCCCGAACAGGTACCCATGCTTTGCCATTAATTATTTGGGGAGGAACCGCGGATTTTACTTCTTGCCCGTTGATTACGAGCTTCATCGCTTCCGGTGATGATGCTTTCTTGCTCTTTTCTGCGGAAACGCCCTCGTTCTGTTTACTTGTAGACACATAAACAGTCTGTTGGGCCGCATCCCACTTCACCACTGCCCCCAACTCCTCTGCCAGTTCACGTACGGGAACGAATGCCCTCCCTTTGATGATTTGCGAAGAGACTTCTGTTTTCCCCTTTTGACCATTTATTACAAGCGCAGCTGGTGGTGCGGCAGATACTGCCGCGGCTGAAGAAACAATCGCTCCAGCTAGCAACCCTGAAACTATCTTTCGCATCTCACTCCTCCTTCTCATAACAACCGACGTAGCCACATAGATAGGAAACGGTTCCCTACTCTCTTATAAACGTAAGCGCAGGGCGAATTGTTGCACACAATTTGTCGAGTGCCAGCATATAATGGTGATCCAAGACGTACAGGATATCGGCATTCCTCCACAGTCGGGGCATCGCACTCCACACTTCACATAAAAAGAGGAACCGCAAGATGATGATCCCTCTCGCGGTTCAGTGCCACGTGCTCTATCCAAGGGCAATCGAGCATTCTCCCCAAAGCTGCTCTCCCCAGTACAAGGAGAGTCGATCGCCATCGGCAACCGGCCCTACCCCAGCCGGCGTGCCGGTATAGATGAGGTCGCCTGCATCAAGGCCGAGGTGCTTGGTCGCAAAGTCAATCAGTGCCTGCAGGTCAAACAGCATCTGACTGACGTTCCCGTTCTGCACGACTTCCCCGTTCTTTTGCAGGGAGAAATTCGTTTCTCGCAAGGCAGCCTCGCCGGGGAATGGGTGAAACGGCGTGAGCAGCGCCGAGTTGGGAAAGCCTTTAGCCAACAGCCAGGGCAGTTGCTTCTGTTTCAACCCGTCTTGTACGTCGCGCAGGGTAAAGTCGACGCCGAGCGCCATTTGGTCAATAACTTCGTCCAGCTTCATCCCCGGCTCGTACTTTTTGCTCATCCGGATGACGATTTCCACCTCGTAATGGACCGAGCCCTGATCAGCCGGGAATGCAATCGGCTGCCCATTCGTGAAAACCACGGCATTCGTCGGCTTCATGAAGAAAAATGGCGACGTCGGAATGGCGTTGCCCAATTCTTTTGCGTGTGTTGCGTAATTGCGTCCGACACAGAAAATATTGCGGATATTCGTCATGCTATCGCTGTCCTTTCGCCCTCTGCCGGCATGCAAATGAGAGCCGGCAGTGTAAATGATGGTTGCTTGCTTTGATTTTACCATAGCTTTGTCTTTTCGGCGGAAACTTCCCTGCATAACACGCAAACGCACCCTCCTGCTCAGGCGTTACGGGAATGGCAAAAAACCGACATTCTTCCGAAGAAGATTTGTCGGTTTTCATGCATTGCGCAGCTAATAATCATGCTTTGTTGCCGTTCATCACCGCAGCTTTCCGATTCTTCTGAAACAACGGGAGCAGCACGAGGGCACCAGCGAGGAACAGGCAGCCGCTAGCCGCGAACACCGCTGTAAGCGAAAACCAGCCTTTGACAAAACCGGCCAACGACATGCCCACGACCATCATCCCCATAAAGATCGGTGTCAAGGCTCCGCCTACCCTCCCGACAAACGCCGTTTCCGTATTTCTCATGATCATCGTGCTGATCCCGATGTGTATACAGGGATAAAACAGACCGGTGAGCACTTGCAGAAACAGCGTGAGCAGCGAGCTGTTTGAACAGCCGATCGCTGCATTCCCAACCGCGCTGACGAAAAGTCCCATCGTCAGCAAAGCATGTGGCTGGATTTTTTTCGCGATGCTCATGATTACGCCGCCACCGACGAGCATCGCCGCCCCATTGGCCATCATCAGCCACTGCAAAAACGATTTGTCCTGGCCTAACTGTTCAACAGTGACAAAGATGACCATCGGCTGAATCAACCCGGCAGCAAGGCCAGCGACTGAGAATGTCCCTCCGAGCGTTTTCAACACCCGATTCGACCAGACGTAGCGCAAGCCGTCTTTGAGTTCCTGACGGAAATTCTGTGGTCCTGCCTGGGCAGCTTTCGGCTGATCGCGCGGCAGCAAGACCAAGATCAGGGAAGAGCCGATAAACAGCACACCTGTGACCGACAGTGAGACCGTAATGCCGAACTGCTGGTAAATATACGTCCCGACAACCGGGCCGATGACCATGAAAAACGCCATGAACGACTGAAACATCGCCATGACTCCCTGGATTTGTTCGGCCGGGACATGCCGTTTGTACAGCTTCATCGCCGACGGCTGGGAGAATTGCGACAACACGGCAGAAAGAAATGTCGAGAGCAATAACGCTTGCCACGAGCCAAGCAGCAAGGCTATCAATACGAGAAAAATGGATACGGCGGATAGCAGATCGCAATGGATCATCGTACGCCTGGGCTGCCAGCGGTCCGCAAATGTACCGCCGATGATGGCAAACAGAAAGATAGGCGCGTATTCCGCGACGGAAATGAGCGATACGTACAGCGGGTCGTTGTGTGTCAAGTCGGTTACGTACAGCAGAATGGCAAAGTTTCGTATCCAGATTCCCAGATTTGACAGGACACGCGATAAAACGATCGTCCGAACATAGCGATTCTTAAACAACGGGTTCCTCTCCTTTTGTATTTTTTAATAAACGATTTGTAATAATGTTTATTTTATACTAGACAATTTATCATTTTGTCTATTTATATTCAATGCTTTTTTTCTTCCATCGCGGTTGACTTGATCGCAACGAGCAGCAGCCTTAATTCAAGGCCTGCTGGCTCATGTCCGATTTTTACAATCCTTTTCGCCCAGCGTTTCGCGTCCAACTTCGCTGCCTTGCGCGCGTATATAGTGTCGTTAAGCGAAGATGCGCTGTTGTACAGGTCGACGAAGCCGTTTTATAACTATCTGAAGCGATCGGGTCACGACCTGGATTTCGGCATGCTGTACAGTAGATCATCCAATTTGTCCTGTTCGGCGCGCAGCGCATGTGCGCGGACGAACAGCTTTTGGCAATGGGAAGAGGTAAAGAAAGAGAGACACTCCGATGACTGTTGATCGTCGGAGTGTCTCTCTTGCTGTGGAAGTGCTGGTTGTGCAGCAGCACCCTTTCGTCGAAGCTGCGCTCTGGTTCTATTGCGTAAAGGCTGGTGCAACCATAATCCGAATACAGCGCCAAGCAATCTTCGGTAAAGGCAAGCGTGCAGGTTTTCACGACATGCTCCGGCCTGAATTCAAGAATGTGCTGCATTGTACGAATATCGTAGAGGTTCACTTTACCAAGGGAGTACACGGCCAGCAGCGGTTTATGCGCATGAACGGCAAAGCTTTTCACGTCACCGACCCTCCATGCTGCGGTGGAGCCGCCTAATGTCTGCAGGTCGTAGCATTTCAGATCCCGTGATCCGTACTGCTCCTGCGAGGGTATTCGGACGACAGACACCGAAACGAAAGAACCACAAGTCCGCCACGATTATGGCCTGACCTGTGGTTCTCTTTTCCTATTTCACCGTTACGGAAATCGTTGCGCTTTTGCCGCCAATGGTAGCGGTAATGGTTGTCGTCCCACTGCCAACAGCTGTGATCAAGCCATCGCTGACATCGGCGATCGTGTCTCGCTTGGTTGACCAATCCGCCTTCTTCGTTACATCTGCTTTTGTGCCGTCTGCATAGATTGCTGTTGCCGTAATCTGTGCAGTCTGCCCTACGCTCAGGGTGACGCTGCTCTTGCTCAGTTTGACACTGGATACCTGTTTCTCGGCAACCACCTCAACGTTGACTTTGACACTCAGTCCTTTGTAGGTCGCTTCAACCGTTGTTTTTCCGACACCGACTGCTGTCAAAACGCCAGCGACCACATTCACCACGCTGCGTTTTTGCGACTGCCAGAGAACATCTTCCGTTACTTCCCGTTTGGAGCCATCCTCATATACCGCGAAAATCTGCAGCTCAACCTCATCGCCCTTCACAACCTTGAGGTTCTTTTCGGAGGCTTCCAGGGCAACCGGCTCCAATGCGTCGTCTGATACTTCTACCGTAATCGCGACCTCTTTGCCACCATATCTAGCCTTGATTTCGGCCAAACCGGAAGAAATGCCGATGATCTCTCCCGCAGTTACTTTGGCCACCTTGCTGTTGTCGGTCGTCCAGGCTGCCAATGAAGTTACATCTTTGGTGGACCCATCGGAGAAAAGAGCGGTCAGTTCAATCTGTTCCGTTTCGTCTATGGCCAATTGAATCGAATCTGCTGAAGCCTCCAACGATTTCACCGTGGTTTTGGAAACATTCACAGGAATGTTCAGTTTTTTTCCTTGATACGTTACCGTAATGGTCGCTTTGCCTGTCTTTTTACCAGCCTTCACCAAGCCTGCCTTGACCGAAATGACGCTGTTGGAGCTACTGCGATATGTAGTCTGTTTGTCTTTGGTAATGTCTACTTCTTCTCCGCTGTCATAAATGGCAAAGATTTGCAATTGTAATGATTTGGAAGGTTGAAGCAAAACTTCCGTTTCGGAGGCTTGCAGCTCAACCAACTCCCCAAGATTGCCGCCACTGTCTGCTACCGTTACCTTGGCAGTCGCTTTCTTTCCTTCGTACATGACCGTTATTGTCGCTGTACCTGTTCCGACAGCGGTCACCTTTCCAGCATCCACTGTTACGACGTCCTCATCGCTTGAAGACCATTGGGCAACCGCTGAGACGTCTTCCCTTGAATCATCTGAATAGATCGCGTTAGCCTGCAGAGTTGCGGCAGTATCAAGATCCATCGACAGGGATGTTTTCGAAAGGCTCAGCTTGGTTAACTGTCTGACATCGGCTTTGGGCAGCACATAGGAGAGCATCGCCCTTTTCTGCAAGATGCTATCTACCCGAACCTTGGCATATGAACCGTCATGTGTCACCAAGAGATACACCGCACCGCTCTTGGCTTTAACCGAATTGGAAAGCTTTCCTGTCGGTTTCTTCGTCGAAGCTTCCAGCTTCTCTCCGGTCAGTTCAATGATTCCGTTTGCCCCCATGTCATCGTAGATGTTCATGACAAGATCCGCTTCAGCATCATTCCTGGTCAACTGCTTGGTGGACAGGTTCAGTCCTCCGAACGCCATCACATTGGAGGCCCAAGGCAAAATGCTATCCCAAAGCGGATCGTACGTTACCTTCTGTACATCACCCCAGACAATCAGGTCGTCGCCAGATTGCGTCGAGGCCAGCGCACCTACTGGCAGTATCAGCTGCAGTACGAGCAAGAAGCTGAGCAGCAGCATGCCTGATGCTTTTTTTGCATTTTTGAACAAAATAAGTCCCTCCCCCTGTTTTTGAAAAATTCTGATTTGAATAGGCCGGCAAAGTTCCGGGTTATCAATAAATAGTTCATTGGACTGAAAAAAGCACATGCATATCAAAAATATGATTCCAAAGACGTATTGCGATTGGCCTATTTTCCCATCTTACTATTGAATCACTTCTAACGTCAATCTGTTGAATATTTTTTAATGGGGAGATTTTTTCATCCATGGATAATTATGCTTGCCGACGTTTCGTTTCAGTTCCTCTGAAAAATCACTCATTGAAGTTTGAGTCAAGCACATAACCTATGCAGTTCATGTAAATTACCAACGTTTTCCTCGAAATGCATAGGTCATGTCCCGATCTTGTGGCGCGGGATAATCGTATAAATAATCGTCATCCCCAGCGGCATGATCAATCCGCCGAGTAACCCCTGAACGATCCGGAACATGATCAGACTCGTATCGTTCCAGGCGAGTCCGCTTAGTAATGACCCTCCGGTAAAACCTGTAAGGGCAACGACAAAGATCGTTTTATAGCCGAATTTGTCACCGAGAAATCCACTGAACGGGATCACGACCGCAGAAGCGAGCATGTAACCAGTCAACACCCACTGCATCGTCTGCGTTGTCGAGTTCATTACGGTGACCAGCTTGGGCAGGGCAACGTTTAGCAAGCTGCTGTTCAGCACCGCAGCAAACGTCCCGATGACGATCGCCAACAGGGCAAACCATTGGTAGGCACTGCCCTGGCTGTTATTCTCCGTTGTTTGAGACATGAGACGGCTCCTCCTTTTTGAAGCAAGCTCTGAAGCGTTTAGCCGGCTCATGTGCGCTCACTGCATTGATTCTCTCCATGATTGTTCCTCTACTTTCTCTACTACTGTAAAGCTGGCCGTTTCCCTCTATGCCTTTTTACCGTGGAGCCTCCTATCCCTCCATCCCATTCACAAGATTGACAGAAATGAAAAAGACAAATTGTATTTTAAACAACAACTTGTCGTATATTATGTATTATATTCACCTGGTTTTTATTGCACAATGAACAATACTTGACGATACGTTGTTTAATCAACACATTGTCGCTTTTTTGTTGCATATCTTGACAAATATCCGCAAAGGAGGGGTAAAGTGTCGAAAACCAATGAACATCTGGATCGACGAATCATCCGAACGAGAAAACTGCTGCGGGAATCATTGATTGCCTTGATTGCTGAAAAGGGTTTTGACGCGATCACCATAAACGATCTGACGGACCGCGCAACGCTGAATCGGGCTACGTTTTACTTGCATTATCGCGACAAACAGGACTTGCTCGATCAGAGCGTCGACGAAGTGCTTAACACGCTCAAGGACAAGCTCAAGGCGCATTCGTACCCGCTGTTGCCGCGAGTGAAGGGCCAGCCTTTGCCCGGGCTCGTCTCCTTATTTGAACACGTCACCGAGCATACCGATTTTTACAAAGTCATGCTGGGCGAACACGGCATGCCTGGGTTTACCACCCGGTTGATCCAGACGTTGAAGGAGCTGTGCTACCAATCATTTGAGCGGATCCCTCCGGAAAGACTCCAGGGGCCGATTTCCAAAGACATTTTGATCAGCTACATTACGGCGGCTTATCTCGGTGTCATCATATGGTGGCTGCAAAACGACATGCCCTATTCGGCCAAATACATGGCCCAGCAAGTAACGTACCTGACCAACTTCAGCCAGACCTTGGCAGAAGAGTCGCAATCAGGCAATCAACAGCAATAGCAAAAAGGCTGCGCGACGAACGTGCAGCCTTTGCCGATTGCATTATACGGAAGTCATGTGCCCGAACTGCGCCTGGTGCAGCCTGCTGTACAGCCCGCGTTTGGCGATCAGCTCTTCGTGTCTGCCTTGTTCCGCAACCCCCTCTTCCGTCACTACGACGATCCGGTCGGCATCTTTGATCGTCGCCAGCCGATGGGCGATGACCAATGTCGTCCGCCCGTGCGAGAGTTCGGCGAGCGATTGCTGAATGGCCGCCTCTGTCTCCGTGTCAAGGGCAGACGTCGCTTCGTCGAGGATCAGGATCGGCGGATTCTTCAGGAAAATACGGGCGATCGCAAGGCGCTGCTTCTGCCCTCCGGACAGCTTTACGCCGCGTTCCCCGATGACGGTTTCCAACCCGTCCGGCTGCGATTTGATGAACTCTTCCAGCCGTGCCATGCGAGCTGCTTGCCAGATCTCCGCCTCTTCGGCATCAAGCTTGCCGTATGCGATATTCTCACGCAGTGTACCGGCAAACAGGAACACGTCCTGCTGGACGATGCCAATCTGTCTCCGCAGGGATTCCAGTGTCATCTGCCTGATGTCCAGCCCGTCAATCGTGATGCTGCCCGATGCGATCTCATAAAATCGCGGCAACAGACTGCACAGTGTTGTTTTTCCCGCTCCCGACGGTCCGACGAACGCGACCGTCTCGCCAGCGTGAATGCTCAGATTGAGGTGATTGAGGATGTTCTCTTTTCCTTCATAGCCGAAGCTGACGTCATGATAGCGAATTTCCCCTCGCAGCTTCTCCACGGTAATCGCATCGGGCGCATCGGCAATGTCAGGTGCAGTATCCATGATTTGCATATACCGTTTAAAGCCGGCAAACCCTTTTGGATAGCTCTCTATGACGGCATTGATTTTTTCGATCGGTTTGAAAAAAACATTGGTTAACAGCAGGAACCCGATGAACTCGCCATAGGTCAGGTCATCCTGGATGACGAACCACGTGCCGCTGATCAATACAAACAGGGAGACGAGCCGCATCAGCATGTAGCTGATCGAAGAGTTGATCCCCATGATTTTGTACGCCAGCAGCTTGGCCTCGCGAAAGCGCAGGTTGTTTACGGCAAACCGCTCGCGCTCGTGTTTTTCGTTGGAGAACGCTTGCACGACGCGAATGCCGCCCACTGTTCCTTCCACGCGCGCATTAAAGTCGGCCATATCGGTAAACATCCGGCTGGAGGCATCGGTCATTTTTTTATTGCAGTAGATGACGAGCCAGATCAAAAACGGAATGATGATGAAGGTAAGCAGAGCCAGCTTCCAATTAATCATCAGCATCAGCACGAACGCGCCGATCAGTGTCATAATGGCGATAAACACATCCTCTGGACCGTGATGCGCCATCTCGCCTATTTCGAACAGGTCATTGGTCAACCGCGACAGCAAATGACCGGTTTTGTTATTGTCAAAGAAGCGGAAGCTCAGCTTCTGGATATGGTCGAACAGCTTTTTGCGCATGTCCGTCTCGATGTTGATGCCGAGCATATGGCCCCAGTACGTTACGATATATTGCAGCGCCGTATTGACCAGATAGAGCATCAACAAGCCCATACACGCCATGACGATGATCGTCCACTCCTTGGCGGGAAGTAGTTTGTCCACGACCTGGTTCACTGCGAGCGGAAAGCCCAATTCCAGAATGGCGGCGATGACAGCACATGAAAAATCAAGCAAAAACAGCTTTTTATAAGGCCGATAATATTCCCAGAACCGTCGAATCAATTCTAGTCACCTACTTTATTGAAGAAAATGGAGGATGGTCGAAATCGACATCATTTTAAACGAAATGATATACTGTTCGTAAGCAAAACGAACATCTTCATCCTAAGCACGAAAGGTCGTGTGTACATATGCAATACCGCCGCCTCGGCAACAGTGGGCTTCACGTCTCCGCCATCGGTTTGGGGACGAATTCGTTCGGTGGACGGGCCGATCAGGAAACCTCTACCCGGATTATACACCAAGCGCTGGAGCACGGGATTACCTTTATCGACACAGCGAATATTTACACGAACGCCGAATCGGAGAGAATCATCGGAGAAGCTTTGACGGGCAAGCGTCATGACGTCATTCTCGCGACCAAAGCCGGATTGGTCAAAGGCGAAGGCCCCAATGAACGCGGCTCCTCTCGCTCCCATTTAATGAAAGAATTGGAGAGCAGTCTCAAACGATTAAAAACAGACTACGTCGACCTTTATCAAATCCACACGTTTGATCCGAACACACCGCTTGAAGAGACCCTTCGGACACTCGATGACATGGTGCGCTCCGGTAAAGTACGCTATATCGGCGCCTCGAATTACGCTGCCTGGGAGCTGATGAAAGCACTCGGCGTCAGTGAGCGATTGGGTGTTAATCGTTATGTATCGACGCAGATCAGCTACTCACTGGCCGATCGGACACCTGAGCAAGAGCTGGTTCCCTTCTGCCTGGATCAAGGTGTGGGGATCATTCCGTATTATCCCTTGGCTGGCGGGATTTTGACCGGCAAATACAGCTCGACGGGTGCCTCACCGGCAGGCTCTCGCGCCGACAAGGAGCCTCGTTTCACCCGCTTCCTTACTGCAGAGCGCATTGCCTTGGGCAACCAGGTCAATCAGCTGGCACAGCAGCTGCATTGCTCGCCTGGAGCGTTGTCGCTCGGCTGGTTGCTGAATCAGCCCGCCGTCTCAACCATCATCGTCGGAGCGAGCAGACCTGAGCAGCTTAGCGAAAATCTCGAATGCACTGCACTCAACCTTACAGGCGACATCCTGGAGGAGCTGGATACACTGAGTGCTCCGTACCGTTACCGTGAGCCTTTCGCAGTCTACCGTCTATCTTGACGGCTGCCGGAAAACAACGCACACCCCGGTCGGGGAAAAACACTTGCCTTTTCCGCAAGTGTTTTTTGTTCGCAAACATACTGAACGTCACAGTTCTCAAAAGCTGGCACAGCCACGACTGGCTTACATGTTGGCTGCTTTTTCTTGCTCTGTCCGCACCACCGAATGCTTCAGGATCGGTAGCATGACGAAGATTCCGACCAAGAGCAGCACGGCTGCCGCGATAAAGATGGAAACGAGTGAAAACGCCTCCTTGAAAGATCCGGCGATACTCATGGTGACGACCATTGCACCCATGAACAACGGATTGAGAATTCCGTTGACGCGACCGACGAACGCCGTCTCGGTATTTTGCAAAATCATCGTGTTGATACCGATCTGGATACAAGGCATGAACAGTCCGCTGAGAAACTCTGCGGCAAGCGTCAGCCACAGATGTGTAGACATGCCCATCACCAGGAAGCTCACCGCGCTGGCAGCCAGCCCCATGACCAGCAGTCTCTGCGGAGGCGTTTTTTTCGCCAGCGACATTGTCAGGCCGCCCCCTACAATCATCGCAATACCGAACGCCGCCATCAGCCATTGCAGTTCTTCCTTGGGCAGTCCGAGCCGTTCTGTCACGAGAAAGACTGTGAGCGGCTGCGTCAGTCCAATCGCGAAGCCGGCAGCCGCAAAACAGCCACCGAGCGACGATAATGGCCGACTTTTCAATACGTAGCGCAAGCCTGCTTTCATCTCTTGCCATACCGTCGTCTTTTCTCTTTGCTCCTGGACAGCCGGGTCGGCAGGAAGCAGTGTCAGCACCGCGGCAGAAGCCAGAAAAGCCACCCCCATAATGCCAATCGCAATATCGATTCCGTAATGCTGGTAGACGAATGTTCCGATAATCGGACCCATGATCATAAACGCGGCAAACAGCGTCTGATACACGGACATTCCCATTTGGATGAGTTCTTCGGAAACGTGCAGCTTGAACAGCTTCATTCCGGACGGTTGTGAAAACTGCGATAGAATGGACGAGACGAGTGTCGCGAAGAAAACAGCTTTCCATCCGCCATAGATCAATGTAAACAAGACGACAAAAATCGAAACGGCGCTCAGTACGTCACACCAGACCATCGTACGCTTTGGCCGCCAGCGGTCGGCAAAAGTACCGCCGATGAACGAAAACAAAAAGATCGGCGCAAAATCAGCTACTGAAATCATCGAGACCGCTACAGCATCTTGATTGGTTTTTTCGATTACATATAGCAAAATGGAGTAATTTCGTACCCAAATACCAATTTGCAAAAAGAACACGGACATCAAGATGGTGCGAATGACCTTGTTTCCAAACAAAGCGCCCATCGATAATTTAGACGACGCATGTGCTGACATAAAATCCCTCTCTTCTTCGATAAGCTTTGAACATTTGTGTTCCTTATTCGCATCTTTGTGAATCATGTGGAAGATAAGCCACTGAAACCCTCCTTGATAGCTGTTTACAGGCAGGATGAGGAAGCGCAAAAAGACGCCGGTTCTCGCACCTAGTGCTTCCGACGTCTTTTGGCACACATTGATCGATATGGCTGTGTCTGAAGCGGACACAACCGCACAATCAAAAAAGGCGTCGGGTTCCCGACGCCTGCTTCCTGGCATAATCAGTACCGGAAAAATCCGGTGCTTTTCGCATCCTCGCGTTAAGGCAAAATGTAGCGAGTGCGACAGACTATAGCGCATCAGAACAGTCGGGAATGGAAATTGTTTTGTTCATTTGAACCCAGTTTTGGGAAGTGCCAGCGATTACAAAAACAGTATCCACTACCATTGTTCTCATGCCTCCTTGTCTGAAAATGCAAACTCAACTCAAAACGCTGAATAGATAACATTTTTTGCCTGCAAAGCGAATTATAGTATGGATCGATAGCGCGTGTCAACAAAAAATATGTTTTTTGCTCATTTTCCGGAAATTCCCATGGTTTGTCTGTAACGGGACTGCTGAGGGTCAGGTCTCTAAACGCAGCGTGAACGACAGTGGCTCCAGGCGAACGGGCATAGACCGTCCCCCTTCAGTACGAACACATTACGATCGTCGGAGGTGGCAGCCTGTTCTTCCTATTCGGAATTCAATGGCTCCGAGCTCCACAGCGGTCCGTCGGTCTTGACGGCATAACACGTGCCGAAGCCGGCAGCAATATAGGGCACATCCTCCAGACGCTTCATTTTTTGCGGAAGATTGCATGCTGAACCGGCACGGCCACCCCACCCGGGTACAGGACTATGTCGAGCGGCCGCGCTTTTTTTCCACAGACGATTTTCATCGCACGATGCCGGAAAATCAATAAGCCGGTCTTTCCGGCTAACTCCTGACGGCAGCCGAGTTTTTTGCAGCTAAAGGCGAAGCAACGGGCAAAGGCAAATCCCGCTTGCACACAGGATTTGCCTTTGTTTTTTCTCTGATCGTTCACAGCCTGCCGGACGGATATTCTTCATCCCGGCGAAATGCCGGGACGATCCTGCAGCGTGATCATTGTCGCAGACATCGTCGCGACCAGCTTCGGTTCATGATCCCCCATCGCAAACACTTCACCTGCGCAGACGGTTATCGTCCTCCCTGGCTTGACCACCTTGCCTCTGGCCAGAAACCACTCGCCTTTGGCCGGGGCCAGCAGGTTCATTTTGAATTCGACGGAAAGCACCGACGCATCAGCCGGCATCAAACTGAACGCAGCGTACCCGCAGGCGCTGTCGACGACGGTTGTGACGATCCCGGCATGGAGAAACCCGTGCTGCTGGGTCAAATCAGCGCGGAATGGCAGGTGAATCTCGACTTCGCCCGGCTCTACTTTCGCCAAATGTGCGCCAAGCAGCGCAAGTGCGGTTTGTTTGCCATAGCTTTCTTGCACACGCTCGCGAAAATCCGGTGTCTGCGGCGTCAACGGATTGGCTGCTCCCACGATTGGATCACTCCTGTCAGAAAGTTTGGAAACTTCCTTTTCAGTATAGCCTTTTCCGGTTTCAAACAACAGCAAGGATTGCCACCAGAACTGAGCAACCCGGGATGAGTACATAGATGGCGATGACATCACGTCTCCAGTTTCACAGGAGACATAAAGAGAGAGCGTCCCTTTCACTGTTTGCTGACAAGCAGCGGGAACGCTCTCTCCTCGAAGAGAAATCACCGGATCATCTTCAACTAAAATGCGACCTTTTTCGAAACAAACCCGACCAGGACTTTTCCATTCACATCTGTCGTAGAGCCATAATACCAGTCGCCGCTCTCGCCCGCTACATGAACAATCGCATCCTTGGCTGCATACCCCCTGCTTTGGCTATCTGCAGAAGGGATTGGGAAGAAATAACCTTGGTCCACGTGTATCGAGACCGTTTTGGGGGATAATACCGTATACTGGGTTATGAGTTTTTTGGATACAAACCCTTGTTCAATCGAGGCAAAATCAGGATTCGTCCCTTTGTCGTTGATTTCATAGCCATACCACAGTGTCGTGACGATATCAGTATTTTCGTCGGGCAGCTTGTACACATTTGCTTGCGAAACTACCACAATCGCTTTCTTTTGAACTGCAGGTTGAGCTGGTTCGTTTTTACCCTGGGGCGGGGTTTTGGCATTGCTGCCATTACTTGAAGAGCTTTTTCCACCATTATGGTAATGGTATTCGCCATACTGTAAACCCCATTTTTCACAATTTGTTCGGCAAACATGTCCACCATTCGCATCAGTTCTTCCAGGGTGCGCTTCCAATATGTTAAATGGTAAGACTAGCATGGACAAGAGCAAAAAGACTGAGCAAATCGTTTTCATAAACTCCTCCTTGAAAGACATTAAAAGTAGTATAACAGAATGATTATCATATTTGTAATCTTCCGAAATAATATTTCAAAAAAATCGCCGTGACTCTTTTCACGGCCGTTCATTCGCTTTAAAACAACGGCAAATTGTCCAGGTTATTCGACTTGTCTCCATCCGGAATGCTGCGCAGATGTTGATCGCCGTCCCGGCCTTTAAACAACTGCACATTCTCAATCAGCCCTTGAGCTGCCAGCCGTTGGGCGACGAGGTAATCCACTTCATTGCCGTCGGACAGCTTCAGCTTGATGATATCGCCGTCGCCGTTTTTGCGCACTGCGACGACGTGGTTTTTGATTTCGTTATCGGCCATGGTTGCATCCTCCTTTTTGCTGTTACCCTCTATGGTTTCCAATATCACGGGAGTCATTCGTCCTGGCAGACAGGCTGGCCTGCTTTCCCGTCATGAGCGGGCAAGCAGGCCAATACCATTCACACTAAATCTTCTCAGGCGCTTTCGTTCGTTTAATAAAGGGCGACAGCAGAAACGCCACATCCAAGACCAACCATACACGCTGCCGCTTACTTGAGGGAAAAATAGAATTCAATCAGCTAAAAACCGAACACGACGTCAACAGAAGCAGATACTTGCAATTGGCCGGCATACACAGCTGACGTAGCGCTCGGGGCAGCCTCGGCTGCCATTTTCTGCATGTAAACGACCGGTGGTTGAGATGTGCCGAGCTGACTGATCGAGATCACTTCCTTGACTTTCACCCCTGCCGCCTGAGCAAGCACATCCGCTTTCGCGCGGGCGTCCTGTACTGCCCGAGTGAGCGCAGTAGCCGTGTACTGATCCATTTTTTCCGAACCGAATGTAAGTGAATCGACCCGGTTGATACCGGCCGCAGAAAGCTGATCAAGCAGGCTGCCGACGTTTTTCAGATCCCGATACGTCACGCGAACGATGTTTTGGACTCGGTAGCCTGTCAGCTTCGGACCTTGTTTGTCGTTGTAATCGTATTCGGGGAATGTGCTGAACTGTACGGTCTGGATATCTTTCTCAGCAATCCCGGCCTTTCTCAGCGCATCCTTTACCGACGCAAATATCGTTGCGTTCCTGTTCATGGCTTCACTCGCCGTTTTGCCTGTCGTTTCAACACCGAATTGGACGTAGACGACATCCGGGTCAACCGTGACAGTGCCTGTACCGTTAACGGTAATCTGTCTTGCTTGTACTTCTGCATGGGCGACGCTGTTTGCCGGTGTCAGGTGTGGAGTGCCAAACAATACGAATAACGCCGTCGCCGATGCACAGAGAATGCGGATTGATTTTTTCATGAAGAGTCAGCTCCTTTGATGTTTTTCCTGAAATTTTCACCCACCCTGCATCTGCATACAGGACATGTTCGTATGTATTCAGCGGTGGGCGGCATACGTGTTTGATTTGCTGTGTGTGCGTATCCAGTCGAGTTCCTGGGCAGTCAATGCCGGCATTCCGCCGGCCGCTATATTTTGCCGCAGTTGTTCCAGCGAACTTGCCCCTGGAATGACGGTGGCGACGGCAGGATTGGCCAACGGATAGCGCAAGGCCAGTTGCGACAAACTGTGAGTAGAGTCAACCAGCTTCGCCAAGTGTCCGACCAGCTCAATCAGTTCATCTGCGGTATAATCGAGAAAACCGTTTGCAGCTTTTTCCCTGTATCGCTCGGATAAAATACCTGTAGCGACCGGACCGCGGGCGATAACACTGATCTGCTCCCGCGCAAGCAACGGGAATACGTCTTCTTCGCCGCGTCTGTCGACAATACTGTATTGGTTCATGACACTGACGATGTGCGAGCGACGCGCGTATTCCCTGATGACATTGGGACGAATCGAAGAAATGCCGTAGTAGCGAATCCAGCCCTCTCGCTTGAGTTCCTCAAACGCTTCGATCGTCTCGTCAATCGGATCGTCGATCGTCCCGCCATGCAGCTGGTACAGGTCGATGTAATCCGTCTGCAAGCGGCGCAAACTGCCTTTGACCGCTTCCTTTATATACGCCTTGGACGGGTCCCAGATCAGCCCTTCTACGCCTGGCTTGCGGCGATTGCCCACTTTGGTCGCGAGGATAACCTGCGAACGTTTTCCTTTGAACGCTTCGCCGACAATTTCTTCATTCACTCCGCCATCGTACAGAT
>CAMIVR010000092.1 GCA_946402065.1 uncultured Brevibacillus sp. | reverse complement strand
CCGAAGGCGGAAGGGTATACGACATCCTCGTCAAAGGCCGCAAAGTCGATGGCGAAGTGAAGCGCGGGCTGTATGAGATCGTCATGGGCCGTAACGACGTCAATCTCAAGCGACTGCATGTTGGCGATCGCGTCTGGAAGACGAACGACCCTGAGCTGAACAAGCGGCTGCGCAAAACATTTGAAACGGACAAGCCTTACGCAACCTTCCCGCTCGCGCTGCACGTCAGCGGCGAACAAGGCGGTCCGCTCAAGACGACCTGGGTGGATCGTGCGAGCAATCACGCCGTCACCATCGATTCGGAGCTCATGCTGGAAGCGGCATTGAAGCGCCCGCTCACGCATGCCACGCTGTTCGATCAGTTCAGCCGTTTGGGCGGCACGCTCTTCTACCTTGTGCCTGAGCAATTGACGCTGAACATGGAAGGCGAGCTGATCATCCCGGTCAGCGAGCTGAACCGGATGCGCCGTGAAGCGGTCGAGCAGCTCACCTATCTGCGCTGCCAGCCGCCGGCTTACCAGAAGTCAGCGGTTGACGTGTACGCCGATGTCGCCCGCAAGCAACACGCAGAAGTCGTTCCGGCGCTAACCGCACTCTGCCGCTCGCTTGAGCAGGTTGAGGCAGCCGCGCAAACAGACGTGGATTTCCTCTACGCCGACTTCGAGTTTATCAAAGAGTACCCGCAGGCGGTTGCGCTGGCCCATCGCTACGGCAAAAAAATTGCCCTGGCGACGATGCGCATCCACATGCCGGATGAAAATGGCGCATTGGCGCTGATTGCCAAAAGCAAGCCGGATGCCATTCTCGTGCGCAATACTGGTGCGCTGGCCTACTATCTGGCACGCCGGGAAGAGCTGAACATTCCGTTGATCGGAGATTTTTCCTTGAATGTCTCCAACCATAAAACCGTCGACCTCTTTTTAGAAAATGGCTTACAACGCGTAACCGCTTCATATGATTTAAACATTCAGCAAATGATTGATTTGCTTTCTCACTCCGACGCCGGAAAGATGGAAGTAGTCATTCACCAGCATATGCCGATGTTCCACACTGAACACTGTGTCTACTGCACGTTTATGAGTGAAGGGACAGACCATACCAACTGCGGCACACCTTGTGAGAGCTCACGCATTTCGCTGCGCGACCGCGTCGGCTTTTCTCACCCGGTGCGTGTGGATACAGGCTGCCGCAATACCGTCTACAACGCAATCGATCAATCGGGGGCGGAGTATCTGCGTGAATTCATGGATTTGGGAGTCGGCAGCTACCGGATTGAGTTCCTGGAAGAGGATCCGCAGCGTGTCAAAGAAGTCATAGCGCTTTACCGCCAGGCATTGCGCGGTGAGATTAGCGGGACACATGTCTGGAAAGCGTTAAAAGCAACCAACCAGCTAGGTGTCACCAGAGGTCAATTGACAAAACGGTAAGCGCTCAGCGCTTGCCCACTTTAGGGGAGGGGTACTACTTGCCAGATCTCAGCAAGGCAACACCGGAGAATTTGACGATTGTCATCGATGGCATCAAAGCGAAGCTAAACATGGCCAATACGGCAGTCATGCGACCGGAGGATTTCGATCTGTCCAGCTATGACGATTTGCTGTACATGTACCAGCTGGTCAACAAGAAGGGGAATTTCAGCATTAATGAAATGACTGCGATCGTTGAGGAACTGGGGAGTATGCGAAAGCAAGGATAAAATCACGCTAGTCGTCTGATATCAATAAGCTTGCCGCTGAAGGCAGGCTTATTTTTGGTCATCGGCGGCAGCGTACGTTGCTTACAGCAGCCGCCCCTTCAGCCGCTGCTGACGCTTGAGCAGCGCATATGCATGCAAGACAGCCGTGCCCAGAACGGCTAAAAACAGCACATTCACCGTAGCAGTCGTCACAGCCCCTTTCATGACCGCCAATTGGAAGGGGGCTCCCATGAATAGCACATCCGCGATGCCAGCCAACGTCATCCCGACGTAGTTGCCGGCACACCCCAGGAACAGAAAAACGCCGTAATGAACGCGGGTGATTTCGCCTCGTTCCGGGTAAAAATGGTCAACGTAGCGCAGCAGCCCGGAAATCAGCCCGATGATGCCATTGGCGATACTCCAATACGGCCACCATTCACCGTGCAGCAAATCGACCAGCATATTCCCGCATACGCCGACGAGAAAGCCGAACAGCGGGCCGTAGATGGCGGAAATAGCGGCCAGCTGGCCGATTGCCGGGCGTATGCTGCAGGTGGCGATGGGTATGCCGGAAGTCGCGTACGAGAAGCAAGCGTAGAGGAGGATATGCATCGCTACCTTCACCGCGTAGTCATGTTCGATTCGCTGTCCTCTCAACGCAAACACCTCCCGGCAGCCCCTACCCTCCTCTTACCCGAATACGGGAAGAGGCAAAACGCAAATATCGTTTATCCGCCCTCTTTCATGACAAAGTCAGCCGTCACAGCCAGCACCTCTTTTCGTGCTGAACTCGTTCCGGCAAACGGGTGGCGCGGATTGCCGGCAGCAAACAGAATGGCAACCCCGCCGCCTTTGCCGTGTCCGAGAACAACAGCTTGTCCGGATGGTTATTCATCTGCTCGCCTTTTTCCTTCCCATTTGTCTGAAAGGGGGAAACGACATATCCGGCCTTCTCCCCCTGTCTCTTGTACTCTGTATTCGCCCAAGCTCGCTCTTCCGCCTGCTTCTTTCAGCGGATTTTCCGTTTGTCGTTTGCCGGCGCCCCTCATCGGTCACGATCCGGCCAATCGGCTATTTCCGGATCAGGCTGATCTGCACGTTTGCTTTCGCTTGCTTGCGCCCACTCATTTTCGGGGCAACTCGCACTGACTGGGGGCAGGGACTCTTCCTCAGCCTGTACCTCCAGCTCCCCCTCGTCCTCATGCAGGAAAAAATCAGCCAGCCCTACTGGCCGCTGCTGTTCTTCCGCTCCCTGTTCCAACAGATAGATCGCATATTCCAACGGCCGCTGGATCGCCTGACGATACTTGCCCATTTGCCCGAGATCGCGAAAGATATTCCGCCCCGGCTTGGGGTTAACTTCAATCAGCCAGACGTGGCCATTGGCGTCGACGCCAATATCCATGCCGAACTCGACCATTCTGCCGTAGTGGTTCTCGATGACCTGTGTCGTATGATGGGCTAACAGGCGGCATTCCTTGAGAATCTCCAGCGCTTTTTCCTCGCCAAAGTGCGCGGCGAGGAATTTCCCCGCCGGTTGGGCAGAACCACCGCCGTGCAGGTTGGAAGTGGAGCTCTTCGGCTTGCCGATACGCGCCCCAAGCCCGGTAATCGCCCATTTGCCCTGACTGGTTTTTTGGATCAGCAAGCGGATATCGGTGATGCGCTCAGGCATCAGCTCAAGCTGCAACCCCTGCTGCAGCAAAAACACTTCATTGCCCACTCGTTCCCGCTTCGTCCACTGATGGATGAACGTCAGCAGATCGCCATCACTGGTGAGAACGGCCTCCCGCTTTGCTTGTCGCTTGCCGCGTCCCAGCAAATGATAGCCATGCCGCTTTTGATCAATCCGCAAAATGCTGCGTCCCCCCGTTCCGTTTGCCGGCTTCATGTAGAGCTGCGGATGGCGGCGGAGCATGTCAAAAAGCCGCTCCTTGCTGTACTCCCAAGTCTCTGGCAGCCACTTCTGCATCTGTTCGTCCTGCCACAACACCTGATGAACCTTCCATTTGTTGGAAAATCGACTGTTTGCGTACTGAAACAATGCTTGGCGGCGAAATGGCAGATAGGCTTGATGCTTTTTTTGCGGGTAGTAGCGATAGCGGTCGAGTACAATATCTGGCCAAGGAAACCACCTGCTTTTCCAGCCGCCGCCTTCCGCAGGCACAAATCCTCTTACTTGCCGAGTTTCAAGGGAGACATCCTGCACGGAGAACAAAAAAACGGTAGCGCCCAAGCTTTCTCCCGCTTTGATCATCCGCCGAAACGTCAGTGGTTCGAAAAACCGTGTACCTTCACGCCAGGTTAAGATACCGATGAGATGCCGCTTCATATGTGTTGAACACTCCCTTATTTCAGCCCTTGTTTCCAGTGTATGTACGTCTGGCGGTGATTCGTTCGCCCGATATTGGCACAGATTCAGCCTCCCGCCGGATCAGGCGCATGACAGCCGCGAAAAAGCAGCGCCCTGCCTGATGGGCAAGACGCTGCTTCGTGTCATTCGTCTTTCTGTTGCAACAAGTAAGTCAAAGCACTGCGCCCCAGTACCTCGGCAGATATCACAAGCGCCCGCTCGTCGATGTCAAAACGCGGATGGTGATGCGGGTACTTCGCGCCGATCTCCGGATTGCCGGCGCCGATAAAGACAAACGCCCCCGGGACCTTTTCCAGGTAGTAGGCGAAATCCTCGCCGCCCATCATCGGCTCGATCTTGATGACGTTGTCCGCTCCGACAGTATCGACGGCTGACTGCCGTACGATCCCCGCCTCAGCTTCGCTGTTGATGACTGCCGGATAACCGCGGCGGTAGTTGAGCTTCGCGCTGCCGCCCATCATCTTTGCCGTACCTTCGACGATTTCCTGCAGGCGCTGCTCGGCCTTGTCTCTCGTCTCCTGCTTGAAGGTGCGCACCGTTCCGGTCATTTTCGCCGAATCGGCAATGACATTGAAGTTGTTGCCGGCGATAAACGTCCCTACTGTCACGACGACAGCATCCATCGGACTGACATTGCGGCTGGCAATCGTCTGGATATTGCCGACGATTTGCGAGCCGATGACAATCGAGTCGACCGTCTCCTGAGGAACGGCGCCATGTCCGCCCTTGCCCTGAATCTCGATCGTAAAATCGTCGGCGTTGGCCATCACAGGCCCCGGTGCGATCAGCACGTCTCCATACGGTGCAGACGACCACAAGTGGGCCCCAAAGATCGCATCAACACCGTCGAGCGCGCCGTCCTCGACCATTTGAATCGCGCCGCCGGGCAGCGCTTCCTCCGCATGCTGAAACACAAATACGATTGTTCCCGGAATTTGTTCCCGATGCCTGGCAAGTACGCTGGCCAAGCCGAGCAGGGAAGCAGTATGCCCGTCGTGGCCGCACGCGTGCATCACGCCAGGCACCTTGGATTTATACGGTACGTCTTTCTCATCCTGTATGGGCAAGGCGTCAAAATCAGCCCGTATCGCTACTGTTTTCCCTGGTGCTCCTCCGCGCAGCACACCGACGACTCCCCGCTCCCCTACGCCTGTGCGAACCTCGTCAAGCTGCAGGTCACGGAGAATTTGGGCGATCATCGCAGGTGTTTTCTCTTCCGTAAAAGACAGCTCCGGATTTTGGTGAAAATGGCGTCTCCACTCTATGATCTGCCCAGACATATCCTGCAATTCGCTTTTTAATTGGGACAATAACACGTTTGCCAACTGATACACTCCCCCTGTCAGATAAAATTGCTACTTTTTCATCATAGCAAAACTTCTGACAATTGGGAAAGCAAATACACGCCTACGCTTTTTTCACCACATTGGCCGCCTGCAAGCCCCGCTGCCCGTTGACAATTTCAAAATTCACCTGTTCTCCCTCTTCCAGGTTGCGAAACCCGTTGCCGACGATTGCCGTATAATGTACAAAAATATCGGTGCCGCCTTCACGTTCAATAAATCCGTAGCCCTTTTCCTTGTTGAACCATTTTACTTTGCCTTGCATGTGCATGTTCCTCCCTTAATCAAGCAGTAAAGCAGTTTTGCTTCTGTGCTAGTTTATGCGCACAAGGGCAAAGTGGAGCCTTGGCGGAATAAATTATTACGAGCTCTGACTGTAATTCACGACGACAAGCTTATGGGAGTGCTCTCTGGCTGCACCTGTATACCTGCTGGTGGACTTGTTCTGCTCTCGAGACAATCTACTCCCCTACGTTCCTCTTAAATGTAGCTTTGACAAATTCGTTTTCCTTCTGAATAGCAATCGCCTCAGTCGTTTTTGCACCATCAACTTCATAAAGCTTCGTTCCTTTTTCGAAATAATTCGATTGACCATCTTGGATGAGGTTGGTTTCGTCCGTATTATTCGATTGATCATCATTGATGACGTCCGTCAAGTAGGATTCGACTTCTCCGATTTCCTTTCCGACATGAGATACCTTCTCTGAAGTAACTTCGTATATTTTTTTATCCCAGACCACGAATGGATACGCCCACGATGAAGCCACTTCTGTCTTGTCCCCGCTATCAGTTGTTGACGGTTTCTGATGCGAACAACCTATGAGCATCACCGTGCAAACAATCAGGTGTACGATTAACTTGCCCATTGCATACAAACCTCCTTCAAGTGAAGTGCTAGTAGGAAAAATTTACGTGGAGTCTCTGCTCATCAGAACTAGGAACAACTCCTTGCATCCGATTCGACTTTGCCGTTAAAGATTTCCAACTCTGGATAATTGGTCTCAAGTCGGTCTCTAGCAAAATTTCTGTTGTTCACTGAAAATAATGCATTAGACTCGAAAAATAAAGTGTTAGACTGTGAAAATACAGTTATAGAATATGCAAATAAAGATTTAGACTTAATGCCAATCATTGCGCTAATCGGTAGGAAAGAGCGGTTTTGAGAGTAGATTTTTGTTGAACTAACGGAGATTGATAGCGCAATGTATACTTATGCTTAGGTACTCATTTTTGTTTGATAAATGTAGATGTAAAATGGCTTCGCTAGATGATTTCTTCATCTGTGGAGCCATTTTTCTGTGCTTCAGGTGTTGCAGCCGGGACTGCACTTTTGCTAATCATCAGCCTTTTTACTATGATATAGTTATATGTTATGAGTCATTTTACTAATAAAATCAATTTAGGATGATGATCCAATGAACATTTTACTTGTGGAAGATGATAAAACGATTGCGTCCGGACTCGAATATTCTCTGCAGCAAGACCAGTTTTCCACGGTTCTGTGCCATGACGTCGCATCTGCGAAAAAGGTTTTAGCCGAGCAGCTGGATCAGTTCGCTTTATGTCTGTTCGATTTATCACTGCCGGATGGAAGCGGGTATGAATTGTGCAAAATGGTGAAGCAGCAAAGCGACATCCCCGTAATTTTTTTGACAGCCGTTGATGAAGAAGTCAATGTCGTAATGGGACTGGATATGGGAGCGGACGACTATATTACAAAGCCGTTTCGCATTCGCGAGCTGCTCTCCCGGATTAAATCGGTTTTGCGCAGATATCATAAGCAGCCGCAACCGAAGACAGTCATCGACTTCGATCCGATCCGCATCCATACACTTGAAGGAAAAGTATACAAGCATGGCGTCGAAATTCCATTGACTGCTTTGGAGTACCGCTTATTGCTGGTCTTCGCCAACCATCTCGGGCAGATTCTCTCCAGAAACCAGCTTTTGGAGCAAATTTGGGATGTGGCAGGGGACTTCGTCAACGACAATACGTTAACCGTTTATATGAAAAGACTGAGGGAAAAGCTGGAGGATGATCCGAAAGCTCCAACGATCATTAAAACCGTACGCGGGATAGGATATAAGGTCGGTGAATAGTATGCTGCGCAATCGCGAGATCCGCCTCGTATTCTTGGCGATGTGTACGATCAGTCTGGTTTTGCTTGCAGTCGCGGCCTTTTTTTCAGTTGCTGCCGTCGTCCTCGTTTTCCTTACGTCTATTTTCCTCATGGGATGCAGCCTCCTCTTTACGCGATTGAGATATCAGGAGATTGAAAAGCTGTCTGGCTATGTGCGACGAATTAGCGGTGGCGATTATACCCTTGACGTCCGCGATAATCGTGAAGGAGAACTCAGTATTTTGAAAAATACGATTTATAAAGTAACGGTCATGCTATCGGAGCAAAGCGCCCTTTTGCATAAAGACAAGATCCATCTGACAGACGCGATTTCGGACATCTCCCATCAGCTAAAAGCGCCTCTAACCTCGATGATGGTCATGGCGGATTTAGTAGATGACACCAACCTGCCGGAAGCGAAAAGAAGGGAATTTACGCGCAATATTCGCATCCAGCTCGAACGGCTGGATTGGCTGGTTTCCTCGTTATTAAAGCTGTCTAAAATTGATGCAGACGCCGTACCGTTCAAGAAGGATCAAGTCATGGTGGCCAAGCTCATTGAAAAAGCGCTACAGCCCGTGCTCATACCAATCGACATCAAAGAGCAGACGGTTTCGATAACGGGAGAAGACAGCGTCTCGTTTCTAGGCGATTTGAGTTGGACGACGGAAGCGATCATCAATATATTAAAAAACGCTGTGGAGCATACGCAGGCAGGCGGAACGATTGCGATTTCCTTTTCAGAGAACCCCTTATTTACGGAGATAATGATCACAGATAACGGGAAGGGCATTTCCAAGGAAGAGCTCCCTTTTATTTTCAAGCGTTTTTATAAAGGAAAGAGTGCGGGCGAGAGTAGCAGCGGCATTGGTCTCTCGATGGCGCACAGCATCATCACGAAGCAGAATGGAGCTATCGATGTTCAGAGTGATGTTCATAAGGGAACTGCGTTTCGGATTCGCTTCTACAAGCAAATCTTCTAACAGGGGCCAAGTGACGAGATTGTCACTTTCTTTGTCACTGTAAAGTCACTTCGGGCAGATATACTACATCCATCAGCAAACGTATGGAGGTTTCAGTATGGAAATTCTGAAGATCGAACATCTGTCCAAGGTGTTTGGAAAAGGTGACACCGCAGTAAAAGCGCTCGATGACGTAACCTTCACAGTGAACAAAGGGGAGTTCGTCGCGATCGTCGGTCCGTCCGGTTCGGGAAAATCAACGCTGCTACATTTGCTAGGCGGTGTAGACCGGCCAACAAGCGGAAAAGTGTTTGTGGATCGTACGGACATGTACAGCCTGAATGAAACGCAGTTGGCGATTTTCAGGCGGAGACAAATCGGCTTGATTTATCAGTTCTACAATCTTCTTCCGATTTTAACGGTGGAAGAAAACATGCAGCTGCCGCTGTTGCTCGATGAGCACCAGGTGGATCAGAAGCAGTTTGCGGATCTTGTGAAGACGTTGAATTTACAAAATCGCTTACATCATCTGCCCAACCAGCTTTCCGGTGGACAGCAGCAGCGGGTCTCGATCGGAAGAGCGTTGATGAATCAGCCCGCGATCATCCTGGCAGATGAGCCAACCGGGAACCTGGACAGCAAAAACAGCAGCGAAATCATTGACTTATTGAAAATGTTCAACAAGACCTTTCATCAGACCTTGATTATGATTACCCATGATGAGCGAATTGCTTTGCAGGCCGATCGCATTATCGCGATTGAAGATGGAAGGATTGCGAGAGATGAGGTCATCCGACCATGAATATCATCAATAAGCTAACGCTCAGACATTTACGAAAAAATAAGAAACAGACGCTTGTGACGATTATTGGCGTCATTCTTTCAGTGGCGATGGTAACGGCTGTCATCACGCTTGGCTCGTCTTTTTTGGCGCTGATGCAAAAGGAAACGATAAAGGATTACGGAGAATGGCATGTCCAATACAGAGACGTAAACAAAGAGCAGCTCGAAGCGATCAAGCAGGATGCGGAAACCAAACAGCTCATAACTTCAAAGGAACGCGGCTATGCCTGGCTGCCAGGAAGCCAAAATGCCAACAAGCCCTATTTGTTTATTAAAGCGTATAATGCCCAAGGCTTTACAAACTTCCCGATCGAATTGAGCGAAGGGAAGCTTCCAGAGCGAGCAGATGAGATCGTTCTTTCGGAAGCGATCGCCACGAACGCCAAAGTCGCTTATCGGATCGGGGATCATATAACCCTAGAGGTTGGACAGCGCTATAATCAAGCTGACCCAAGCGAATCGAATCTGTCGCAAAATGACCAATTGCGATCGAGCGCAGGTAAGCGCATGGAAACCTTAATTGATACAACAACCGAGAAGTATACCGTTGTCGGTTTTATCAAACGTCCTGCGTGGGAGCAGACGTGGGCGCCGGGGTATACAGCCCTTACCTATATAGACGAGTCTATGTTGGATGCAAACAAGACTGTTGACGTGAGCGTTGTCGTCAAGAACATCGATAGCACTGTATTTGATCATGCCAAAGACTTGGCAGAGAAAAACAACATCAGCTCGTTTAAAACAAATGACTCGCTCCTGCGTTATTATGGCGTGATGGGTGGCGGACTGGGCAAAACCTACAATTCGTTATTCCTCATCGTTGTGCTTGTGATTGTCGTCGGCTCTGTTTCATTAATCTACAATGCTTTTGCGATTTCCGTCTCGGAGCGTTCGCGTTATTTAGGGATGCTCTCAAGTGTTGGGGCAACGAGAAGACAAAAGCGAAATTCGGTATTTTTTGAAGGAGCGGTGATTGGCGCCATTAGCATTCCCGTGGGCGTCCTCTGTGGCATACTGGGAATCGGCATTACGTTTCGCTTCATCAACCCGATCCTTGAGGATGCGATGGGTGTCACGGAAAAACTGACGTTGGTCGTCACGCCTTTATCGATTGCACTCGCTTGTCTGGTCTCGATGATCACGATCTTCATATCTGTGTATGTGCCAGCTCAAAGGGCCTCTAAAATTTCCGCCATCGATGCCATTCGGCAAACTGCGGATATTAAGCTTACAAGCAAAGCACTGAAAACCTCCAGGCTGGTCAAGCGGTTATTCGGCGTAGAGGCGGAGATCGGCTTGAAAAATTTGAAGAGAAACAAACGCAGGTATTACGCTACTGTTTTTTCCCTTGTCATTAGCATCGTGCTGTTTCTGGCTGTGTCCTTTTTCACTTCCAACCTGCAGAAATCACTTGAGCTTTCACAAAAAGGCTATAACTATGATATCGCCATATACACAATCGACGAGAGTGCAACGCTAGAAGATGAACAATCGGCAAAAACGATCGCTTCGTTGGAAAGTGTCACTGAATCTAATCTCATTAAACAAATGAATGGCACCTTCATGTGGCTTGCCGAAGAAGCTGTTCCAGAAAATGTAAAGCCATATTTGTATCAGGAACATAACTTGTATAAATACAATCTACGTGTAAATACCATGCCCGAAGACAAGCTGAAAGCGTATGCCAAACAGGTTGGTGTAGAGTATGCGAAGCTGACGAATCCGGATCAGCCGACTGCCATATTGATTGATACCATGACGTTCCTGGATGGAAAGGGTAAATTTATCGAGGCGAAAGTCAATGGCAAAGTAGGGGAAATGCTGGATCTCGTTTCCGAAGACGATAAGCAGCAAGCGGTCAACCAGGTGGAGCTGGCCGCAGTCACTGATCATTTTCCTATGGGAATTGTACAAAACGACAGCCTCCTGCAAGTGAATCTTGTCGTGTCCGAGCCCGTCTTCGAGCAGCTCATGAAAAAAGGTGTCTTTGTCAGCGTGCATGCTGGACTCTACCTGAAAAGCACGGATCCTTTGAAAACACAACAAGCTATTGAAGAAATGCAGAAGGATGTAACTGTCATGAACCTGTTTCAAGAAAGACAGCGCTCGGAACGAAGGATACTATTCATGTCTGTCTTTGTGTATGGCTTTGTGGCATTAATTACGGCGGTTTCGATGGCGAATATATTCAACACGATTTCGACGAGCATTGGCCTGCGCAAACGGGAATTTGCGATGCTGAGGTCGGTTGGCATGACGCCGAAACGCTTTCATAAAATGATCAACTACGAAAGCATTTTTTATGGGATCAAGGCATTAGCTTACGGACTTCCGATCAGTGCAGGGATTATGGTGTTGATCTACCGCTCCTTCATGTATAGCTTTTCGTACGAATTCGTATTGCCTTGGGCTAGCATTTTGTATGTGATTGCGGCTGTATTTGTGATCGTAAGCCTGTCCATGTATTACGCGAGTATAAAAGTGAAGAAAGCAAACATCATTGATGCTTTGAAACAAGAGAATCTATGAGTCTCCGCAAAAATGAGCATTTCCCATCCTGTAGGGGGGATTGCTCATTTTTTAACTTATCAGCTGCAGAAGCGAGCCCGACGAGATGACGCTCATCAGGCTCTTCCATCGTATCCCGGCAGCTTTAATCAGCGATCGACAATATCTCCCGCAGCTCCTGTTCGGTCAGCGAAGACAGCTCCTCCTGCCCCGGCTGAATCACTTCCTCGATCAAGTGTTTCTTTTTCTGCTGCAGCTCGTACATCTTTTCTTCCACAGTTCCCTGCGCGACGAGGCGAATTACTTGCACGACCTTTTTCTGTCCGATCCGGTGTGCCCGGTCGGCCGCCTGCTGCTCGACGGCCGGGTTCCACCAGAGGTCGTAGAGGATGACCGTGTCTGCGCCGGTCAGGTTCAAGCCGGTCCCGCCCGCCTTCAAGGACATCAGGAACAGCTCCCGCTCCCCTTCGTTAAACCGGTTGCACAGCTCGACCCGCTCCGCCGACGGCGTGCTGCCGTCCAGGTAGAAGAACGGTACGCCCTGATGGCCCAATTCGTGCGCGATCAGCCTGAGCATCTCGGTAAATTGCGAGAAAATCAGCATGCGCCCTCCTGCGCTGCGGCATTCCTGGATGACCTCGAAAAGCTGTTCCAGCTTCGCCGAGCTGCCTGTGTAGTCCTCGACGAACAGGGCCGGATGACAGATCAGCTGGCGAAGCCGGGTCAAGCCGGCCAAAATTTTGATCCGGTGCTTTTGAAAGCCATCTTCACTCAGATGCTTGACCGTTTCCTGCTGCAGCTTGGCCAAGTAAGCGACATACAGCTTCTTTTGTTCCGGCAGCAGCTTGGATGCTTGCAGCGACTCGATTTTCTCCGGCAGCTCCTTGAGCACGTCAGTCTTCACGCGCCGCAGGAGAAACGGCCTGATACGCTTGGCTACGTCGTCCCGCGACAGGTTGTGAAACGCTTTTCGGTTCGTGAACAATTCAGGGAATACCGCATCGAATATCGACCAGAGCTCCTCCAGCCTGTTTTCCACGGGCGTCCCCGTGAGGGCAAACCGGTAGCGGGCCTTGATCGCCTTCACCGCATGCGCTGTCTGTGTCGCATGATTTTTGAAGAACTGCGCTTCATCAAGGATCAGCGTGTGAAACGATTGCTCGGCGTATTGCTCGATATCCCGGCGCAACAGCGGATAAGAGGTAATGATCACATCCGCAGCCGCTGTTTCCTGAAGCACCCGTACCCGATCTGTCTTGCTGCCGTCGACGATGACCGTGCGCAGCTCCGGAGCGAACTTTTTCAGTTCATTTTGCCAGTTGTAGACGAGCGAGGCCGGCGAGACGATCAATGCCGGCAGCTCGTGATCCCTGATTTGCTCAAGGCAAGAGACGATAAACGCTATGCTTTGCAGTGTCTTGCCGAGTCCCATATCGTCTGCCAGAATTCCGCCAAACCGGTAATGCGCGAGCGTCTTCATCCACTCGAACCCATACCGCTGGTAATCTCGCAGCACATGTGCGAGCGTGGCGGGGACAGGGAAATCGAGGTTGTCCGGATTGCGCATGTTCTCCAACAGCTTGCGGAACGCTTTTCCCAGCCGGACGGCCGATCCCCTTTCCCGCGAATCAAGCAGGTGCAGCCCGCGAACGACGGGCAAGCGAATCCGCGCTCCCGCCAGCTCCCCCTCACTGATGCCCAGCTCATTCATAGAGCGGATGATCTCCTGAAACTGCTCGCTCTCCAGCGGCAGCAGCGCGCCATTTGGCAAGCGGTGGTAGCGGCGCTTCTCCTCCAGCGACTTGAGCACATGGCGAATCTCCGACTCGGGGATGCCGTCCATCTCGAAGGAAAACTCCAGCCAATCGGTGCGTTCATCGACATCCACCGTTGCCTTGGGCAGAACATGTCCGGGAATCAGTCGGACTTTGACCGCAGTGGTCGCGTAGACCTTGAGCAGCTTCTCCAGCCGGGGAACGATGTGGTGGAGAAAATCGTATTCTGCTTCCTCGTTCTCCAAGTAGTAGCCGCTCTCTGTCTTGGTGAAGCCGCTTTGCTCCATCAACTCGAGTATTTCCCGCTCCTGCTCCCCGTCGCGCATGAGGATGCGATCGGAGCCGTGATTGTGTCCGCTGCCTTCGAGCGGGTTGATGACGATGTCGCCGTATTGAAACTCCAACCCTGCGAGCAGGCGATCCCTCACCCGGTCCAGGTACAGCCTTGCCTGCAAGGCCGTCTGCAATACCCGATCCGATACGGCTTGGGCTATGTGCACGCGGCCGAGCTTCATCAGCCCGGGGATGACGCGGCCCATAAACGGCTCGATTTGTTCAAGCGAAATCTGAATCTGCTGCGTCCGTGCAGTCTCCAGCATGCGCTGCAGCTCGTAGAGCCGCTTGCACTGTTCCGGCGGCAGCTTGACCAGCTTTCCTGCAACCAGCACGACCCCGTACGCATCCAGGACCGTTATCTCGTCCAGTCCCTGGACGTCCAGCCGGAAGCCGCCTGCCTTCGCCTGATCGAAGGCAAAATGCAGCGGGAGCGGTTCAGTAGACAACTGGATCCCGTCATAGCTGTGATTCCCCTGCTCCAGCTTGACTGTTGGCGCAGCGACAAGCAAGGGCAGCAGGGAATCCCAGAAAAACGGCGGAATGAGCAGTATCCGTTCACCGCCGACGCTGTTGGCATGTATCGCGTAGACCTGAGACGTATCGCGGTACAGCTTTTCGCTGCGGTAGATTTCCATCAGCTTCTGGAGAACGGCATCCGCTTCTTTGGCAAAGCTGTGCTGCTCCGGATCATACGTAAACAGCCTGGTGAAGACATGTGGCTCTCTGCGCTCCACCCGGTTGAGAAAATCGCGGATTTTCTGCACGACATAGAGGCGCTTCGGCCCGACTTTGAGCTCGATCCCCAGCATGTAGCTGCGATAGCCGTACGAGACTGGCCGGCAGATGATCTCCACGTCCAACTGTGTCCGCGCATCGAAAATCGCTCTGGTGCTGTTCTGGCGAATCGGGGCTTCTGTGAACAGCCCCAATATGCGATTGGTCAGTTGGATATCGCCGTTCACTGTGCCGCTACCGCCTGTGTGTGTACGGATTTGTACACGTTCTCGCTCGGATTGCCCGGCTGAGTCGCCAGTACCATACGGTGATCTGTCCTCCTGCCGAAGAGCGTGGATATTCAAGAGCACAGCAGCTACGTGCTGACAGTAAGTATCGTATGAATGGAGTTTCGGACATGTGCATTCTGCCGTCACATCGCCGTTCCGCTCGATCGTGACGGCGACCTGGTGAGTGCTGTTGGCCTTTACCGTCGCTGCATAGACATCGGCTTCCGCATCATAGCGGGTGAATGTCACTTTTCTCGTCCGATAGTACGCCGCGCCTTTTTCATAGGCAAAACGACCGCACAGCGACTTGATGGCACGATGGGTCAATACATTGCTCATTGCTTTGTTCCTTTCCAGTGAAGCAACGTTTTTTTACTCGGCGAAATGACGCCGTCTTTTCATGATAACAGAATGAGCCGGAAAAAAAAGACGCGGACGCAGCCACTAACAACCTACCCACCTCAGATGAATTGTCAGTAAAACGTCACAAACCTCCCGACTGTTCACCAAAAGCTGATCTGACAGCTTTGCTCAGTCGGCATCGCTAACGCTTCCCCGCGATGAATGTGCAATTGACGAGGACATAAGTATTGACAAATATCCTAAGCATGGTAAAGTAGTAATGACCTCAAATGATAATGATTATCATTATACGCTGTGTAGCATGAAATTTTCTGAACGAAGGAAGAGCCATGAAAATACGTTACCTGGTACTTGCACTCCTACTTTTATCGTTTGCTTCGGTGTTCATCGGTGTGTCCAACGTCAGCCCGTTCGACCTCTTCCGCCTGTCGGAAGACCAGAGCTTTATTTTATTGACAAGCAGGCTGCCGCGGCTTATGAGCATCGTCATTGCCGGAGTCAGCATGAGCATCTGCGGGCTGATCATGCAGCAGCTCAGTCAAAATAAATTCGTCTCTCCGACGACTGCCGGAACGATGGATTCTGCCCGGTTGGGCGTACTGGTCGCACTGATGCTGTTCACTTCGGCAACGCCGCTGCAAAAGATGGCTGTCGCCTGCATCTTTGCCTTGCTGGGAACGATGCTGTTCATGAAGATTCTCGACAAAATCAAGTTTAAGGATACCGTGTTCATTCCTTTGGTCGGCTTGATGTTCGGCAATATTATCACGTCAATCTCTACCTTTTTCGCGTATAAATACGATTTGATTCAAAATATTTCATCCTGGCTGCAAGGCGATTTTTCCATGGTGATGAAAGGCCGCTACGAGCTTTTATACGTGAGTGTCCCGCTGATGCTGATGGCCTATTTGTTCGCCAACAAATTTACCGTCGCCGGCATGGGCGAGGACTTTTCCAAAAACCTCGGGATGAACTACAAGCTCATCGTCAACATCGGCCTGGTCATCGTCGCACTGGTCACTTCAAGCGTCATTCTGACAGTCGGTTCGATTCCTTTCCTGGGCTTGATCATCCCCAACATCGTCACGATTTATCAGGGGGATTATCTGAAAAAGAACCTTGCTCATACGGCCCTGCTCGGGGCAGTGTTTGTCCTCTTTTGCGACATTCTCGGACGGATCATCATTTATCCGTTTGAAATCCCCATCAGTCTGACCGTCGGCGTGATTGGCAGTGGGATATTCGTTTACTTACTGATGAGGAGAAAGAAATATGAGTTATCGAGCTAAGACGGGGGTGCTGCTGGCTCTGGCCCTGACCGCCATCGCCGCCTTCCTGTTTCTCAAAGTCGGCGCCAACTGGGACTACGTTCTGCATCGCAGAGGCATCAAGGTACTGGCGATCGTCCTGACAGGAGCGGCAATCGGTTTTTCTACCCTGATCTTTCAGACCACTACACATAACCGCATCCTGACGCCGAGCATTTTGGGACTCGATTCCCTGTACATGCTGATCCAGACCGTTATCGTCTTTCTCTTCGGCTCCACCGCCTTGACGACGATGAAGAACAATGTCAATTTTCTGCTCTCCGTCGGACTGATGATCCTGTTTTCGCTCTTGCTGTTCAAGCTGCTGTTCAAGCGGGAAGGCAAGAATCTGTATTACCTCTTGTTGATCGGAATGATCATCGGCACGTTTTTTCAAAGCATGACAACCTTCATGCAAGTGCTGATCGATCCGAACGAGTTCCAGATCGTGCAGGACAAAATGTTTGCCAGCTTTAACAATGTCAAGACGGATTTGCTGCTCATATCCGCGATCATCTTTCTTGTCGTCACGCTGTATTCGCTCCGCCTCCGCAAGTATCTCGACGTGCTTTCGCTCGGACGCGACCAGGCGATCAACCTCGGGGTCGACTACGATTACGTCGTCAAGCGAATCCTGATCGTCGTGGCGATGCTCATCTCCGTCGCGACTGCGCTGGTGGGACCGATCACCTTCCTCGGACTGCTGGTCGTCAACGTCGCCTATGAGTTTTACAAAACGCACCAGCACAAGTACTTGATTGTCGGCTCCATGCTGCTCAGCATCATCGCCCTGGTGGGCGGACAGCTGATCGTCGAACGCGTCTTCACCTTCTCAACGACGCTCAGCGTCATCATCAACTTTGCCGGCGGGATTTACTTTCTTTATCTGCTGCTAAAGGAGAATCAATCATGGTAGAGGTAAAACACGTTACAAAAGCATACGGCAACAAGAAAGTCATCGACGACGTCTCCCTGCGAATCACGAAGGGCACAATCACTTCGTTTATCGGTCCGAACGGCGCCGGCAAAAGCACGCTGCTCGCCATCGTCAGCCGTTTGACCAATGCAGATGAAGGCGAGGTTTACATAGAAGGCAAGCCCGTCAGCAAGTGGAAGAGCAACGAGCTGGCCAAAAAAATTTCCATTCTCAAGCAGGCCAACCACATCAACTTGCGCCTGACCGTCCGCGAACTGGTTGCCTTTGGGCGGTTCCCCTATTCCCAGGGACGGCTCACCGAGCTGGACTGGAAGCATGTAGACGAAGCCATCCGCTATATGGAGCTGACCGACATGCAGCACAAATTCCTCGACCAGCTCAGCGGCGGCCAGCGCCAGCGCGCCTATATCGCCATGGTCATCGCGCAAAATACGGAGTACATCCTGCTCGATGAGCCGCTGAACAATCTCGACATGAAGCATTCCGTGCAAATCATGAAGATCTTGCAAAAGCTGGTCAGCGAGCTGGGCAAAACCGTCGTCATCGTCATTCACGAGATTAACTTTGCCTCCTGCTACTCCGACTACATCGTCGCGCTCAAAGACGGCAAGGTCGTCAAGGAAGGCCCGACGGAGGCGATCATTGACGCCGACGTGCTTCACGACATTTACGACATGCCGATTCACATCGAAGATATCAGAGACAACCGGATTTGCGTCTACTTTTCGTAAGTATCGCGTTTTGGCGTTTATTCTCGATGGCTCTCCGGAGAGGGGCGGCGGCGCATCAGGTACATCGTAATGATTCTGATTTTCACATCGGCGTACTGCCCTGCCGCTCCTGCTTTGGCCTGCCATCGTCAATAAAATACAACAAACTTTTTATGGGGTGAAATCATGAAAAAAATATGGATGCTCGTCTTGACCGCGATGCTCGCGCTCGTGCTGGCTGCATGCGGCGCTGGCAGCAAAACAGAACAGACAACCGGAAACGGCAGTGCAGCCGCTCCGGCAACATCCAGCGAGGCAGCACCGCAATCGACGGAAGAACTGTCAATCAAGCACAAATTGGGCGAAACGAAAGTGAAGAAAAACCCGCAAAAAGTCGTGGTCTTTGACTTTGGCGCACTCGATTCGCTCGATAAAATGGGCATTGAGGTAACGGCCCTGCCGAAGAGCAACATCCCTCCTTACCTGGAAAAATACAAGGCTGACAAATACATCAATGTCGGCAGCCTGAAGGAGCCTGACTTTGAAAAAATCAATGAAGTCGCTCCTGATTTGATCATCATCTCCGGCCGTCAGGCAGAGATGTATGACGAACTGAGCAAAATCGGCCCTACGATCTACATCGGGGTTGAAAACGACAAGTACATCGAGTCCTTTACGGAGAACATGAAGACACTGGGCAAAATTTTTGGCAAGGAGTCGTTTATCGATGAGCAGCTGGCCAAAATTAACGAAGACATCAAAGCGATCCATGCCAAGGCCGCCGCTCTGAACAAAACCGCGCTGATTATTTTGGCCAACGAAGGCAGCATCAGCGCCTATGGGGAAAAATCGCGTTTCGGTATCATCCATGACGTGTTCGGCATTCCGGCCGTAGACAAGACGATCGAGGTATCCACTCACGGCCAAAAGATTACGTCTGAATACATCGTCGAAAAAAATCCTGACTACCTGTACGTCATCGACCGCGGTGCCGCTGTTGCCACTACTTCCGAAGCGCAGTCTGCGGCGAAGCAGGTGGTTGAAAACGAACTGGTCAAAAAGACAAAAGCGTACCAAAACAACCACCTGGTCTACCTTGACCAAAACTACTGGTACCTCTCCGGCGGCGGCCTGATCTCCATCGAAGAGATGATCAAGGAAATATCGGCCAGCCTGGAATAGCTCCAACCGCAAACGCCTCTGTACGTGCATCCAGCACATGCAGAGGCGTTTGTCAATTTGAGTGAAGCGTTACAGTTACGGAAGTAAATAGACACGGCAGTGAAAAGTGGCAGCGGCGGTCTGGGGCTTTTGTTTTTGCCCCCTAGACCGCCGCTGGTTTCATTTAACGATGTTAGTGATGTGGCGGCTTGTGGCCAACCGGATAGCTTACATGATTTGCGCACCGATGCGCTGTTGACGGGCCTGCAGATCAGCCAGATCGAGGGTCGCATCGAGAGCGGCGAATACGCCTGTGAAATATTCGTCGACCTGCACGATGACGCGGTTGCGTTCTGCCTCTACGACGGCTGCGAACGCTTCGGCGATCTGCGTTGCCAGCAAGTCGCCACCTGCCGCGATAAACTGGGCCACCGGCTCCTGCAGCAGCTTTTCCATTTCATCGCGCATTTTCGTCTTGCCGTTTTGCTCGAAGAAGTCCTTGCTGTTCTTAAACAGTCCGAGCGGCTTTTGCAGCGATTGGCTCGCTTGCGGCGACAGCTCCTCGTTGAACGTCGGCGTCTCTACCTGGTGGTAAGCGTAGGCAGCCAGGGTCAAGCCCGGTGCGTATTCCGCCGTCTCTTTGGCCCACTGCGCGGTCAGGCGGGCACCGCATTTGTTCAGGAACTTCTCCAGCCGCAGCGACGTCGCCCGCAGCTCCTGGGCCAGGTCATAGCCGATCATGCGCAGCAAATCCTGCAGACTGCTTTGCAGGGCTTGTTTCATATTGCGGCCGTCTTCCTTCAGAACAGACGGGTTGAAGGCGTAGGCAAACAGCTCGTTAAAGCGGAAGAACAGACGCTGTTTGACGTAGTAGAGCAGCTCCTCGCGCTCTTTGACCAGATCGCGCTCTTCGGAGGCAACCGATAGCGCGTGAATCGCTGCAACCGCAGCCGCCTTTGCATCGCTGGCTGCCTGGCGCTTCTCCGCCCGCAAGTGGACATCGGCCTGGGCCATCTGGATGAACTCGCCCAAGGTCGCATGCGCCCGCTTCATTTCCGCAAACGCATTGGTCACCGCTACCTCTGTCAGCTCACCCAGCGTATAGCGCATGAAATCCTGCTCAAATGCCGTCAGGCCGGAATGAGCCAGTGCCTGCTCAGCCGAAAGCAGCTCGTCGGTTTCAGACAGATTCAGCCGTTGGCGGTAGACCTTCTCCGACGAGCCGGCCAGCTTGCCTTTGGCGTGCAGCCGGGCCAGCATGGCCGTCTGGCTCGATACCGGGTAGATGCGGGGATGGCGGATGCCACATTGCAGCAGGTTTTTGCCGACGTGCTCGAGGACTCCGGCCAGCTCCTCCTCGGAGGCGGCCAAATCGCAAGCATTGACGAGGAAAAACATTTTGTCCATCTCGAAGCTGTCCTTGACCCGCCCCATTTGCAGCAGGAACTCGCGGTCTGCCTGGGCAAAGGCGTGGTTGTAATAGGTGACGAACAGCACGACGTCGGCATTTTTCATATAGTCAAAGGCGACACCCGTGTGACGGGCGTTGATCGAATCCGCCCCGGGCGTGTCGACGAGCACGATGCCCTGATCTGTCAACGGGCAGGAGAAGTACAGCTCGATGTATTCGGCGAAGCACGCTTTTTCTTCTTTCGCGACGAAGCCTTTGAACGCCGTCATATCGACAATCAGCTCGCCGCCGATGTGTCCGCCCATCTCGGCGAAGCCTTTGGTTACCGCTTTCAGAAAGGTGTAGTGCGGCTTGGCATTCGGCGCGATCTGCGAGACGTCAATGCGCTCGACTTCCTTCAAGCCGCTGGCCAGGTTGTCCGCGTGAATCGAGAAAATCGCCAGCGACCGCAGTACGTCGCTCTCGATCGCTTCTTGCGTCTTCAGTACGACACGGACGGTGCCGTGAGGAAATTCGTCGGTCGGCGGCATGATTTTGTTAATCGCCGCTGTCGTCGGGTTGGGCGAGACAGGCAAGACCATCTCCCCCATCAAGGCATTGGCAAATGACGATTTTCCTGCGCTAAAGGCGCCGAAGAGAGCAACCGTGAAGCGATTCGCTTCCAGCCGCTCTGCCCGCTCCAGCATGCTTGTGGCTTGCGCCTGCATGCCCGGAACGATTGCGACTTCCCTGCTGACAGTGCGCAGTCTCCCCGCCGCTTCGATAAGCTTCTGTTTTAACTGGTTCATCGTTACTCTCCCTTTGTCAGGATCGCCCGCAAGCGATCGCCTGTCTCTCTCTCTGCCTGTTCCAGCGCTGCCAATGCAGCATGCGTCTCTGCCACTGCGCGCAACGCTTCTACGGTTGTGTGCAGACTGTTGACCTCTGCCTGAACGCGTTCTTCCAGCTTCCTGCTGACTTGTTCGAACAGCTCCAGGCCTTTGCGGCGATATTCGGATTTGATCGCCTTGGAGATGTCCTGACAGTAGTTGAGCACGTATTCCCGCGTCTCCGCTCCCCCTTTGATCTGGGCTGCAAGAAACTCCGGCGTTATCGGTATAGATAGCGCATGGACGGTTTCATGGTAAGCGTCGTCGCGGATGCCGTACACCTGCGGGATGCGGGTCAGCAGCTCTTTGAAGTGGAATGCCAGATTGGTTTCTACTTTATCGCGGAAATCGGCGAGCAAAGCCGCTTCCCTGGCCGCTTTTTCTTCCTCGGTCTTCTTGCCGGCAAACAGCAAACCTACTTTAAAGCCGGGCTTGCGGCTTTCCAGATAGCGCTCAGCCGCTTCGTTGGTCGTGTAATAGGTCAGTCGGGCATTGTCCAGTAAAGCGGTCAATTCCTTGTCGAACTGCTCCCTGGCTGCGTTCACTTGTCCGGTCGCATCAGCCAGCTTGTCCTCCGCCGCTTGCAGCGCACGCACGACTTGGTCGCGGTCGCGTGCATCTACGCCGTCCAGCTCGACGTCCAAACCAGCTTCCAGGCGATCGCGCTGTTCCGACTGTCCCTGCCGGATAAACCGCTGATGATCCCAGGTCAGATGCGCCGCAGAGTCCGTCACGCTCTGCAGGATAAGTGCCGCAGGCTCTGCGATCAGTTGTTTCAGCTTGTCTGCAAACGCCTCAAACTGGTTCTCCGGATGATCCGGTTCAGCCAGTGACGTGTAGTATATGCCGTCGGGATGAATATTCCACGTAGCAAAAGCATCCTCGACACTCTCCTTGTAGCTGTCGAAGTCAAGCTCGAAGTCGAGGTGCTTGTCGATCATGTTAATCACCAGATAGACCGGTTTGCCGCGGTCCTTCAGCATTTTGGTAAAGGCAAAGTTCTCCTCTGCCTGAACGTGGTTGTAATCCATCATATAAATGACCGCATCGGCCAGATGCAAGGCCGATTCCGTGGCGATTTTGTGTGCTGCATCGGTCGAGTCGATTCCCGGCGTGTCCAGCAGGCTGGCCTGCTCGTTCAGGAACGTCCCCGGATAGGCAATCTCCACCCACTCTACCGTATCGCCATCGACTGCGTATTTTTTCAGCGCATCCATTTCCGTATTCGGGTCAAACGTAAGCACGCCGCTATTGCGCGTATAGACCCGCGCCGCCGGTTCGCCGCCGCGGATTTTGACCACGTTGGCGCTGGTCGGAATCGGGTTGGACGGGAGCAGCGCTTTGCCGAGCAAGGTGTTGATCATCGTCGATTTTCCGGCGGAGAAGTGTCCGCAAAAGGCGATGTTGACTTCGCCCGCGCGTGTTTTATCTATTAATTGCTGCATTTTCGCAGCATCAGCATCGTTATTGGCACTGCTCATTTCAGTCCGGATGCGTTCAAGCCGCGACGCCACAGACTGAAATGCCGTCTGCTCAGCTGTCGTCTCAATGACCTGATTCAGATTCACGGTATAATCATCTCCATCTCTCCTACTCTACCAAAGCCGAATGTACCATACCTCTGTCTATTGTTCAATGTTTAGTACAAGTGCGAAAAATCCATTCACGGAATCATCCGTACTCGTAACAGCTTTAGTAGCTCAACCTCCATTATATACTTTGATGAACAATTAGAAAACTTGGCTACGTCAAGCCTTTCGGCGTAGCCTTAGTTGCGCTTATGTCGATAAAAATTTTTATAAAT
>CAMIVR010000091.1 GCA_946402065.1 uncultured Brevibacillus sp. | reverse complement strand
ATCCACAGCAGGTAAGACAAGATATTGCACGTGAAGGCGGCTTTGGCTACGGCGGTGCCGGTTCCTTCCAGCAAGCGGGCAACGTTGGCCACTTGGGAGGAGCGCAAGCGATCTTCCAGCCAGGCTTTGCCGGAACCCATCCACAGCAAGTCAGACAAGATATCTCCCGTGAAGGCGGCTTTGGCTATAGCAATGTCGGCTCTTACCAGCAAGCAGGCAATGTCGGCCAATTCGGCGGCGCACAAGCAATGTTCCAACCCGGTTTTGCCGGAACCAATCCGCAACAAGTAAGACAAGACTGGGGCTTGGGTTACTAAGAGCCCTCATTCAAAAAGAAAAGCCGATTCCATCCAGTCAAGGTGGAACGGCTTTTTGCTCTTTCTCTGTCTAACTTTACAGCCTAAAGGCCCAACGACGGCACCCTTTCATGAGGGTGCTCATCCGTGAGCGGTTAATTAACTTTCAACCGATTCAACTCTCGCTCGTGCTCGGCCGTCTTCGCAACCAACAGGTCGATATCCGATTCCAGCAAGCGGAAATGTCGATCCACTTTATCAAAGCGGACATGCATTTCACTTCGCAGCGATTCAACCTCTTTCTCCAACCCATCAAGTCGATGCTCCACACGGTCAAGTCGATGCTCCACACGGTCAAGTCGTTGCTCCAATCTTTCCATCCGCTGCCCCAAAACACCGATTTCTTGACGCATTTCCTTTGTCTCCCGGTTGTTTTCGGCCACCATTTTAATCAGTTGTTGTAACAATTCCTCACTCATGCCCCGATCACACTCCCTTTCATTCAGTATAGCACAGGTCAGGCAAGCAGTGCGGTAATTCTTGCCCATCCTGGCGATTCCTTTCTGCAGCGACAATAACATAGCGGAAAGGGACAAAAGTAGGGGGAGGTTAAAAAATTCGAAAAATTTTAAAGAAAAACACATTTGCAAATTGATAAATGTTAAATCCTTGAATATAATGTCAATAAATTACTTTGTTAGTAACGCTAACTAACAAGGGTGGTGAAATGTAGCATTGGTGGTCGAACGTAAGAAGACTGGCAGTACGTTGGCCAAGGAGATGAACAGGCAAGCAATTCTGGAGCAAGTCAAGCAGCACGGACGGCTCTCGCGCGCAGAGCTGTCCAAACGAACGGCACTAAGCCGCCCCTGCGTGTCGTCGCTGGTGAATGAGATGATGAGCGAGGGCGTGCTGTATGAAGTAGGAGCCGGGCAGTCGTCCGGCGGCCGAAAGCCGATTCTGTTGGAGTACAACTACCAGGCGCAATCCATCGTCGGCGCTGTTTTCGAAGGCAGCACGCTGCATATGGCCCTGAGCGATTTGCGCGGCAATATTTTTGCCCGCTATGAGACGAGACTGTGCCAGCCGGCGACCGGAGAAACAGCGATTTCTGCGCTGGAGGCAGGCGTCAGCGCATTGCTCGGCCAGACAGGGATTGAGCGTCAGCGCTTGCTCGGCATAGGCGTAGGGTTGCCTGGCATAACGCAGCGCCGCGTCGGGACGATCAGCTTTTCCCCGAGTACAGGCTGGAAAGAGCTGCCTGTACAGCAGGAGATCGAGCGGCGGCTGAGCATTCCCGCTGTGATCGACAATGATGTCAACATGATGGCCCAGGGTGAATACGCCCAAGGCGTAGGTCTGGGGGCTGCTTCTGTCGTGTATATCTACGTCGGGACGGGGATCGGCTCGGGCATCATCATCGACGGCCAGTTTTATCGCGGGTGCACGGAAGCTGCCGGCGAGATTGGCTACATGATGGTTGGCCCTGTGGAGGAACGGCGGGACCAGGAATTCGGCGTCTTTGAAAAAAACTACTCCGTTCCCGGGATTATACGCAAAGCCAGGGAGCTTCTTTCCGACCTGCAGGAAGATGCGAGTGTCATCCAGCAGCTGATCGTCCATGCCTCGCAAGGGAATCAGCGGGTCGACGGGTTGCTTGAAGACATTTACCGGCATTGGGCGTACGCGATGGCAAACATCATCAGCGTACTCAATCCGGAGCTGATCGTTCTCAGCGGAGAGATGATCCATATGGACGACAGAGGTTTGGAGCAAATCCGGGCATTACTCGTGCAGTGGGTTCCGGTAATGCCCCAGATCAAAAAAGCGGTGCTGGGCAACCAGGCGGGTATGATCGGCGCTGTACACAGTGTGCTGGAGGCATACCCGTATGGACAATGTAAACAAAGATAGAGGGGGAGTTTGTTTTGAGTAAAGCCACGAAAAAGACAGGCAGCAAATGGTTGAGCGGTGTATTGGCGAGTTCATTACTGGTCGTGCTGTCCGCATGCGGAACGGCACCGGAAGCAAAACCTGCGGAAGGCTCGACGCCGACACCCGCGCCGTCGCAACCAGCGGAAGGTTCTACGCCAGCACCTGGCGGCGAAAAGCAAAAGCTGACCATCTACACGGCACGGGATAAAAATATTTTTGAAGTTGTCTTGCCCAAATTTAATGCGAAGTACCCGGATATCGAAGTCGAGACGCTGGAAATGGGCGCACAGCAGATTCTGGAGCGGGTGCGCAGCGAAAAGGCGAATCCGCAAGCGGATTTCTGGTGGGGCGGCACGCAGTCTGCCTTGAGCACAGCGGCTGACGAAGGCCTGCTCGAGCCGTATAAACCGACCTTTGCCGACAAGGTGCCTGATCTTTACAAGGATCCACAGGATCGCTGGTACGGCGAAATGCTGCTGCCGGAAGTCATTATGATCAACCCTGAAGCGATCAAGAAAGAAGATGCGCCGAAGGATTGGGACGATTTGCTCGATCCGAAGTACAAGGGCAAAATCGTCATTCGCGGCGTGCTGCCGTCAGGAACGATGCGGACGATTTACTCCGCGATGATCTACCGCCAGGGTGCCGCCGATCCGAAAAAAGGCTATGAGTGGTTGAAAAAGCTGGATGCCAATACGAAGGAGTACACGCAGGACCCGACCAATCTCTACCTCAAGCTGGACCGCCAGGAAGGGGCGATTTCGCTGTGGAACCTGCAGGACGTCCTGCTGCAAAGCAAGCAAAACAACCATCCGTTCGACTTCATTTACCCGGCCAGCGGAGCGCCGATCCTCGTAGACGGCGTCGGGCTGATCAAAGGCGCCAAAAACATGGACGCTGCGAAAAAATTCTATGAGCTCTTGTTCGATCCAAGTGTTGCGGGCGAGCTGGCGGCAAAACGCTTCCAGTTCCCGTCCCGCACGGACATCAGCAAAGACGATATGCCTGATATCATGAAAAATATCGAGTTGAAGCCGCTCGACCTCGATTGGGGCGTCATGGCGAAGAACGAAAAGGAATGGATGCAATACTGGGACGAGAACATCAAAGGCAAAGGCGGCAAGTAAGGAAAATGTGCGGCGGTAACGAACAGACGGAGGCTTTCCTCCGTCTCGTTACTGTTGAAAGGGGGATCCTGTTGAGCGGAGTGACACTGGACCATGTCAGCAAACAGTTTGGAAACGTAAAGGGAGTGGAAGATGTAGACATTGCCATCCAATCAGGGGAGTTCTTCACGTTTCTCGGCCCGAGCGGCTGCGGGAAAACGACGACGTTGCGGATGATTGCCGGGTTTTACTATCCGAGTACCGGGAGAATCCATTTCGGCAGCGAGGACGTGACCAACCTGCCGCCCAACAAGCGCAACACCGGGATGGTGTTTCAAAATTACGCGCTCTTCCCCCATATGACGGTATTTGAAAACATCGCGTTTGGCTTGCAGGTTCGGCGGATGGCCAGGTCCGAAATCAAGGAGCGGGTCGAGCGGGTGCAGCGGCTGGTCCGGCTGGAGGGCTTGGGGCAGCGGAGAATCGATCAGCTCTCCGGCGGTCAGCAGCAGCGCGTGGCACTGGCCCGGGCACTCGTGATCGAGCCGCGGATTTTGCTGCTGGACGAACCATTATCCAATCTCGACGCCAAATTGAGAGAGGAGACGCGCTTTGAGATTAAACGGCTGCAGTCGGAGCTGGGAATTACGACGATTTACGTGACGCATGATCAGGCGGAAGCGATGTCCATGTCTGATCGGATCATGGTGATGCAAGGCGGGCAGGTCCAGCAAATCGGCACGCCGGAGGAAATCTACCATCGTCCGCTCAATCGCTTCGTCGCTTCGTTTATCGGGGAAACCAATCTGTGGGAAGGCGTAGTCACGTCCATATCGGGAGCGGAAGCGACAATCCGCATCGCCCCGGAGCTCGAATTGCGGGCATTGATCAAAAATGCCTCTTCTCGATGCCGGTTGCAATCAGGGGAGAAAACGGCAATCTCGATCCGCCCCGAGGCGATCGTGGAAGTGTCGGAAGGCGCTGAAGCAAGGGATAATGTGGTCTTCGGTACGATTACCGTCGCCGAGTTTACTGGTGCCAGCGTCCAATACGTCACGGCTGTCGGGACTAACCTGCTGCGCAGCATGCTGATCAGCCAGGGCAGCAGGGTCAAGCAGCACGGCGAGCGGATCGCCCTGCACATTCCCAAAGAGAGCATATACTTCGTCGGATGAGGGGCGTGTGAGAAAGATGGAACTTGAACGATCGCAACGATCTCCACTGCCGCGGCCAAGGAGATCCCTGACGTCCTCGCCGGCATTCATCTATATACTCGTTGCCCCCCTATATCTGATTTTGTTTGCGTACGTGATCTATCCGCTGTACCAGACGTTTGTGGCCAGCGTGCAAATCGACGACCACGTTTCCCTGCTAAATTATGTGAAATTTTTCAGCCTGGAGCATCCGGCCAATCTGGAGGCACTGTGGACGAGTATCTACATTTCCGTGTTAAGCGTCATCACCTGCGGCATTGTCGGGGTCTCGCTGGCCTTTTTGCTGGAGCGCTACGAGTTTCCCGGCCGCACGATCCTCTCCGTCCTGGCCTTGGTGCCGATGGCTTTGCCGCCGTTGATCGGGGTGCTGTCGTTTACCTTTCTCTACGGCGAGAGCGGGATCATCCCGCGTGCGCTCAAAGCGCTGTTTCAGCTGGAACAGGTCCCCTTTTCGCTAAAGGGCGTCTGGGGGGTGCTGGTCGTCCACACCTTTACGATGTACACCTACTTTTACATGACCGCTTCGGCAGCGATCAAAGGACTTGATCCATCGCTGGAGGAGGCGGCCGCCAATCTGGGAGCGAGCCGGTTTACGATTTGGCGCCGGGTGATTTTGCCGATGCTGACGCCGGCGTTGGTGGCTTCGTCGCTGCTCGTCTTCATGATCGCGATGGCGTCGTATACAGCTCCACTGGTATTTGGCATCGATCGGACGATGACGATGCAGATTTACCTTTCGCGAACCAACGGCAGCCTGGATATGGCCGCGACGCAATCGACCATTCTGTCTGTCGTCTCGATTTTGTTTTTGCTGTTTATGCGCTGGTACCAAGGAGCGCGCAATTACCAGAACCTGAGCAAGGGTGTCAGCGTGCACCGCACAGAGGTGAAGAGCCGGTTCGGCAGATCTGCCGCGGTCGTCCTCTCGTTTGTGGCGATTGTCATTTTGATGCTGCCGATCGCTGTGCTGGTGCTGATCTCGTTTACGGTCGACGCGACCTGGACGGTGCAGATTCTGCCGCCGAAGTACACGGTCAGCCACTACCTTGACTTGTTTACGGACAGCAAGACGTGGAAGCCGATCGCCAACAGTCTGAAAGTCAGCGCGCTGGCTACCCTCGGCATCGTCATCTTTGGCGTTTCGGCTGCGTATGCGATGGTGCGGCTCAAGTTCCGCGGCAAAACGCTGATGGATACGCTGATCATGCTGCCGTGGGCGCTGCCGGGAACAGTCGTGGGGATTAACCTGATCGCGGCGTTCAGCCTGCCGTCGGTGTTCAGCTTTCAGCAGGTGCTGATCGGTACCTTCTGGATGCTGCCACTCGCCTACTTTGTCCGGCATTTGCCGCTCGTCTTCCGCTCGACGTCGGCGACGTTGATGCAGATTGACGGATCGATCGAAGAGGCGGCCCGCAATTTGGGAGCATCGTGGTGGTACAGCTTTCGCCGCGTCGTCTTTCCGCTGGCGCTGGGCGGAATTTTGGCCGGGACGCTGCTGGCGATGGTGCAGTGTATCGGCGAATTCGTCGCCTCCATTTTGATTTTCACCCCGAGCACGATACCGATTTCGGTAGCGATTTTCCAGCGGATGTATTCGTTTGAATTCGGTACGGCGTGTGCTTATGGGGTATTGCAAATTGTCTTAATCATCATTGTCCTGTTTATCTCGCGAAAATTTACCGGGGATAAGACAAATACCGCGATGTAGACGGGAGCGGTCATACAAAGGAGGAGCTTCAATTGGAAAAAGGAGAGTCGCTCATACCTCTCGGGGCAAAGTCCGTGCATACAGAGCACGGCGTAATCGACTTGTGGAAGGCGATCATGCCGTTGACCACGATTGCCAGTGCGATGAATACGGGTGCTCATCCCGACGATGAACACAGTGCGATGCTGGCGTATTTGTCGCTGGGCAGAGGCGTATACACGACGAGCATAATCGCGACACGCGGCGAAGGAGGGCAAAACGAGATCGGCAGCGAGCTCGGGCATGCGCTCGGGATCATCAGAACGCGAGAGCTGGAGGAAGCCTCCGTAGTCAATAACGTGACGCTGGGCATCCTGAGCGAGCAGATTGACGATCCGATCATTGACTTTGGCTTTTCCAAATGCGCTCAGGAAACGTTCCGCAAATGGGGCGAAGCGGTGGTCTACGAGCGCCTGGTCCGCAAAATCCGCGAGCTGCGTCCGGACGTGGTCATACCCGCCTTCCTCAACGAGCCGACCACACACGGCCACCATCGCGCGATTACGATTTTGACGATCCGCGCCTTTCACGACGCGGCCAATCCTGCGGTGTTTCCGGAGCATCTGCAGCGCGGGCTGCAGCCATGGCAAGTGAAAAAGCTGTATGTTCCAGCCGCGGACGATGACTTCGATACGGCTGTGCCCGTTGGCGAATACAATCAAACGTACGGTGCGTCCTATTTGCAGCTTGGCGAAGAATCGCGCTTCATGCACATGAGTCAGGGAATGGGCGTGCATTACGACGAAGGCCCGACGTACAACCACTACAAGCTGGAGCTGTCCACGCTGCCGGCAGACCAGGCAGGAGGGGATTTTTTTGACGGCATTGCCTTTACCTTTGCCGACCTGGCCGATGAAATCGCACAGCAGCCGGGCGCGGGACAGGTAGCTGCCGAACTGCGGGCGCTCGAACAGGCTTCTGCCGATGTGATCGCCGCTTTTCCCAGCTTTGCCAGCGTGGCCAGGCGCGTTCACGAGATGATTGCCCTCGTGCAAAAAGCAATTGCCGATGTGACGTCGTCCGCGCTTGCTGAAACGACCAAAAGCGACTTGCTGTTCAGGCTGAATGTGAAGGAAAAACAGCTGTACAGAGCGAGCATGGAAGCTGCCTCGCTGATCGTCAAGCTGAAGCCGGAGACGGGCGAGCTGATCGCCGGACAGAAGACGACGATGACGGTCACGGCTTATAATGGCGGGACGATCGAGGTAACGGATGTGAATCTGCATCTAATCGTCCCGGACGGCTGGAAGGCAGAGCCGACTGGTGCGACCTGCTTCCCCGTATTGGGCTACAACCAGCGGGTCGTCACCACCTATGAGCTGGAGATACCCACAGATGCCGAACTGTTTCACCCGTATCGTCCTGCTGTCGTGCACGTCCAGGTGGATTATCAACTGGATGGTGTCACAAGCAAGCTGGACATTAATCCCGAATGCCAGGTAGCGGTTTTGCCGCCGTACTCGCTTACGCTTTTGCCAAGTGCGACCGTCGTCAATACGCTGAAAACGGATGAGGCGATTCCCGTCAGGGCAACCGTGAAAAATTACACGCCGGGAGCGGCGGATGCAGCGGTGGCCCTGCAGGTTCCGGAAGGCTGGAGCGTGGAGCCGGAAGAGGCGACAGTAAGCTTCGACTTCAAAGCGGAAACGAAATCGGTCGCTTTTACGGTACGTCCGGCTGCTCAGGTAAAAAACGGGAAGTATACGATTGCCGCTTCCATTCGCGATGGCAGTCGGGTAAGCAGGGAAGACGTTCAGGTCATCGAGTACCCGCATATCGGTCGAACGTACTATCTCAAGCCGGCGGATTTGCACATTCAGGCGTTTGACTTGCAGGTTCCCGACAAGCTCAAGGTCGGGTATGTCTCCAGCGGGTTTGACAATATCGATGAATACTTGCGCGAAGTTGGTGTCGATGTCGTCCAGCTCGATGCCAAGGAGCTGCAGTGCGGCGATTTGTCCGCTTACCAGACAATCGTGCTGGGCATTCGCGCCTACGCATTTCGTCCGGAGCTGATCCCCTGCAATCAGCGTCTGCTCAGCTATGTGCAGAACGGCGGCAATCTCGTGGTGCAATATCACAAGCCTGAGGACAAGTGGTCGCCTGCGCTCGCCCCGTACCCGATCACCATCGGCACGCCGCTGATCGACTGGCGGGTGACAGACGAGCATTCGCCTGTGGCGATGCTTGCCCCGGGGCACCCGCTGTTCTGCTTCCCGAATCGTATTACTGACGCGGATTGGGAGCATTGGGTGCACGAGCGTTCCGCATACAATCCATCGCGCTGGAGCAGCGAGTATACCGAGCTGATTGCGACCAGTGACGAAGGCGAAGCAGCGTTTCGGGGAATTTTCCTCACGGCAGCATATGGCAAAGGGACGTATACGTACAGCTCGCTTTCCTGGTATCGGGAAATACCGAGCCTCGTTCCGGGAGCGATTCGGATGTTCGTCAACATGATCAGTCTCAAGCAGCAGCCGTAGCGACAGTTGTCACTGCTTGTGCTGGCGGGGAGACTGTATTGACGCCAGGGGCGAGCAAGGGTTGTACGCGGCGAGACTGCGCCAGGCAAAGTAGCGCGACGGACGCTGGCGCTACAAGAGCGACAAGCAAAAAAAGCTGAATAGCGAGTGGCATGATAAAGAAGGGATGAACGAGATGGGATATCAGGAGCGAATTTTTCAGACCGAGGGTACCTGCTTCCCTGGGAAGACGTATGCCGAATGCGTCCTCGAACCGGCTTTTAACGAAGCGAAAGATCATCTGCTTGAACCGATGATGGCGATAAACAAAGCGCATTTGATCATGCTGCGGGAACAGAGCCTGCTGTCCGAAGGCGATGCGAAAAAGATCGCCCGGGCGATCCAGGAGCTTGATTTGCAAGCGTTGCAGACAAGCTTGTACACAGGAGAGTTTGAGGATTTGTTTTTTCAAGTGGAGAGTCAGTTGCTGAAGAGCGCCGGTGAAGTGGCGGGCAATCTCCACCTCGCCCGCAGCCGCAATGATATGGGGGTGACGATATACCGCATGGTGCTGCGGCAAAAACTGCTGCAGACGATCGCCGCCGCCTTGCACGCGAAGGAGCATTTGCTCCTGTTTGCCGAGGATCACATCGATACGGTCATGATCGGCTATACCCATACCCAACAGGCACAGCCGACGACGATGGCCCACTACATCACAGCCGTCGTCGATTCGCTCAGCCGCGACATCGGCCGGCTGATGCGTGCCCACCACAACTGCAATCACAGCAGTATGGGGGCGGCAGCGTTGACCACGTCCGGATTCGCCATCTCGCGTGAGCGGATGGCGCAGCTGCTCGGTTTTGCCGGGATTGTGGAAAATTCATACGACGCTATCGGCGGCGCTGATTACATTGGCGAGGTGGCTGCGGCTGTGCAGTTGGCGGCGATTAATCTCGGGCGCGTCACGCAGGATCTGCTGCTCTGGTGCACGCAGGAATTCGCCGCGTTAAAAGTCGCCAACCCGTATGTGCAAATCAGCTCCATCATGCCGCAAAAACGCAATCCGGTATCGCTTGAGCACATGCGCTCCCTGCTGTCCAGCTGTGCCGGCAACGCTGCCGCCGTCCTGACGATGATGCACAATACGCCATTCGGCGATATCGTCGATACGGAAGACGACATGCAGCCGTATGCCTGGCGCAGCCTCACCGTGCTCGACCAGATATACCGGCTGCTCGCTGCCGTGATCGGCACGATCGAGGTCAACAAGGATGTCTTGCTGAAGCGGGCCAAGGGCAGCTTTGCTACGGTCACAGAGCTTGCCGACACATTGGTGAGAACCGACGGACTATCGTTTCGGACAGCCCATGAGATCGTCAGCGACGTTGTCAAACAGGGGCTCGACCAAGGACTGTCGGCGAGTGAGATTCCGCTTTCGCTCGTCAACGGGGCAGCGCGTAAGCTGATCGGCAGAGAGCTGACGCTCACCCAGGCACAGTTGGCCCAGGCGCTTGATCCGGTGGCCTTCGTCGCAATCCGCTCGCTGCCGGGGGGGCCGAGCCCAGGGGAGATGAGCCGGATCATCGCTGATCGCAAGCGGCAGCAAGAGGAACAGCGCACGTGGTTGGACAATGCGTGCGATACATGCCAGACTGCCCTGCAAGCACTTGATCGGGTATTATCCGGATGGAGTGAAGAATGATGGTGCGTCCAACGGTCCCTCTGCTCGCGGTCGATGGAGGCGGCACGAAATGCAGGGTGGCTTTCGTCGACAGAGAGAGAAACATTTTAGCCAACGGCAGGGCGGGTTCCTGCAACTATCAAGGGGTTGGCAGAGAGGCAGCCATGTCAGAGCTATTCAGGGCAATCGGGGCCGCATTGTCGGCATTAAAGACGACCGCAGGCTTTGCAGATGCGAGTGCCATTCATGTGGAGTGCGCCGTTTTTGCTCTGGCGGGGCTTGATACGGCCTATGACCGCGAAGTAGTGGAAGCGATCGTGCATGAAGTGCTTGTGCGGATGGACATTACCGTCAACCATTTGCTCATCGAAAACGACGGGTTTGCCGTGCTGCTCGGCGCGACGAACGGCGCTCCCGGGGTTCTCGTCATCGCCGGGACGGGCTCCATCGCTTTTGGCAACAACGCAGAGGGGGTTCATGCCCGCGCGGGAGGCTGGGGGCATCGCGTCGGGGATGAGGGCAGCGGTTACTGGATCGGCAAGATGGCCATTACGGCGATCCTGCACGCCGTCGACGGGCGCGGACCGGCCACCTCGCTGCCTGACTGGGTGCTGCCTCATCTTGGCTTGAGCCATCCGGAAGAATTGTTTAACTGGAGCTACGGCGAAGCGTATTCCGTCGAAAAAGTCGGCGAGCTGTCACGGCTGGTCAGCATGGCGGCAGCGGCTGCCGACCGAGTAGCGGAAAATATCCTTAAGAGGGCCAGCGACGAGCTGTTTGCCGTCGCCCGGGCTGTCATTGATCGGCTGGGGATGAAAGAGCAAGCATTCACGATCATTTTGCAAGGCGGCGTCCTGCAAAATGACGCCCATTTGCGCCAAATGGTGATGGATAAATGCCGTAGCTATACGCCCTATGCAGAGTTTGACACGGCAAAAAACGAAGCGATCTACGGTGTAATTGATATGGGCTTGGCGCATTTGCAGGGGAAATAAACAGCACGTGGTATGATCTCGCTCTCTTCAACCTGGAATACCCCTTCTAACGGTGTCGGCCTGCCCCTATAGGAGAAGTGTGTGGAAGAAATAGTCGATATCCCAAAATGGCCTTTTGCCTACTGAATAAACTACACTCTCTTGCTCTCCCCATCATACGATGTAAAATCTTCGAGAAAAGAGGGAGACGAATGAGTGTACCAGTTACGGGCTTTGTCATCGAATCAAATGAATCAGAATCCCAACATTCCCATACCCTGTTCCTAACGACCTGGGATGGCAGGCCTGTCCATACGCACGCTTTTTCCGGGTGTACTTCTTGTGATATCGGACACTCGCATTACTATGCGGGAATGACGGAACCAGCACCGACAGGAGTGCAGCACGTCCACCAATATTATACGGTGACAGCAGTTAGCGACGGTCATACACACCTTATTCGAGGAACTACGGGTCCTGCAAGGCCATTGCCAAATGGGGGGCATTATCATTATTTTGAGGGGGTTACTACTGTTAATGGGATGTACCCCCATTCCCATGCGTATAGTGGAAACACGGGCGATGGAATAAGCCAGCCGAGCCGATAAAGAAACCGACTTTGGCAGTATCCCCTGCGAAAGACAGTGAAAAGAGCGTTGATCACTGTTTGACCGAAGGGGATTTTTTACTGCAAAGCCTTTATCTTGGGTAACCAAGTGGGGAGTCTACGGCGCAAAGCGGATTGCAGAGTATATCGATTGCAGAAGCAACGAGCGATGCCAAAACCTGGTGCCGGATCCAACCCGTGGAAGATTAAATTAGCCGCTCTCTCGACCAGATGGAAAGCCGACCGATGTGGTCGATTTCGTGTGGGTGATGAGGTGGGTGATGAGGTGCCGGATCAGATCACCGTATATGAGTACGTTCTGCCGTTTCGCTCGCTTGTAAACAGCTAGGCGCCCTTTGGCGGGTGACCTGTCTTTGAGAAACGGTTCGATTTACGCACGGTATTCAAGGGAGAGCTGCTGGACTTTTTCCAACATGGTATAGTCGTTGAAATCGGCATGGTATTCCTCTCCACATTGCTGCCCCAGAATCCAAGTGTGCTCAATGTCGACAACCGCCTGTTCCCTGGCCAGTACTTCTGCGGGGAGCTGTTTGCACCATTCAAACCAGTCGTCTCGGACTTGCCAATACAATTATTGCGAAACAATGTGTACATTCGAATCCTAATTCCGAACGAATGTCCTCATAAATATAACATTTATTTCCTGTACAGGTAATGATGGTCTTGGCTATGGTGCAGTGCTGCTGTCCATCCAGACCTGGACGATCCTGCTTGAGCCCGGAGTGCAGAGGGGGTGCAAATGGCATGTATTTTTCTTCGCTTTATTTTGGCATTGGGATCGGCGCAATGGCACTCGGGCGGATTGCCGAACATGTCGCCTATGCAGGAATGTACCGTATGCCTGTACTCTACATGGTGGCATTTCTAGTCATTTACATTTTGTCCGTCGCTCGCGGTTTCCTCCAACAAAAACAGCGACTGGTGGTTTGAGCGGATAGGTCTGTTATCGGGTAAAATGATGCACATGAGAATTTACTTACCATATAAACGGATAGATTAACCTCTCGTTTGAAAAGCGTTTTGCTAGTAAAAAGTAAAAGGACGTGACGGGACTGATCGTTAACCGAGATCAAAATTCCCAATACACGTCCTGTGCTCATTACGACAATGCTTCGGTTATTTTACCTTCAAATCCAAAGAGGAGGAGGAAGAAAATAACAATGTTACCTAGTATAATGTATCTGATTCGGTATCGAATGAAAATTCAGTCCCATCCTCTGACTCTAAAATCAGCTGATTATTACCCTCTTTCATAAGATTATTGTTTTCTTCTTTCTTAATTTTAAGGGAACCATTCTTCTCGGGTGTAAGAACTTCTTTAAGCGAGACATTCGATCCATCTTCATCCATCGTAACGATTATGAGAATCCCTTGTTTACTGTCTAAGGAAAGTCCACCAGCGTACACAGATTGCAATTTGTTATTGATTTTACCATGCCATATATTATTTATTACTACATCATGACGTCCCGGGGGCGCTTCATGATCCTCTACAATCCCTGTATTCCATGGTGGAAGGACCCCTTCTTCAAGTTCACCTTTCTCAACATGCTGCTTAAAACTTGTTTTTTCGGCAGGCTTCACATTTTTCGCGTCCTCTAACTTCTCTAATTCTCTTTTAAACTCATCTTTTTTTGCTTCAGGTATTTTAGGGTTATCAATTAAATCATGAAGGTGGCTTTCGATGCCGTTGTGAGGTTCAGCCAAACTAATCACAGGTATGGATAAAATGACGATACTAGAAGCAAGTACAATAACCCCTATTTTTTGTTTGAAAAATTGCCTCATCATATTTACCTCCTCAATTATCATTGTTTGATGGTGAGTAATAAAATTTACTGCCAGCGGATATCAGTTGAGTAATATAGTTTTGCCTGTGCAGTAGCCGGATCCGAATTTATTTTGTTGTAAAGCGCAGTCCACGCACTACTTGGACTAAGGGTTGAGGAATCAGCTCCATATTCAGACAAAGCGCCCTCAAAATAGATACTCCAACCCCCTTCATAATCGTTCCCGTACTTACTTATTTTTTGCCATTGTGTTGCCATTGAATTTGTATAGATTTCAGGGAGTGCTAAAGCCTTTTTAGCTCCATAACTTATGTAATATATATCTTTGACTTTCCATGAGTTAGTACTGGTAGAGCAAACTGTGTTGCTAGTGTAAGTACCTGATGTTGGGCAACCATCAGCTGATCCAAAATTGTAATACGATGGAGTGTTTGTAGTATAGGTATGATAGCCGTCAACCCAGTCTCTTGTATTCAAAATTGAATTCCAAGCGACCTCCATGTCGTTTGCACCAAAAATGGTAACTTGCCTGGAATAACCATTATCCAAAATGAATTTGTCGACGGTAAATGCCAATGATGCCCAAACACTTCCTGCAGTATAGTTAACCAATGATCCAGAATTATTCGTTCCTATTCCTATTATAAGTTGAGAATCAGTGTCATTTCCGGTGCAATCATAGTAACCTATACCAAATTGTTTAACAAGATTCGCAATTTGGGAATTTGTCTGAAAATGATTCCACAAACTGGCTCCCCATTCACCACTTGAATTCTTTTGTTGGGCACCAAAGTCTAAGAGAACAAGATTAGACTGCATGCCTGGGGTGTTTTTATCATGTGTTCCGAGACTGCAGCCTAAATTATAAAGAGCATTTGTAGATGGATTTGTAATGTAATAACTGGCAGTATAAGGTGGAGCAGAAGCTGCTTCAACTTTAGGTAGCTGTTGATATACGAGAATTTGCAGCATTAATGCAATTATAAAAATTGGTGATAGATGCTTAAATAGTTTCATAAGGATATACTCTCCTATCATTTTGAAAATATTGTATAATATTGCAAAAATGGTCAATATATATTTTTCCTATTTTTAGATTAGTTATAAAAAGTTGGGTATGAAGTTAGACAAGGGAAGGTGAGTGATCGGTAGACGAGAGCGCCCTTTGACTTAAAGGAATGACGTGCTATCCATGCCGGGGTTTCAGATGGTCGAGTACAGTGCCAAGCTGTTGGAGTCGTAAGTCGAGCAAGGCAATGTCGATATAGACTTCACCGTGCTTCAGGCCGCGATCGGATAACATGGACGAAATGCCGCGTTTTACTCGTCAGGCATCAACAAAATATACGAGAAAACGAAAGGCTCTGCCAGATATTTCGGCAAAGCCTGCTTGATTCTGTTCATGTCTCGACATTTTGCACGCCAACAGGGCGGTTTGCAAGCAAAAATGTTTCCGAATTTTGTCTGAGGTGGTATGATTTTTATATGATGGAAATCATCCAGATCGATTTTTGAGTCGGCTTGTTTCCATAAGCCGGCGTGATTGGGGGTGAAAATCGCCAGTTGCTAGCCAGTTAAGCCTGGTGACCGGAGCGTTTCGTGTTCACATGTCGGTTTCCTCAGCGACTGGTACAGAATGCCGCGTTAGAAGGGTGTATCTGCGATCTTATTGCAGCAGCTCTCTTAGCTCTTCTGTCATTTGTTCCACTAACTCGGGTCTTCCGTGAAACTGGGCCGGGGTATTCTGGAAAAGCCGAATGCGCCATTTTCCGTCGGTATGTACGACTACGAGCGTGTGGTGGGTATTGACTGCCGGATTGATATCTGATTGTCCACGGGGAACCATCCCCGCGATCGCTCGCAACAGGACAACATCAGGACTCAGCAGACGCACGCTTTTCACTTTGCTGACAAATCGCGCCGTAGGGTGATGGGCAAAAATCGGGTGGAGGTGTGAGAAAATCTCATCCGGACCAATCGCCTGACTCCCATCGAAACCGATTTGCTCCCCCTCCTCCGTGAATAACGCAGCCATTCCTTCAGCATTGCGGTTATTCCAGGCATTTAACAGCTGGTGATAAACAGCTTGGACTTCCTTTACGATCGTAGACTCCATCTTAGTCCCTCCTGCACGATATTCTTTCATTCAGCACCGATTATACGTTTATTTTCGCATAATTACTATCTCATGCAGGACGCACCTGTTCGTATGCGACTAGTTCCAGTCCACAATATTTTGTTCTCATAGAGTTTAAAGGCTCTAAGCATAATAAAGAACATGCCATGAGTACAATGATAATGACGTAATGGCTCTTCCAGAGTAGTAGCCGCGTATAAAGAGCATTTGGAAGAGGGGATAAGCATGGGGAAAACAGTGTTATGGCTTGTCTGCAGCTTGTTTTTGCTGTATGGGGTGGCGCCGTGGAGCGCATCGCTGTTTTTTGGCATGGGGGTATTTCGCAAGGGACGGACACAGCGGGAGATTGCCTTTACGTTTGATGATGGGCCCGATCCTGAGTATACGCCGCGGCTTCTTGAGCTGTTAAAGCAGTCCAATCAGAAAGCGACATTTTTTGTACTTGGCTGGAAAGCGAAAAAGTACCCGGATCTGATCAGACGCATTCACGAGGAAGGGCATTTGATCGGAATCCATCACTATCGCCATTGGCCCAACTGGTTTAGCCCGCCGTGGAAAGTCAGGCGACAGTTGGTCGAGTGCCAAGCGATTATTGCGGAAATTACCGGGGAAAGGCCGGTCCTCTACCGACCGCCATGGGGACTGTTTACCTGGTCTGATTTGCTGCAAAAGCAGTTTCGCCTCGTTCTGTGGTCTGTGATGGCAGGCGACTGGTGGCGATATGGCGGCAGTCGGAAGATCAGGCGGAGACTATTAAACAGGATAAAGGGTGGCTCCGTCATCCTTTTGCACGATAGCGGGACGACATGGGGAGCTCATCGCGATGCTCCTTCCTACATGCTGGCGGCACTGACGGATATTTTTGCGGAGATTCAACGGCGCGGCTATCGCTCGGTCAGAGTGGATGAGCTGATCGGCTTCCATCAGCAGCGGAAAGAGAGCCGGCTTCGTTGGCGCAAGCGTATGCTGATCCGTTTTTGGATGACGTGGGAGAAGCTGTTTCGCAGTTGTTTTCGGATTGTCCCCATCGATGAAAAAAACAGGTTTCTGCACTTGCGAGTACGGACCTACAGGGGAAAAGCAATCCGCTTGACGGACGGCGGTGAAATCCGCAAAGGTGATCGGATTGCCGAACTTCACTTTGACAATGAAGTGCTGTTCCAGATGGCGACAAAGACGGGTTCATCGCTGCAGCTCGCGATCCAAATGATCCGTGCAACCGAGCAGTTGCTGCCGCATATCGCCCGGTTTCTCCTGAACCAGCCAAAAGGCTTGCAAATAAAGGGGCTGTACGGCGTATCGATCATTCATCGCGGCACGAGCCAGTTCGGGTTTACGGTGACGGACCTGCCCAAGGGGGTGTTCGCCTTTGTCACCAAGCTGTATTTGCGGCTGCTTCTGTCCGTCGTCCATCCGGAAGGAAAGCAGCGACTGTACGCAAAAACAGACCTGCTGATCCCGAAAGTCGTCGCCATTTCATCAAATGAACTCATAAAAAAATATTCACTGGAAAATGTGTAACGGCCCGATCGGTGACAGAGCGGGCTTTTCTTTTGGGCAGCGGCTGCGGATGAAGCTGTCATATAGCCACGAAAATGAACCTGCATCAACAAAACGGAAAAGTCTCAAAATGATACTGTTTTCATATAATAGTCTCATTTTGAGACATTTACTTTAGCCAATCTCTCCAGAAACGATGCGAATCGGTTGGCATAAATATTGCTATGTTAATTAGCTGCATCGCTTTACCACACGTTTGCACGCAAGAGGAGTGAGAGAATGGAAGAGTTGAAATGGAGTTTTCAAGCAAGCGCCAGAGAGAGCGGGGAAAAAGCGGGGACACAGCTCTTTGCCCGGCACGAAGTCGACAAGGCGCGCAGCTTTCACCGCAGCTTTGCCGCGTATCGGGAGACTCCGCTGGTAAATCTGCGGCAGTTGTCCGCGCATCTTGGGGTGGCCGGCATATACGTGAAGGACGAGTCTTTCCGCTTCGGTCTCAATGCGTTCAAAGTCCTTGGCGGTTCCTATGCGATCGGCAATTACCTGGCACAGCGGTTGGGGATGGACATAGCGGAGCTTTCCTTTGAGCGTTTGCGGTCGGGAGAAGTGAAGCAGTTGCTGGGAGAAGTGACATTTACGTCTGCTACGGATGGCAATCACGGACGCGGCGTAGCATGGGCGGCCCAACAGCTGGGGCAAAAAGCAGTCATCTACATGCCCAAAGGTTCCGCCCAGGAGCGGCTTGGACATATTCTCTCTACTGGTGCGGAAGGGTATATTACGGACCTTAACTATGATGACGCTGTCCGATTGGCCGCAGCCAATGCCCGGGAACACGGTTGGGTAGTGATTCAAGATACAGCCTGGGAAGGGTACTACGACATTCCGGTCTGGATCATGCAAGGCTATACCACAATGGCGGCGGAAGCGATCGAGCAATTGCGCGTCCAGGGTGTCGACAAGCCGACACACGTCTTCTTACAGGCGGGTGTCGGCTCATACGCTGGCGCGATACAAGGTGTGCTGGCGGCCATGTTTCCCGAAGAGCGGCCGATCACGGTCATCGTCGAGCCTGATCAGGCAGATTGTCTCTATCAGTCTTCGCTGGCAAAAGATCGCCGTCCACGAGCCGTCACCGGTGATTTGGACACGATCATGGCCGGATTAGCTTGCGGTGAACCGAATCCGATCGCCTGGGAGCTGCTCAGAGACTACGCCGATGCGTTTGTCTCCTGCCCGGACTACATCGCTGCCCAAGGCATGCGCATCCTCGGCAATCCGCTGGGCAACGATGCGCGAATCATCTCCGGAGAATCGGGTGCCGTGACCACGGGCTTGCTTGACAGGATCATGCGCGACGAACGACTGAGGACAGTACGGGAACGGCTCCAGCTTGACGAGCACTCGCGGGTGCTCTTGTTCAGCACGGAAGGCGACACTGACTCGCAGGCGTATCGCCGAATTGTCTGGGATGGGGCATACCCGCTTCCTGGTGCCTAACTCACAGCAGTATGCAACTAAGGCTACGCCAAAAAGCTTGGCGTAGCCAAGTATCCTAATCCACAAATCAGTCTTGGGACGGAGGAGAGTCCATGCTGTAGACGGTATGTTTTTCTTTGCCTGCAAAGTACACTTGCATTAGTGAAAGCCAAGTGCAATTGTCTGAAGGAGCAGGGAGTTATGCTACTGCATCGTACACTACAACCACTACTGATCATAGTCCTGCTGCTGACCGGCTGCGATACCGGGAAAACAGATTACGACGGCGATTGGTCGACCGATGACTTCGTTCTGTACCTGAACGTAAACGAGGGAAAGGTAACTGCGTATCAGGCTGGCACAAATGCGTTCGAAAAAACTCCGCTGTTTGCTGGGAAAATACAGGATGATACGCTTCGCACCGGACTCGCAACCTTTCTCGTTCACAAAGAAGGAAACCTGCTCAAGCTCAAAGACACACGCACCGGCAACGTATACACGGTGAAGCGGCAGTACAACCTGCCGGAGCGTCTGATCGTTGATCAAGGCAGAGCAGGCGACGTTCCCGGGCGAGCGTTGTTTTGGCAAACACTTCAAGATGAGCTTTTCAGCATGTAGTGCGGACGTCAGGAACGAGGCTCTCAATGCGCACGCTGCACACATTCTAAAATCATCCCGACGATCGGCTTTATCCCCCCGCTTCTTCTTCGGAAGGGCGGGTTTTTTTATACGCCAGATTTTTCCAATGGGTCCAATTATACATAAGTGTTTGGGAATGAAACGAAAGTCCTGGGTTCTTCGTATCATTAAGTGAAAAAGTTATCATAACCTTTTCCAAATAGAGAGAGATAGTGGAGGAAGCTTCTAATGAAGAAAAAGTTGCAGCTACAGATTCTCATACCATTCCTGGCATTGATTTTACTCTCGTCTGCCGTAGTCTCCGTCGTCAGTTACGCGGTTTCGGTCAATACGACAGTAGACGTACTGATGCAAAATGTGGGACAGCGGATGGAGCAGACGGATCAAACATTTGGATTATATTTTAAAAAGACGGAAGAGATTGTCAACATGCTTGCGAGTACAAATGCATTGGCCCATTACGAAGAGATGCATGCGGAGATGATGAGTACACTGGGAGCGTTCCAGGACACTGGCGCTTACTTCGGTACGGAAAAAGGGGAAATCTTTCAGGTTCCGGAATGGACAGACAAGCCCGAAGGTTTCGACCCTCGCAAACGCCCCTGGTATAGCAAAGCGGTGCAGAACAAAGGCAAGGTCATCTGGACAGATCCGTACATAGACGTTCAAGGGAGTAAAGCGGTTACGCTGACGGTAGCCAAGGCAGTCTATCGAAACGACAAGCTGGTCGGTGTCGCAGCAGTCGATGTGTCGCCGAAAGAGTTGATCGATATCGTCAAAGAAATTCAAATCGGTGATACCGGCTACGTCATGCTGCTGGATGCCGCCGGGACGATTCTCTACCATCCGGACGAGAAGCTGATCGGGTCCAGCGTGGAGGATTCGGAGAGCTATGCCAAAGTCAAAAACGCCGGGAGAACGGGCGAGCTGCAAGATGAGATGAATGGCGAACAGACGCTGTTCAGCTTCATTACCAACCCGGTGACTGATTGGGAAATTATCGGGACGGTCAAAATCGATGAATTAACCGAGCGGGCGAGTGTGATCTTTAAGCCGATGCTGATCACCGGCGCGATTTTGCTTGTAGCGACGCTGCTGATTTCCTATTACCTGACAAGACGCATCACCAAACCGATCCACAGTCTGGCAAAAGCGGTAGAAGAAGTGGAGCGTGGCAATCTCGGCATTGCCATATCCACGGACAGGCAGGATGAAATCGGCGAATTGACCCGCAAAGTGAGCAGAATGGCCGGGCAAAACCGAGAGATCATCAGCAAGATCAAGCTGCACGCCCAACAAGCAGCGGACTCGGCCGAGTCGCTCGCAGCCAATATCGCCCAAAACAACCAGATTGCCGAAGCGATAAACGCGTCCATGGCGCAGGTAGCGGCAGGGGCAGAGCAGCAGCAAATTCAGATGGTGGAAGGGATTCGCTCACTGGAAGAAATGGCGACCGCTCAGCAACGGGTGGCAGAATCTGCTACGACTGCATCGGAGACATCGTATGAAGCTGCACAATATGCAGAAGCGGGCAACCAGTCAATCGAACAGGTCATTGCGCAAATGAACGCCGTCAACGCATCCGTAGAGGAAGCGGCAGCGATTGTCCACCAGCTCGGCAAACGCTCGGAGGAAATCGGAGAGATCGTCGAAGTGATCGGCTCCATCGCTTCACAGACCAATCTGCTGTCACTCAATGCAGCGATTGAAGCCGCCCGGGCAGGCGAGCAGGGAAGAGGCTTCGCCGTTGTCGCCGGAGAAGTGCGGCAGCTGGCGGAAGAGTCGGCAGAGGCTGCCAAGCGGATAGCGCTCTTGATCAAGGAAATTCAGGATGAAACCGCGCATGCAGTCGGCTCGATGGGCATCGTCAGCAGCAATGCGTCAGCCGGCATGAAGGCCGTCGAACAGAGTGGTGAAATGTTTCAAACGATTCTGCACAACATCAAGCTGGTAACCGATCAGATTCAGGCCGTGTCGGCAGTTTCAGAAGAGATGTCGGCCAGCTCCGAGGAAATTTTGGCGGCTGTGAACGAGACGGCGGCGATCGCCGACAAGTCTGCAGAAAATGCCGATGAAGTCGCAGCAGCGGTGAAAAATCAGGTGCAATCACTGGATGTCCTGGCCGGCTCCAGCGCCGCCTTGAATCAGATGGCGCATGAGTTAAAAGCATTGACAGACCGGTACACAGTTTAGAAGCGTAACGAAAAAGGCAGTCCTGCGTCAGACGCAAGTGACTGCCCTTTTTCCTGCAGCAGATTGAATGTTTGAACCAGGTGATTTACCGCCAGCAGACCGATATAATGGAAGAGGATGTCAGCAGTGAATATTTCGGTCCACACAAGGGGAGGTATGTATGAAGCCAATCGGGGAAGTAGCAAAGCGGTTACATATACACGACGAAGATTTGGAGCTGTACGGCAAGTACAAAGCAAAACTGTCCGATGAACTGCGGGAAAAAGTCAAAGACAATCCCAACGGCAAGCTGATTCTGGTGACGGCGATGAACCCGACACCGGCCGGGGCGGGCAAAACGCTGACGACAATCGGACTGTCCCAATCGTTGAACTACATTGGAAAAACGGCGGTTGCGGCCTTGCGCGAGCCGTCACTGGGACCGTGCCTCGGCATGAAAGGCGGAGCGACGGGGAGCGGCAACGCGCAAATTTTGCCGGCAGACGAAATCAATCTGCATTTCACCGGAGATATTCACGCGATTACCTCAGCGCATAACTTGCTTGCAGCGATGATCGATAATCACATCTATCAGGGCAACAGCCTGCAGCTCAACCCGAAAAAGGTCGTCTGGAAACGCGCCCTGGACATGAACGATCGGGCCTTGCGCAGCATTGTCGTCGGACTCGGCGACGGCAACGGAGTGACGCGGGAGGACGGCTTCATGATTACGACCGCGTCCGAGATCATGGCGATTCTCTGCCTGAGTGAAGACATGGCCGACTTGCGCGAGCGCCTGCAGCAGATCATCATCGGCTACGACATGAATGACCAGCCGGTGACGGCCAAAGATGTCAACGCCGTCGATGCGATGTGCGTGCTGTTGAAGGAAGCGCTGAAGCCGAATCTGGTTCAGACGATCGAAGGGACGCCTGTGATTGTTCACGGCGGACCATTTGCCAATATCGCTCACGGCTGCAGCAGCGTCATCGCCACCAAGCTGGCGTTGAAGCTGGCCGACTATGTAGTGACGGAGGCAGGGTTTGGCGCCGATCTGGGAGCGGAGAAGTTTTTTGATATCAAATGCCGCAAAGCAGGGCTGACGCCGGATGCTGCTGTCGTCGTCGTTACGATCAGAGCGCTGAAATACAATGGCGGAGTCAAGCTCGACGCCCTTCATCTGGAGAATCAAGCGGCTCTGGAAGCAGGGTTTGCCAACGTATCGCGGCATGTCGAAAACCTGCGGGGATTTGGCGTACCGGTCGTAATCGCGCTCAATCACTTCGCAACTGATTTGCCCGCCGAAGTGGACGCCGTTTTCGCCATGTGCGAGCAGCTTGGCGTGGATGCGGCCTTGTCCAACGTCTGGGCGGAAGGTTCGCAGGGAGGTCTGAGCCTGGCCGAAAAGGTGATCAAGGCAGCAGAAACACGATCCGTTCCGTTCAAGCTGCTGTACGAGGACGATGTATCCATTGAGGAGAAAATCGAAACAATCGTGACGAACATTTACCGCGGATCTGCGGTCAGCTATTCGGGCACCGCCCGCAAGACCTTGCAAAAAATTGCCCTGATGGGACTCGAGCATCTGCCGGTGTGCATGGCCAAAACACCGTATTCGTTTACCGATCAGCCTGATCGCCTGGGCGCTCCGACTGATTTTACCGTTAACGTAAGCGAGATCCGGATTTCCGCCGGCGCCGGCTTTATCGTAGTCCTGACGGGGAATGTCATGACGATGCCGGGTTTGCCGAAAAAACCGGCGGCCGAGCAGCTCCGACTGGACGAGAGCGGGGCCATTGTCGGATTAGTGTAGCACGCCGCAGTTTTGTTCCCGCATGCTTTAAGGCATCGCGATGAAATAACTTCCGCTAATTTGCTGACAAAAATCAAAAAACCGCTGATATTTTGCCAGCAAAAGCGGGAACTAATTTCA